>NZ_JAEPMO010000135.1 GCF_017643905.1 Marivita sp.
ATGGAGCGGCGTCTGGCGCAGGTGCAGGAGCAGATGAACGAGAACCTGCACGGCTCCGCCCGACGCACGGCGCAATCGCTGGGGGATCTCCAGCAGCGACTCCAGAGCATCGACAAGGCGCAGGAGAACATCACCAAGCTGTCTGGCGACGTGCTGTCGCTGCAGGACATCCTGTCGAACAAGCAGACCCGTGGCGCGTTCGGGGAGATCCAGTTGACGGATATCGTCGGCAAGGCGCTGCCCAAGGACAGCTATACGCTGCAGGCGACACTCTCGAACGGCAAACGGGCGGACTGTCTGATCCACCTGCCGAACCCGCCTGGGCCGATTGCCATCGACAGCAAGTTTCCGTTGGAAGCCTATGAACAACTGCGCCGCGCCGAGACGCAGGATCAACTGACCCGCGCGGCGCAGCAGCTTCGGCTTTCACTGCGAAAGCACATCAAGGACATTTCCGAGAAATACATCATCGAAGGCGAAACCGCGGACGGTGCACTGATGTTCCTGCCCTCCGAGGCTGTATATGCGGAGCTGCACGCGAACTTCCCCGAAGTGGTGCGCGATGGGTTCGCAGCGCGGGTCTGGATCGTGTCGCCGACCACCTGCATGGCGACGCTGAACACGATGCGGGCGATCCTCAAGGATGCGCGGATGCAGGAACAGGCGGGGGCGATCCGCAAGGAACTGGGCCTGCTTTATGCCGATGTGGACCGGCTGGGTAGCCGGGTGGAAAACCTCGACCGGCATTTCGGGCAGGCGGCGAAGGACATCGCGGATATCAAGATCAGCGCCGACAAGGCGGGGCGCAGGGCGCGGCGGCTTGATAATTTCGATTTCGAGGAATTGGCCAAGGATGACCCTGTGCCGGTGGTGCGGCTGGCGACCCCACCCGGGGAATAGGTCAGCATCCGATCCGGAATGTTTCGCGCGCGAAACAATGGGACCGCTTCGGACCCTTTAACCGATTGTTAACAAATGCGCGGAAGGCGATGCGTCGACGCATCGCGCGTTTCCGTTGACGGAAACGACCCCAGCGTAACATGTTACTTGTCAAAACACCGCTTGGTTGGGATAAATTCTCATGAACTCGATTGAATTGGATCAATTCGACAAGACAATCCTGCGCATCCTGCAACGAGATGCCAGTCTCAGTGTCGAAACCATCGCCGATCAGGTTGCCCTGTCGCGCAATGCCTGTTGGCGACGGATCAAGGCGATGGAACAGTCCGGAATAATCACCGGGCGTGTCGCGTTGGCAAACCCGGCCAAGCTGGGCTGTCCGCTGGAAGTCATGGTGATGATCCGCGCCGGGCGGCATGACGCAGATTGGCTGGACAGCTTTCACAAGGCGGTGCGCACCATGCCCGAGGTGGTCGGTGCCTATCGGATGACAGGGGATCTGGATTACCTGCTTCGGGTCCGCGTGGCAGACGTCCCGGCCTACGATTCGTTCTACAAGCGCGTGATCGCGCGGATTCCGCTCTCGGATATTTCGGCCAGTTTCGTTATGGAAGAGATCAAGGAAACGACGGCCTTGCCGATCTAGGGGGGATGATATGGCCCAGGACATTCGCACCACGGCGGAATATGCCGAAGCCGATGCATTGCCACGCAAATACGATTCCCATGCCAAGGGATGCGGCGAAAGCGGAGAAAAAGCGCTGCCCGATGCGGTAATGCGCCGTTCTTTCAAACAGAAAAGCGACGCAGAATGGGCCTATGAGCGCTTGATCCTTTATATCCAGAATTTCGAGGAACAATTGGACAACGAACACGAGGTCGCGATGGGCTTTGCTGGAAACGACACCGGTGTGCTTCGCATCGAAGGGCTGGGCTATTTTGACCCTGATATCGTGACCTTCTACGGATCGGACGAAGAGGGCGGACGGATGCAATTGATCCAGCATGTCTCGCAGCTTAACGTGACGCTGCGCGCGCTGCCGATCCCCAAGGAAGACGCCACGCCGCGTCGGATCGGGTTTGAACTTGCTGCAGAATTGGAACAATCCACCTAGACCGCGACACACTGCGCGCTTGGCATGGGTGACAGGGTCGGGCAAATCGGGTAGCGACTCGAAAACATTAATGAGGGATGTCTCAAATGGCTGAACACAAGCACGGTACAATGGACACAACCGCTCAGGAAAAGACCTTTGATGGCTTCGTCCGCTGGTCTGTCCGGGTTGCCGCTTTCTCGATCGGGGTTCTGATCTTCCTCGCGATCTTCAACTCCTGAGTTCTGCCCAGAGGCTGACATGACCATGGTATCGCGCATTCTTGCCGGACTGGCCCTGTTGGCCTTGATGGGTTGCGGCGCGGGCGCGGAATTGCGCCCGAATGCCTCGCCCGAAGTGATCAGCAGCGCGTCCTACCGCCATCCCGGCCCGACCGCGCTGACGCTGTTCACGATGATCAACAATCGCACCGGTCAGGGGGCCCATACCAGCCTGATGATCAATGGATCGCAACGGGTGATCTTTGATCCAGCGGGGTCTGTCCGGCTGAGCGCGGTGCCGCAAAGAGGAGATGTCCTCTATGGCATCACTCCCGCTGTTGCGGATTTCTACGCGCGTGCTCATGCGCGGGAAACCTTCCACGTCGTGATACAGACCATCGAGGTCTCGCCCGAGGTGGCAGAACGTGCACTGCGCCTTGCGACGTCCAACGGTTCGGTGGCGTCGGCGCAATGCGCGCTGAGCACCTCTGCCATCCTCCGGAAGCTCCCGGGGTTTGAAAGCATCGGATCGACCTGGTTTCCGAAACGTCTGATGGATGATTTTGAAAGTTTGCCCGGTGTGCAGACGACCAAGATTTTCGAGAATGACAGCGACGACAAAGCGGTCGCTATTGCCCAGTTCGAACAGGCGCTTGCGGGTCAGTGACCCACGTCAGAACAGAAGGCTGAGCGACACCAGAACGGCCGCGCCAATACCCATGGCCGAAAACACATTCTTTGTCAGATACCCCACTGCAAAAGTCGCAACTGCGGCGGCAAGGCGTGTGGCGTCCGGCTCTCCGCCAGTGGCAGTGGGCCAGATCACAAGTGGTGCGACCAGCGCCGGGATCACGGCAACAGCCGTATAGCGCAGGTGCCGCAGCAGCCATTCGGGGATCGCGCGGTCGCCCACAAGCCCGAGGAAGGCAAAGCGCAGGCAGAAACTGCCCAGTCCCAACGCGATGATGATGGTCCAAAGTTCGGTTGCGTCGGTCACGGTTTGATCCCCAGGCGAAGTTCGGCCTGAGCACCTGCCATCATGCCGCCCAGACCGGCGACCAGAAGGCCCATATTGTAGGGCAGCCAGGCAAAGGCCAGCGCGAGGATGACGGACACCAAGGCGGCAATCCGATGCGCGGGCGTACGAAGCATGGGGCCGACCATGGCCAGAAAGGCGATGGGAAGCGCGAAATCAAGCCCGAGGCTGGGTGGGATGCTTTCGCCCAGAACCGCGCCGACGAAGGTGAACAGATACCACGGCGGGCAGATCGGTGTCATCACACCAAGGAAATAGGCGAATTTTTCGGCCGTGGTCTGATCCGGGTTCTTCTCATAGTCGAGGATCGATTGCGCGTAGGTTTGATCGACGAGGAAATACGCCACGATCCCGCGCTTCCAGAGCGGCAGCGGCCCCAGATGCGGGGTGATCGACGCGGAATACATCGCCATGCGCAGATTGACCGCCAATGCCGAGGCGAGCACCACCAGAGTCGGCGCGTTTTCATTGATCAGCTGCAACGCGGTGAATTGGGCTGCCCCTGCGATCACCACAATGGAAAAGCCCATGGTCTCGTGCACGGCCAGCCCGGCCTCGGTGGCGAGAACGCCAAAGAGCATGGCAAAGGGGCCGACGACGGCAAGGAAGGGCAGCCCGTCCCGGAGGCCCCGCCAGTAGCTTGACATTGCGGTCCCTGCCGCCATCACTGTGCCTCGTCTGCTGTGTTCGGATCGGACGTAGCCTTGGACGAGGGGAGATGCAATCTATGCCGGATGACGTGCTTCGGGACTACCTCATCGCGCCCGATCCGGGCGCGCCTCGGCTGACCCGCCGGGTGGTGGGCACCGATCACACCGGGGCCGAGACCGAGATCAGCGTGGTCGAGGAACGGCCCCTGACGATTTTCCTGAACGCGCAGGAAATCGTGACGGCGATGACGATCGGGGATTATCCCGAGTATCTTGCGGTTGGGTTTCTTCGTAATCAGGGCATGCTGCGCGACGATGATGTGGTCACGAAGGTCGAGTATGACGATGATCTTGAGGTCGTGGTCGTGCGCACCGAACGGCAGACCACCTACGAGGAGAAGGTCAAGAAAAAGACCCGCACCAGTGGCTGTGCCGTGGGCACGGTGTTCGGTGACATGATGGAGGGGCTGGACAAGGTGGTGTTGCCGCAGGTGGAGCTGCGGACCTCTTGGCTTTATGCGCTGGCGCACAAGATCAACACGACGCCCTCGCTGTATCTGGAGGCGGGGGCCATTCACGGTACGGTGCTCTGCCACCAGGATCGCCCGCTGGTCTATATGGAAGACGTGGGCCGCCACAACGCTGTCGACAAGATCGCGGGCTGGATGTTTCAGGAAGGTGTCGGGCCGGAGGACAAGATCCTCTACACCACTGGGCGGCTGACCTCGGAGATGGTGATCAAGACGGCGTTGATGGGCATCCCGGTGCTGGCCTCGCGGTCGGGTTTCACCGCATGGGGGGTCGAGATCGCGCGTCAGGTGGGGTTGACCTGCATCGGGCGGATGCGCGGCAAACGGTTTGTCTGCTTGTCTGGTGAAGAGCGTTTGGTGCGCGACATGGACCCGGACTCTGTGCCCGAAGAAAGCCGCAAGAGCCGCAGGAAGAGCGCGGAATGAGTTTGCCCTTGGGAGTGATCCTTGCCGGTGGGCTGGCCACCCGCATGGGCGGCGGTGACAAGGCGCTGTTGCAGGTCGGGGGGCAGACGCTGCTGAACCGGGTGATCGACCGGTTGCAGCCGCAGGTGGCTGGCATGGCGCTCAACGCCAATGGTGACGCAGCGCGGTTTGACGCGTTTGAATTGCCGGTTCTGCCGGACAGCATCGCCGGATACCCCGGCCCGCTGGCGGGTGTTCTGGCGGGGCTCGATTGGGCGGCGGAGCAGGGCGCAGAGGCGATTGTGACCGTCGCTGCGGACACGCCGTTCTTCCCAGCCGATCTGGTCGCGGTGTTTCAGGACATCGCCCAAGGCATGGCTCATCCGCTGGTTCTGGCTGCCACGCCGCGCGGTGAGGAAAAGACCAAATCCATGAGTCGCTCCGGCCTGATCCGCCACCCGACATTCGGCCTCTGGCCCGTCGCGCTGCGTGATGATTTGCGCGCGGCGTTGGAGGAGGGGATTAAGAAAGTGGTGATCTGGACGGAAAAACATGGTGGACGCGAGGCGGTGTTCGACACGGACAATGGCGATCCATTCTTCAACGTGAACACACCCGACGACCTTGAGGCTGCAGAGGCGATGGTATGAGAATTTACGGGGTCACCGGCTGGAAGAACGCGGGCAAGACCGGGTTGATGGAACGTCTGGTGACCGAGATCACCGGGCGGGGCATCACCGTGTCGACGGTCAAACACGCGCATCACACCTTTGACGTGGACCATCCCGGCAAGGACAGCCACCGCCACCGGGTTGCGGGCGCGACTGAGGTGCTGCTGGCGTCACGCAACCGCTTTGCACTGATGCACGAGCTGCGCGATGAGGCGGAACCAACGCTGGAAGAGTTGCTGTCCAAGCTTATGCCCGTCGATCTGGTTCTAGTCGAAGGCTACAAGCGCGACCGCCATCCCAAGGTGGAGGCCTTCCGCGCCGAGACCGGAAATAACCTGATCGCGCCGGGTGATCCGACCATTCGCGCTGTGGCGAGCGACACGCCGATGGACCTTGACCGTCCGGTGTTTGACCTCAACGACACCAAGTCGATTGCCGATTTCATCCTGTCAGAGGTTGGGCTTTGACGGCGTTCGACACGATTGCGATTGTCGATTGGTCCGCCGGGAAACGCGCGCCTGCCCGCCCGTCGAAAGATGCGATCTGGATTGGTGTTGTGCGCGAGGGAGCCGAGCAGGAGCCGGTTTATTGCAGATCGCGCAATGAGGCCGAGGGATGGCTATCCGGGTTTCTTGATGCCGAGGCGCAGGCCGGGCGGCGCGTGCTGATCGGGTTCGATTTTCCGTTCGGGTATCCAAGCGGATTCGTCCGGCATGTCACGGGTACCGACGACCCGCTGGCGTTTTGGGATTGGCTGGAGGCGCGGATCACCGACAGCGAGGCGGGCGAGAACAACCGCTTCGATGTCGCGACAGAGATCAACCGCCTGTTCGACGGGCCGGGGCCGTTCTGGGGCAAGCCGTCCGAGGAGGGTTGGCCGGATGTGCCCTATCGCAAGGTTGGTGTCTCTTACGACAGTTTTGCGGAGCGGCGCGCCTGCGATCTGGCGGCAAAGGCGTCGTCTTCCTGTTTTCAACTCTTCTTTAACCCGACTGTGGGAAGTCAGGCCTTGATGGGACTACCGATACTCGCACGGTTGCGGCGGCGTGCGGGTGTCGCGGTCTGGCCCTTTGAAGACTGGGCCGAGGCGCAGGCTGTGCTGGTCGAGATCTGGCCGGGTTTGGTCGAGCCGGCCGTAAAGGAGGTGCAGGGCAACGAGATCCGCGATGCGGTGCAGGTCCGGCTGTTGGCGCGCGCATTGGCTGGGCTGTCATCCGAGCGATTGACTGCGCTGTTGGCGGATGTCGGACCAGAGGCCAGGGAGGAAGCCTGGATCCTCGGCGCCGGGCATGCCGAAATGCTGACATCGGCGGCGCGGGGTCGGGTGGCACTGGAGCCACCCCCCTTGCGCAACGATTGTTTCGCCTTGCCTGCGGGTGTGGACTGGACGCCGGTGGACGATGCGCTGGCGCTCTTGCGTGATCGGATGACCCCGGTGGTGGGTGTGGAAACGGTGCCTCTGATGCAGGCAGCCGGGCGCGTGCTGGCCGGTGATGTGGTGGCCAAGCGGTCGAACCCGCCACATCCGAACACGGCTGTCGACGGGTATGGCTTTGCTGGTGCGGCGATCGGCGAAGGGCCTCAAGTGTTGCCGTTGGTCGAAGGGCGTGCGGCGGCGGGTGCGCCCTTTGCGGGCTCGGTTCCGACAGGGCACGCGATCCGTGTCCTGACCGGGGCCGACCTGCCCGACGGTGTGGATACTGTCGTGTTGGACGAGGACGTGCGTGTTGGCGACGGTCAGGTCGCCTTTCGCGGACCGTTGAAGCGCGGCGCGAACACGCGCAAGGCGGGCGAGGATGTGCTTCAAGACGAGGTCGCGCTTGTAGCAGGGCGGGTGCTTACCCCGGCGGATCTCGCGCTGGCGGCGGCGGTGGGGCATGGCGCGCTTGACGTGCGCCATCGGCTGCGCGTGGCGGTTTTGTCGACCGGGGATGAGATTGTCGAACCCGGTGCTCCGGCGGCAGAGGGGCAGATTTATGATGCCAACCGTCCGATGCTGCTTAGCCTTTGCGCCGGGTTCGGATTTGAGGTGGCCGACATGGGCCGCGCTGCGGATGATCGCGCTGCGGTGCGGACGGCCTTGGATGCGGCGGCCGCGCGGGCGGATGTGATCCTGACGTCTGGCGGCGCGTCTGCGGGCGACGAGGACCATATCTCGGCCTTGTTGCGCGACACGGGGGCGATGCAGGAATGGCGGATCGCGCTGAAACCCGGTCGACCGTTGGCCTTGGGCCTTTGGCAGGGTGTTCCGGTATTTGGCCTGCCGGGCAACCCGGTGGCGGCGCTGGTCTGTACGCTGATCTTCGCGCGCCCGGCGATGCGGGCGCTGTCGGGTGCCGGCTGGGCAGAGCCTCAGGGGTTCACCGTGCCTGCGGCGTTCGAGAAGCGCAAAAAGCCGGGCCGTCGTGAATACTTGCGCGCACGGATGCGCGATGGCCGGGCAGAGGTGTTCAAGTCGGAAGGATCGGGGAGGATCAGCGGGTTGAGTTGGGCGGAAGGCCTGGTCGAGTTACCGGATGGTGCCGTGCATGTTCAGCCGGGTGACCCGGTTCGGTATATCCCGTTCTCGTCTTTCTCCACTTAGGTCCTTCCCGATTTTTCGTACGAAGAATCGGGCCCCGCGAAGACATGTCAGGAAATGGTTAAGGCTTCGTGTCTGTTGACGAACCGCGTCAGTCGAACGTCCCGGTCACTCGGCCTAGGAGCATGAACGCGCGCGCGGTCCGTGTGCTTGCGAGGTCCGAGATCTCTGCGTCCGACGCGGTGTTTTCGAACCGCGCAAATCCCTTGTCGAACAGCCGCAGGAAGTGATGCGCGGCATCGCGAAAGATCGGGTCCTGTTTCATTCGACCCGCGGTCAGCGCCAGTGACGAGCGGTCGCGCACGCCGCCCAGAGCGGCGATCGTGCGCCCGCGTTCGCCCTTCGCAAAGCGGCGCCACATCTCGGGGCGCGCCATGTCGGGGCGCAGGTCGTCCATGTAAATCCCGTCCTGGCTGAGCAGGGTCAACACATCCTGTGCCGCCTGCACCAGTTGCGCAGAGGGTCGGTCTTTCAAGGCGCGACGCAGGGCTGCAAAACCCTCTTTGTCGTCGGCGGTTTCCGGGAAATGCAGCGCTCTGATGAAATCCGAATTCGACAGTGGTGGTTGCAGCGCCTCTGCCGGTGTTCCCAAGGCCAGCGTGGGCTGGTCGCCGGTTTCGGGGTCCGGTGCACCAGCCTGCACTGCAATCTGTGCGGCGCGGGTCGAGGTGAACATTGCCAGGGTGGTTTCGGCCTTTTTCTGCGCGTCGGCGATCTCTTCCAGTTTCTTCACAATCGACGGGTGCGGGGCCTGATCGCGCCCGCCTGCCTGGTTTTGGGCAATGTAGGCGTGACGGATTGCGTCGATGGCGGTTTGCAGCCGCGCGCTTTCTTCGCGCATAATGCGAGACGACCGCGAGCCGACGGCGGCCACCCAGATCATGCCAACCGGAAAAAAGATCACCATCAGCGTCAGAAGAAAACGCAGACCGTCCGCACCGTCATTGCCTGAGAACACGAAAAACGCAGCAGAGATCACCAGCCATACCACGCTGAGCGCTGCAGCGGTGAGTTCGATCCCGCTCAGCCCGCGCGTGACCTCTCCAGGGAGAGCCTGGATGGACTTTTGTCCGGAGCGTGCGTCTTTTTGCTGTGTCATGGCGGGGGTTCGACCCATCAGATGTATTCAATCTTCAACACTTCGTAGGACTTGTCACCACCTGGAGTGTGGACCTCGACACTGTCGCCCTCTTCCTTGCCGATCAGCGCACGGGCAATGGGCGATTTGATGTTGAGCAGACCCTTTTCGATATTGGCCTCATGTTCGCCGACGATCTGCCAGGTCTTTTCCTCGTCCGTGTCTTCATCGACCAGCGTTACGGTCGCGCCAAACTTGATCGGGCCGGACAGCTTGGTCGGGTCGATCACCTCGACAAGGCTCAGCACACCTTCAAGTTCCTTGATGCGGCCTTCGATGAAGCCCTGCTTTTCGCGGGCAGAATGATATTCCGCGTTTTCCTTGAGGTCGCCCAACTCGCGCGCTTCGGCAATCGCCTGGATGACGGCGGGACGCTCTTCGGACTTGAGCGTTTTCAATTCGGCTTCCAGCGCGGCGTGGCCCGCGCGGGTCATGGGCAGCTTTTCCATGGGACGGTTCCCTCTAGGTCGGCAGAGCGAAAACTCTGGCGCCATATTACGTTGGCGCGGTCTAAACATGTCACTTGCGTTGGCGCAACAGTGACCTGACCCGCCGTCGAAACGCAAGAGGCGTTGCGCTGGATTGGCGGGGTATGGCGCAGGAAAATGCTGCAATTCCCGTGCAAACCGGGTTGTAACGCCGTGTCGCAATTGACCGCTCTTGACCTGCACGTTACGTGACCCAGCAGGTTTTCGACACGTGACATTCAGGAAAGAGCCCGACATGACCGAACACACGCGCGAAGCGATGGAATATGATGTTGTCATCGTTGGCGCAGGCCCCGCTGGCCTGTCCGCCGCGATCCGTCTGAAACAACTCGACGCCGAACTGAACGTCGTTGTTCTGGAAAAAGGCTCGGAAGTGGGCGCGCATATCCTGTCGGGTGCGGTTCTTGATCCGTGCGGCCTTGATGCGCTGATCCCCGATTGGAAGGCAAAGGGCGCGCCGCTCAACGTTCCGGTCAAGGACGACAATTTCTACATGCTGGGCGAAGCGGGTCAGATCCGCATCCCGAACTGGCCGATGCCGCCGCTGATGAACAACCACGGCAATTACATCGTGTCGATGGGCAATGTCTGCCGCTGGATGGCCGAACAGGCCGAAGAATTGGGTGTCGAGATTTTTCCGGGCATGGCGTGCTCGGAAATCGTCTACGGCGACAATGGCGAGGTCATAGGCGTGGTTGCCGGCGAATTCGGCAAGAATTCCGATGGCACTCCGGGGCCGGGCTATGAGCCGGGGATGGAGCTGCACGGCAAATATGTTTTCCTGAGCGAAGGCGTGCGCGGCAGCCTCGCCAAGGAAGTGATCGCCAAATACGATCTCTCGAAAGGCAAGGAACCGCAGAAATTCGGCCTTGGCATGAAGGAAATCTGGGAGATCGACCCCGCCAAGCACCGCGAAGGCTCTGTCACCCATACGATGGGCTGGCCGCTGGGCAGCAACGCGGGCGGCGGTTCGTTCATTTACCACCTCGACAACAATCAGGTCTATGTCGGCTTCGTGGTTCACCTGAACTACGAGAACCCGCACCTCTATCCCTACATGGAATTCCAGCGCTTCAAGCACCACCCGATGGTGGCCGAGCTGCTCAAGGGCGGCAAGCGTGTAGCCTATGGCGCACGGGCGATTTCCGAAGGGGGTTACCAGTCGATGCCGAAAATGGTGGCACCGGGTGTGGCGCTGCTGGGCTGCTCGGTTGGCATGGTCAACGTGCCGCGCATCAAGGGCAACCACAACGCGATGCTGTCCGGCAAAGCTGCTGCCGAAGCCGCCTATGCCGCCATTCAGGACGGCCGCGCTTCGGACGAACTGACCGCTTACGAAACCGAAGTGCGGACCGGCGCCATCGGCACTGACCTCAAGAAGGTGCGCAACGTGAAACCGCTCTGGTCCAATCGTGGGCTTCTGGCCTCGCTCACCGTCGGTGGGTTCGACATGTGGACCAACACGCTGGGCTTCTCGCTGCTGGGCACGCTGGGACATGGCAAGTCCGACGCCGAAGCGACGGGTGAGGCGAAGAACTTCAAGCCGATCGATTACCCCAAGCCGGATGGCAAACTCTCATTTGACCGCCTCACCAACGTGTCCTTCGCGGCCACCAACCACGAGGAAAGCCAGCCTGCGCACCTGAAGCTGAAAGATCCGTCCATCCCGGTATCGGTCAACCTGCCGAAATATGGCGGACCATCAGCGCGGTATTGCCCGGCGGGTGTCTATGAATTCGTCAAAGACGAAAAAGGCGATGACAAGTTC
>NZ_JAEPMO010000174.1 GCF_017643905.1 Marivita sp.
TCAACAACCGCCGCCTGCTGGAACCCATCGGGAATATCCCACCAGCCGAAGCAGAGGCAAACTTCCACGCAGCTCTGGAAAGATCAGATATGGCAGCGTAACTAAGACAAATCAGCCTCCGGCAAACCCGGCGCGGTTCAGAACTTTCCCTGGACCGGGTGCGTAACGCGGTCGAGATGACCGCAATCGCGGCCTGAATAGTCAGGCCCATCGCCGTTGTCACGCTCAGAGCGAACCAAAAGCAAAGCCCGCAACGGCACAGGTCTTGTTGCGGACATTCACAGTCAGAGAGTTCTGCATCCGCCGGACGCAGGTCGCACAGCAAAAAGTTTCGGCGCAGGGAAACGGCGTGGCAGTCAATACCGCCACGCTTGATTGGAGCTACACTTTTCGTGTGTTTCGCAGCCGTTCAGGTTATCAGCAACATGCCCTCGTCGAGCGGATAGTTGCGCTCGGGAGCTTTGATGAACATTTCTGTCACAGTATAGTAGGTCTGACCAGACGCCTGTTTGCGTTCGAGACTATAAGTAAGGATGCCCCGCGGTGCATACAGCTTGGCGGTGATCCCATGCCCGACCAGCAGACGTTTGAGATCGCGGGCAAAATTGGTTATGATTGAGTTGTTCTGGCTTGCCTCGCCCACCTTGCAGGCCATCAGGTAAATCTCCGGGAAGGAACCTTCGGCAAATCCTTTGCTCATCAATTGGGTCAGGAAAGACTCCGGAGAATAGCCAGCGAACACATTGGCATTGCTGTGCGAATTGATGATCAGTTTCTGCTTACCGCCGGTTTTGGTGGGTGCCATCACGTCGGCACCCAGCATTTTGAAGGCGGTGAAATCGGGCTGGTGATAGTAATCCGCGAGTGCCTTGAGCTTGGCTGAACGCGCGGCCTGATTGTCCCAGTCGAGGGCCATGTAAGTAAGCATTTTGTTTCCTTTCTTTTTTCAGGGTGAGGCAAATGTCAGGACATACGAAGAATGTCCTTGCGGTAGGGCTCTACTTTCTGGGCGATGTCGTCTTTGAGGCCATCGAACACGGTCGAATTGAGAGTGAAATCCCGCCACCAGCATTGAAGCGAAGCCAAAGCAGTGGGATCGAAAATCACGCGCCACGGATCGGGCATGGATGTCAGCAGAACGTAGCAACGCAACACCGTGTCCGGGCCGTCTGTGGTCCAGCAAATGCCGTGGCCGTTTGCTTGTTCGTTTCCACTGTTCCACCACGAATTGGCCAGAGAATGCCCGGCTCCGTCGGCCGCGGTCAGGATTGGTTTGAAGTCCGGAATCGGATCGATGATGGAATTGCACTCGGAAATCACGTTTATGATTGCCGTGCCAAATCCGACGACGGGAACGGATTTTTGTTCCACCCCGCTCCCCGACTCAGTCCAGCCGATCTTGCCCAATACACTGAAGAAAGTATTGTAATCTCCGGATTTCATTGCGGCGCGCCAAGCAAGGATCAGGCTGTTTTCAATCGCAGTGGCGCGGTCGGGTGGGGTGCCGTCAGAGAGGGCGACAAGCACCCCCTCCACAGCTTCGAGTGTATCGGTCATCGGCCCACTCTCAGATATCAAGGTCGAGCACGAAGCTCTTGGCCTTGTCGCCGAGCTTGGTCACGACGTTGTCGCGCACATTGGCATAGACCTGACTATCGAGGGTCAGGGCATTGGTGGCCTGATTGAGCGTGGTGCTGGCCGAGTTGAAGTTGAAAAACAACACGGTCGTGTCCTGCTGCTCGGCGTCGTAGTAAAACGCCATGGTCTTCATCGCGACAGCACCGTTGTCTTCGGAACAGACCGAGATCTGGAAATTGCCCGCCTGGTCCGAACTCGAGGAATGGTCGAAAAGCTTGATGCGCCCGTCTTCCTTGGGAAGCTTGCGCATCGCGTCCAGAGCGGCAACAACGGCCAGCTCTTCCTGACCGGTCAAGGCTGTGGCGGCCAGTTCGAGAACGGCCTCGTCCATTGTGAAGGACATTTTCTTGCTGGTGTATTTCTCCCAGTTGAAACCTTGGGTGACCCAGCCGACATTGCCGAGAACGTTGCTGTAGAAGCTGTACCAGCTCATCACGTCATCTTCGCGGCTGTGAGCCTTGTCGGCCGCCAGTTGCGCCAGCAATGTCGAGTTCAGCACATCCTCGCGATTTTGGCCCGAGACACCGGCGACAAAAGCCACCACGCTACCACCGTCCACAAAGGCCTTGGGTTTCTGGATGCTTGCCGCCATTGCGCTCGGTTGGATCGGCATTTTTCGGGCCGTTGCGACTTCGGTCGAGGTGGGGATGTCAAGCGTGTCGATGTATTCGGCGGACATGGGTCTTTCCTTTATGCTGGTGGGGTTAGATGTCGATGTGTTGAATCGCGTCGACAGCGGCCTTGCCGAGTTTGTCGGCTATGGGCTTGTCGATCCGTTGCCAAAGGTCGGCGTTCAGCGTCAGTTGGACATGTCGTGAATGCAGCCGCGTTTCGGCGCTCATACGGGTCAGGAAGAAGCTCTGCCAACGGTCGGAGGTGCCGTCGAAATCGAGATAGGCCAGGGTGGTCGTCAGCTGACCATTGGCGTTCATGCTGACTGGGGCAGTGGCGAAACAGATGCCCTTTGCGGTCAGTGTCTTGTCCGACCAGAACGTGGTCATCAGGCTGTCCAATGCAGGGATCTGCGCCACCGTTCCAATGGCGTCAAAGACGGTTTTCAGGATGCGCTGCTGGTCGGTTGGCAAGTATTGACCGCCAAGCTCGACCACCGCATCGGCGGGTGTGGCATTGCCAGAGGCCTGGGTGTATGTCATCTCGCCCGCGTCGGTCACGTTCCAGGCAATCGCGCCCATCTCGCGGACGACGCGATTGAAGTAAGCCTCGGTGCCCATGGTCAGCTTCTGTGCGCGGCAGACCGCCTCGGACCAGAGCAGCGCAAACGGCACCGCGTTGGACGGGGTAACATCGGGCGGCCCCATAATCAGAGACGCGCCTGCCGATGTCAGCCGCACGGTCACGATGCACCTGCTTTCGCCGGATCTAGGTCCAGTTGCGTCTGCTTGATTTTGCCGGCCAGTTCCGCGGCTAGCTTGGCTTTCAGTGAAACTTCGTGTTGGCGGTATTCAATCCAGTTGAGCATCATCAGTGCGGGCCGCGCAGAGAAGGAAAAATCCGTGTCTGGCGACACCAAGTCGCGCCAGCTATCGGCAGTGATGCGCATCGCGAAATGCGCAGCGCCTAGGTAGGGGATGCCGAAAAGTTCGAGGATCGGTCCGACGCTCAGGACGCGCAAACCCACTTCGACATGGGTGCTGCCCCACCATTCGTCGAGCTGACGTGCGATCTCGTCTGGGGGATCTTTCAGAGTGTTGCAGGTGGCATTGGCGGCGGCCAGGATCGTCGATCTGTCGATCGTGAAGACATGTCCGAAACCGTTTTCGACCATGTCGAGCAGCGCCAGAACACAGACAATCAGCGGGACCTGCGGATCGGAGGTGATCTTGTGTTCGACCGCTTCGACCTCAAACACCGTCCAGCCATGTGCTTTGAGACTGCCAATCATCGCGGTGTAGTAAGCATCGGTCGTTGGATCGGGATTGGCGGCGCGTGCATCCACCTGCGCTTGAGTGAACGTATAAAAATACGCATCTAGCGAATTCGCAGAAACCGATGGCGAGACGCTCATCAACCCATTGGGCGCAGTGGCGACGGACAGCGAGGCGATCATGATGCCTCTCCCAAAAGACCCTTAGGCAGCGTTCTGAAATGATCGAAGAACTTGTCGCCCAACTTTTTCTCAAGTTCCCTGCGTTGCGTTCCAAAGACCTGGAGGTTCAGCTCGCATCGGATGTGATAGACCGACATATCGATGGAGTTTTCGAGCACATTCTCGAAAAACGCCGCAGGCGATTTCGGATGCAGGGGCTTTTCCCGCGGGAAGAGTACCCCGCCGTCAGGCACTTCGAGTGCGCCAAGGTCGACAGAGAATTGGGCCAATTCAAGGACGATGCTATCGGGGTCGATATCGACGGCCGCGAGGCTGGCATAGAATGGTTTAAATTGTCTGCCCGCCTCCCACCACATCTCCAAAAGATCGTCGGAATTTCCGGTTTCGTGCGACAGGTCCTTCAATTGATCGACAGCGGTTTCGATGGCGCTGCTGGGAGCGTTCATCATAATGCGGTCCGCGACACTTGTCGTGCCCCGCGAGGACTGGGTGCTGATCTGGGAGTTTCCTGCGGAGGTGATAACCCAGCCGACATTACCCATGGCAGAACTCCAGGCGTTGCGGAATGTATCGACAGAGTTTTCGGGGTCACTGGAACGCTGTGCGCGAGCCGCAGCATTGGCGAACACAAGGCTTATAAGAGCGTCCTTCAATCCTGCGGTCGGATCACTTGCTGTTGTGATGGCAAAAATTTGATCGACCACGACTGTTGGGCGGGGCATGGGACATCTCCTGGCGACTGAAAGGTAATTAGGCACAGCGGCATGCGGGTCTTGCCGCCGTGCGAAAGGGAGATCAAAGATCGAGCGAGGTCTGCTTGATGTGGTCTTTTTCTTTACCCGCCAGCTTGTCGATGATTTCATCTTTGATCTGATCGTACAGAGCCATATTCAGATTCATCTCAAGGTTGTAGGCAGTGACAGAGAGATCGGCACTGTCCTTCTCGACGAACAACGATCGCCAGTCGGTGGCCGAGAAATCGAATCCGTAATAAATCATCGAGATATTGGAGGCGTTATTCACGACCGTGAGCGGACCCATTGCCATGTTGGTCTTGTTGGCGCTTGTCGAAGCCTTGTTCCAGAAAAAATCGAGGAAGTTGTGTACGCCGACATCGGGCTGCTGGATAGCGTTAAGAATCCCGGCCAATTGTTTCTGCTGTGCGGCGGAAAGATAAGGGTTGAGGATCGACTCCACGATGCCAGCGGGCGATATCTTTTCGGCGGACTGGTGGTAGTCGAGCTTGCCCGCATTGGTCACGTTCCAGGCAAGTTGCTGAAGCTCTTTTGTCATTGCGTCAAAATAGGCCTCAGTGGCCGCGTCGGGATTCACGGTCCGAGCATGGGCCTGCGCAAAGGTCGTGGTATAGCTCCAGGCGTCGATGAGGGATTGCGGAACGGAAGGGTCGCTGTAGGCGATTGCGCCGTCTGCGGCGGTTAGGTTCACTTTGGACATTGGACACCTCATGTCTCGATGTTGGGCGGCGTGGAACTGCCCGTCTAAGTTTCTGTTTTGCGTCAGGAAATCTGCGCTCCGGACAAGTAGACGTTAGGGCAGACGGTGTCCTGAAATCCTGAAATCCTTCTGAAATGTTTCCGAAATAAAAATGCTGCAGCCCCGGAGGGCTGCAGCATGTCATGTCTGTCCCGTGGAGATGTTGATCAGGCGTCGCGGACGGCACCAAATGGCGCGAGTAGAGTCAGCCGCCCGGCACCACCCCGTTTGGCGTCTGGCGCTGGGCCGCAAGCCTTTGGGTCGTCCTCCCGCGCAAGGGCCTGTAACCACGCCTTCGCTGTCTCTCCCCCTCCAGCTGGGTCGCGATTGACAAGCAGGCGCGTTACCAGCGGCGCGGCGACTGAAGTACCCGAAATGCGCACCATTGCCCCGCAGGCAGAGCCAGCGCTTATGACGCCTGGCAACGCGGGGCTGTCGTCACTGGGAGCGGCAGCATCTGGAAACGGGCCGCTTTCAAGCGCGGTTGCGGAATAATCCGACATCCGTCCATTCGACCGTGTATATCCGCCGATCACCAAAGGCCTCGTTCCGCCGGTGAACCCACTGATTGATCCGGTGCGGCGAACTGGGCAATCGCCCGGCGGATCGACAGCTTGAGGAGCGCCCGCCGCGTCGAACTTACGGTAGCAAGGGTTGTCGAAATAAGTCTGACGCCCCAACGGTCCAAAACCGGGCAAGGATTCGTCGCGTTGGATCCAGACTTGGACTGGCGCCGCAATCTGGGCGGTTTCCGCCAAGTGCAACGAGATCCGCCATTTGCCCGAGCAGGCAATGGCGGCATCGGGCGCTAGGCTCGCCGTCGGGTTGATATTGATGGTGTAAAGCCAGCCAAACTCTGCGCGGCGCGTGCGCCGAAGCGAAAGCCGCGCCACATCACGAGACTGCCCGTCGTTGAGCCTCTGCACGGATTGTTCTGGCAGAGGCGCGGGAGCGCTTTTTTGTCCTGTCGGCGAGATCAGCGTGACATGTACTGGGGGGTCGTCAAGGCCCCCGCGGCCACGAGGTATCCAGATTTCGACATGGCTGACCGTGCGGTCATCAGGCAGGACTTTTAGAAGCAGTTCCTCATGACTCGAATTGGCGAAATCGACGGCCGCGTGCAGTTGCAGCATGTTGTCATTGCCCGAAGGAATGACCATGTGCCGGACCTGGGACGCATTGGGTGCAAAGATATCGTCGAGAAGCCGCGCGACAGGGCCGGACGCGTTGTGAGGCCCGTCAGAATTGCCATAGCTGAGGTTGAACACGACTGGCGGCGCAGTCTCGGTCAAGGAACCATCTTTGCGCGCAACGCGATACTGCGCTGCGCGGTCGCCAAGAACCTTGAGCGCCAGCGCGAGCGCAGGCAGTAGCGTCTGCCCGGTAACATCTTCGGTCACGCGCGCGGGAAGGCTTGCGCAAAGGATGGGGCGGTCTGCCGGTGCCTCCTGCATCCGGTATCCCGCGGCAAGACCAATAACATGGGTGCCATGCGAGCGTCTGAGGATCGCGGGGGAAAAATCGCGGTTGCCGAAATCGATCAGCCCGGCTTCGCGATAAAAAGCGGGCTCGTCAAGCAGCCCATCGATCGTGTGACGCAGCAGCAGAGTGTTGATATTATTACAATCAAGTGCCGCCCCATAGCTTTGCCGACCTGCTTCGAAATGGCGTGTCGCCACGCCCAAAATATAGCAATAGTCAATGCGGCTCCGGCACAAATCGGCACGAAACACATCGTGGCCAATTGCGATCCCGTCGTCGACGACCGCAGTAAGTACCGTGCCCTCGGACACGGGAATGGGAGCGGCATCCGGCGACCACGGAGGCGCATCTGGGTCGAGATGTTGTGGCGGCACGTGGTTGCCCAGATGCAGGTCAGCGATGCCATAGCGCGCAGGCTCGTCGTTGAGATGCCGCAGAACCGGCGTCTGTGCGAAGATCACCGCGAATGTCAGCGCCGGGTTCGCGCGCTCCTGCAGGCTGTAGGCCGAGGGCAAGATGATTTGACCAGGAAAAACCCCGGAGGTTGCGATTTGGATGTCATCGAGCGAGGCCCCGTCAAGCTCAAGCAGCGCCGCCCACCAAAGCGTATCGGCCGGTGCCGGATAATGCTCGGCCCCGCGGCTCAGCCGGAAGTCGGTAACGGCGTTTCCGACAACTCCGGGGGAAGGAGTGTCCCATGTCAGGCTCATGACAATTCCACCCACTCCGCGCACGCTTTTTGCCAGAGCCATTCGAGGGGCGTTTCGGGCGCCTTGCGTGCGTCCTCCTCCGACTCATCGCGAAGCCGGTCGAAATGGGCCCAGTCGGTGGCTGTCTGGCGGTCGCGCTTGACGTCGTATAGCGCGTGCCAATTGAAATCACTGGCTTCGGGAAAGGCCTGGCCGTCGAAATGATAGCTACCCGCAGGCAGGGTCTTTCCACGCCCCGCTGTGATAACGATCTCGGCAAGCGAAAGCCCCAGGAATGCACCTGCCGCGCTGTCGACGGGGAAATGCACGCCAGCAACGGTTCGATTGATCGCGATACGCGCGGCCTGACGCATGATCATCTCACCCCATTTGGGATCGCTGTAGATGTCTTGCCTGGAAGAGCGTAAAAGCCGCCAAAGCAAGCGCGCTATTACAAAAGCCTCAGTCGCGTGCCCACTGGGCAA
>NZ_JAEPMO010000194.1 GCF_017643905.1 Marivita sp.
AAGATTCAACTAAACAACACCAATATAGGCAATGTGTGTGACTACAGAAATTTGCCCGAACACAACCGCTAAATCATTGAAATAACTCAGCCAGCCACCCTCAATTCAGGCGAATTTCGGCGGATTTTGTCGAACTTGGGGGGCCTGTGTAAAACCGGTTTCTCAAGGTCGGGGCGTGACCCCCAATTCGGAAAACCATCGTTCAGATCGCGGTGTGGGAGTGACCCTGTCCGCTCGTTGCGCAACGTGGGGGCACCCTGCATCCCATCCGTTAAGGTTTTGGAAAGCAACCGTGCGGTCGCCCTACCACATCCGCGGAATGGCGTTCACCTCGTAATTGGCGTCATACTCCGCACCGCCCAGCGCGCCGTCGGTCTGATCGGCGAGGATCTCGCCAACTGTCGGCAATCCTTCGGGCAATGGCGCGCCGTCCCACAGGCCCGAGCGCATCAGCGCCTTGGCGCACTGGGTGTAGACCTCGGAGACTTCTGTCACGATCACTGTGGCAGGCAGGATGTTCTTTTTCTGGAATGTACCGCGCAGCTCCGGATCATCCGTGATCCACGCGCGGCCATTGACCCGCACCGTGGTCTTGGTGCCGGGGATCATGAAGAGGAACGCGATGCGCGGGTCTTCAACCAGATCGCGCAGCGCATCCAACCGGTTGTTGCCACGCCAGTCAGGCAGCAGGATCGTATGACAGTCGGCCACCCGCACCACCGGGTCGATGTCGCCGCGCGGCGTGCCATGGGTGCCCCGCGATCCGGCGGTCGAGATGACACAGAACCGCGCGGCCTCGACCCAGCGGCGGTAGCTCGGGGTCAGATGATCCGCGACCTTGAACAAGGATGCCGGAACCGCCGCGTCGTAAAGCGCTTCAAGCTCTGCGATGGTTTCAATGCGGCGCATGGAATCCGGCCTCTTCGTTCAAACGGTTCGAGGCACTCTCGATCCGCGTTTCCAACAACTTGAGAAATTCATCACGCGGCAGGCCCGGCGCGATCGGCTCAAGAAACTCGACGACCGCAGTCCCCTGTTTGCGGTAGATGCCGCGCTTGGGCCAGAAGAGGCCGACATTCGCCGCAACCGGCACGCAAGGCTGGCCAAGCTTTTCGTAAAGCACCGCAATTCCGATCTTGTAGGGCGCTTTCACACCGGGGGCGATGCGGGTGCCCTGCGGGTAGATGATAAGCTGACCCGGCGTTGCCGTACCCTTTTTCACCCCTTCGACCATCTGCTTGATCGCAGCACCGCGCTTGCCCCGGTCCACCGGGATACATCCGATGCGCAACCCGTACTGACCAACGATGGGCGAATACATCAGAATACGCTTCATGATGAACTTGCCCGCCGGGACAGCCGAGAAGACAAGAAACACGTCCAGAAAGCTTTGATGTTTGGAGGCGACGATACATTCGTAATCGGGGGGTGTGCCACGGATTTCGGTCTTGAGTCCGATCATCCAGGGCGCCGCCCAGCGCACGAAGTGGCAGACCGACATACAGCCCGTGCGCGCGCCTTTGCGTGACACCACGGCCCACGGGAACAAACCCAAACCAACCACGGCAATCGCCACATAGACCGAGATCACGAACAGCAGCGAGCGCACCCACTGGATTGCATATGCCATCAGGCCAAGTCCTCCAACACACGTCCCGCCGCATAGCGCGTGGCGACGAATGCAACCAGCCCGGACAACGGCGGGATCAGCACCACCCAGACCCAGCCGATGCCCTGAATGCTCAGATCGGTGAGCACCCCTGCGGTTTCACTGCCGGACGGCACAAGCACCAGCGCGATGATCCCCGTGAGCGTGCCAAAGGCAGCGCCGGTCAGCGCCCGCAGCGCAAAACGCCGCACAAAAGCGCTTGCGATATAAGTATCCTTGGCACCGACCAAACGCAGCACGGCAATCACCTGCGCGTTGGCGGCAAGGGCGGCATTGGCAGCCAGCGTCACCATGGCCGCCGCAGCCGTTGCGATCAGCAGGATCGACGCCCAGCCCAAAAGTCTCAGCCGGGACGCCGCATCAATCAGCGGACGCCGCCATCGGGCGTGGTCATCCAGCACGGCGGCAGGGGCTTCGGCGGCCAGACGCAAGCGCAGGCCAGCGGCATCGTAACCATCCTCGGTTTCGATGATGTCAATCAGTTGTGGCAGAGGCAGGTTGTCGATTGGCAGATCGGCTCCGAACCACGGGCTGAGCAAGGCACGTTGCTCGTCGAGCGTCAGAGCGCGGGCATCGACAATGCCGGGCGTGGTGCGCAACACGCGCAGCGCCGCTTCGGTCTGGGTGGCGACCTCGCCCGCCGGGGCCGAGATGCGAATGGTCGAGGATTGCGCCAGCTCATTGCCCCACCGATCCGCAACCCGGCCCGCTGCCAGCGACAGGGCCAAGGCAAAGACGGCGAGGAACGACATCGCAAAGGCACTGAACAGCGTCAGGCGCGCGGTGAACCCGGTTGGCGGAACAACGCGATCCGCCCGTTCGTCGAATTGCAGCATCCGGGCCGTGGTCCGCAGATCAAAATTCACAGATCTGCCCCCGCCATCTGAAGCCGCCGGTTCGAGATCCGCAGAACCCGCGTCTGCACCTGCGCCTTGGCCGCACGGATCAGCCCAAGGTCGTGGGTGGCAATCAGGATCGTCTTGCCCATGCGGTTCAGCTCGACCAGCAGGGTCAGCAGGCGCTGCGACATCTCCCAGTCGATATTGCCGGTTGGTTCATCTGCAAGGATCACATCCGGCGACATGATGACCGCACGCGCCAATGCAGCGCGCTGGCGCTCGCCGCCCGACAGCTCTGGAGGCAATGCGTTGGCCCGTCCGGTCAGCCCGACCCACGCCAACAGTTCCTTGAGATTGGCATCCGCGCCATCGGGGTCCTGCCCGGACACGGTCAGCGGCAAAGCGACGTTTTCGGTCACCGGCAAATGGTCGAGGAACTGGCAATCCTGATGCACCACCCCAATCTTTCGACGCAGGATGGCAACATCATCGCGGCTCAGTCCACGCACATCGCGCTCAAAAAGGCGCACATGTCCTGCCGTCGCCTGCAAGGCACCATAGCAGAGCTTGAGGAAGGTGGTTTTCCCCGATCCGGACGGGCCGGTGAGAAAGTGAAACGATCCCGGTGCCACGTTCAGGGTCATGTCTGTCAATAATTCACCGCCGCCATAACTATAGGCTACATTTTCCAACTCGATCACGGCGGTCCGGTCCCTGCCACTGGTTCGGCGTTGTTGTGCCTGAGCATCGTGCGGGTTTCAATGCGCCGGAACGGTCACATTGGGCATTTACATGCGGAAACCCGCGCTTATTGTTCGTTTTCAACAAGAAGATGGTGGGCTGGGCTGGCAATTGAAGCCAGCTTGTTGGGGGCAACAGGCAAAATGCGGCTGAAATGTCCAAGTTGTGGGGCGCAGTACGAAGTCCCGGACGATGTCATTCCCGAGGACGGTCGGGATGTTCAGTGTTCCAATTGCGGCAACACGTGGTTTCAGGCGCGCGACACCAGTAATACACCAGAAGCCCTCGAAGCAGCCGCCAAGGCGCCCAAGGACGCGGTTTGGCATCCCGAGGTTGATGCGGATGTCGATGATCGTCCTTCGGTCAATCAGGAAGCGACACCGGGCAATTCTGCACCACCCGCACCACCCAAGCGCCGCGAGCTTGACCCTTCGGTCGCCGACATCCTGCGTGAAGAGGCCGAGATCGAGGCACGCGCGCGCCGCGCCGAAGCGGGAACTCTTGAAGAGCAGCCCGATCTGGGCCTGCAGGAGCCAGAAGACGAGGCAGCAAAGCGCGCCCGTCAGGCGCAGGAGAGAATGCGCAAGCTGCGTGGTGAAAATCCGGAAGCCGCCGCGGTTGCTGCCGCTGCAGCCGCTGTGGCCGATCGCCCGAAATCCCGACGCGATATGCTGCCGGATGTGGAAGAGATCAATCAGAGCCTGCGCGCCTCCAGCGAACGCACCGAAGTGCGCAGCGTGCAGGCCGATCTTGAAGACGATGACGAACCGTCCGGCGGTTTCGGGCGCGGTTTTCTCTATACCATCCTGCTGTTTGCGATAGCTGCAGCCCTCTACGTGTACGCACCCGAAGTCGGTGAGGCCGTGCCGCAACTGAAGGCTCCGATGGAGTCTTTCGTGATCATGGTGGACCAGCTGCGCGCCTGGCTGGACGCGCAAATCGCGATGCTGATGGGCATGATCAATGGCGCGCCCGCCGAACCACCGGCAGCGGACGGGTCCTGAACCGCCAAAACCTTGGGCAACATTGCAAGCGCACGTCCGCCAATGTGGACCTATCTGTGCGCCGGCTCTGGCCCTAACGTCGCAATACTGATCTGATCAAGATGTTTCCAGCCAGATCGACAGCCGCGTCTGGTCCATTGTGATTCTCAAACGGAGGTGACGCCCATGGACGGTACATTGACCCAGAACGATCTCAGCCACGTGGTCGAAGCCGACCGCGCCCATGTGTGGCACCACCTGATCCAGCACAAGCCGTTCGAGACCAACGATCCCCGGATCATCGTCGAAGGCAAAGGCATGCGGGTCTGGGACCAGAAGGGCAAAGAGCATCTGGATGCCGTGTCCGGTGGCGTCTGGACGGTGAACGTAGGCTACGGCCGCGAAAGCATCGCCAAGGCGGTCTATGACCAGCTTCTGAAGCTGAACTATTTTGCCGGTTCCGCCGGGTCGATCCCCGGAGCGCTGTTCTCGGAAAAGCTGATCACCAAGATGCCGGGCATGACCCGCGTGTATTACACGAACTCGGGGTCCGAGGCGAACGAGAAGGCGTTCAAGATGGTCCGCCAGATCGCGCACAAGCGCTATGGCGGCAACAAGCACAAGACCCTCTACCGTGACCGCGACTACCACGGCACCACCATCGGCTGTCTGTCTGCGGGCGGTCAGGACGAGCGCAACGCGCAGTACGGGCCGTTCACGCCCGGTTTCGTGCGCGTGCCGCATTGCCTTGAGTACCGCGCAGGCGATCAGGGCGCCCCGACCGAGAATTACGGCGAATGGGCCGCTGACCAGATCGAACAGGTGATCCTGCGCGAAGGCCCGGACACCGTCGGCGCGCTCTGCCTTGAGCCGGTGACCGCTGGTGGTGGCGTCATCACCCCGCCGCAGGGGTACTGGGACCGCGTTCAGGAGATTTGCCGCAAGTATGACATCCTGCTGCATATCGACGAAGTGGTCTGTGGCGTGGGTCGCACCGGCACATGGTTCGGCTATCAGCATTACGGCGTGCAGCCCGACATGGTGACGATGGCCAAAGGTGTGGCGTCGGGCTATGCGGCGATTGCCTGCCTTGTGACCACCGAGGACGTGTTCTCGATGTTCAAGGACAATGCCGACGATCCGATGAACTACTTCCGCGACATCTCGACCTTTGGCGGCTGCACGGCTGGCCCGGCAGCGGCGCTGGAGAACATGCGCATCATCGAGGACGAAGGTCTGCTGGAGAACACCACGGCGATGGGCCACTACATGCTGGACCAGCTTCACGCGCTGGCCGACAAGCACGCTGTCATTGGCAACGTGCGCGGCAAGGGTTTGTTCCTTGGGGCCGAACTGGTCGAAGACCGCGAAACCCGCAAGCCGATGGCCGAAAAGCGGGTACAGAAGGTGGTCGCAGATTGCATGCAGCAGGGCATCATCATCGGTGCAACCAACCGTTCTTTGCCCGGTATGAACAACACGCTCTGCTTCAGCCCGGCGCTGATCGCCACGAAAGACGACATCAACCAGATCATCGCGGGCGTGGACGAAGCCCTTGGCCGCGAATTTGCGTGAGTGATCCCCTGATCACGGCTCAGCGCCTGAATGCGCTGGGCCAACCTGTCGGCTTACCTCTTGCCGATACATCGCCCCGCCAGGTGCCTCCGCGCACCGCCATGGTGGGGCGATATTGTTCTGTCGTGCCGCTGTCGATGGATCATGCGGATGACCTGTACACCGCCTTTCGCGCGGATACCGAAGACCGCATCTGGACCTATCTGCCGAACGGCCCCTATCACGACCCTGCCGAATTCCGTGCGTGGGTCGATGAGGCGATCCAGAAGGACGACCCTCTGATGCACGCCATCCTCGTTGATGGCAAAGCCTTGGGCCATGCCAGCTACCTGCGGATCACCCCGGCCAGCGCCAGCATCGAGGTTGGGTTCATCAACCTTTCACCTGCCCTGCAACGCACCCGTGCCGCGACCGAGTTTCAGTTTCTGATGATGCGGCGCGCTTTTGATGATTTAGGCTATCGCCGATACGAATGGAAATGCGACGCGCTCAACGCACCATCGCGCAAGGCGGCCGAGCGGCTGGGCTTTACCTATGAAGGCACATTCCGCCAAGCGACGCATTACAAGGGCCGCAACCGTGATACTGCATGGTTTTCGATTATCGACAATGAGTGGCCCGGCCTGAAGCAACGCTTCGAGCGCTGGCTTGCTCCAGAGAATTTCGACGACACTGGTACGCAAAAACGCGGCTTATCGGCGGTGTGACAGTGGAGTGACGCGCAGGCCAAGGCACAAAGCAGCGCCTTGAGATGCAGCGCAATGGGTCTATTCCATAAAGACAAACT
>NZ_JAEPMO010000021.1 GCF_017643905.1 Marivita sp.
CCACATCCGGTCCGCCCAGAGAATGTGGTTGGCCGTGCTGAAGATCGACCCGAAAAACGCCTTTCGCTCCTTGCGCAACTCAGCCTCGGACAGAGTGTCAAATGCAGCCCGTAACTGCTTGTTCTGCCAAGCATTATACCGCGCCATCGTCACGCAATATTCCGGGAATACGTACATTTACTTGGGTCCGTGCCAGTCGATGGGGCAAATCTCGGCCGACTTGCCGCCAAAATCCCAGATCCGGCCATAGTCACGCACCTTGGACTTGGTGCCGCGTGCGGCAATGATGTCCGGTCCCATCCAATATTTGGAATTGGTGATCATCACCGGATGATCGGGGCTGGCCCCGTCTATCATCTCAATCTCGCCCTGGATCTTGCGTCCGATGTAAAGCCCGCGTTTCTTGCCATCGCGCACGATCTCGACCTTTTCGCGCTCGGCCCCCACGATGTCGCTCACCAGCATGGTAAAGAGGCCCGTCGTACCGCCAGCCGCACCCGAGAAAATCTGCAGGATGCCATTGTAGGCTTTGCCGCTCGCGCGCTCATCCACATAGGCCGCGACCTTCCAGCCACCTTCCGCCATACGCCCCGGAATTTCGACCATCAGCCCGACATTCAGACCCGACAGGCTTTCGCCCTCGTAATGCCCCTCGTCGATGGCGATCGCCATCCACGCATAGCAATGCCCCTCGGTCGGGGGGTGCGCGCCAAGGCTGACCACACAGGGACAGAACACGGTGCACGAGCAGTTCAGGAACAGCTCGCCTTTGATGGCCCAATCCGTCGGCGTCATCCGCCGCCGCTTGGGGTTGTCCATCCGTTGATCAATCCTTTGACTGATCGGCAAGCGGTCCGCGTCGGGGCGTTTCTTGACAGCCATCTTATCCTCCCATGACCAAGGGCCAGCCGATCACCGCGACACCCGCGGCGATCAGCAAAACCCCCATTGGTTTTGTTGTATAATGCCCGATCTGGGGCAGTTTTTCGATCACCATGAACAAGGTCGCCAGACCCATCCAGGCAAGGTTCATCACTCCGCCGACAAATCCCAGCGCCATGAAGCCCCAGCAGCACCCCACACAGAACGCACCAAGGCCAAGCCCCATACGCAACCCACCATCAAACCCGGTTTTCCAACGCGTCAGGAAATAGCTCATCGGGCTGTGGCAGACGCCGTGGCAGACCTCTTTCGCACGGGTGAACTGGAACGCGCCCACGGCGATCAACAATCCACCCTGAAACAGCGCGCTGCGTCCGATGCCAAGCATGTCGATCACGCCGCCGAACAAAAGCGCCAGTTGCACCGCGGCAATCAGCGCGGCAAAGGCGGCCCAAACGATGAAGTAGCCCAGCAGCACACCCCACCAGCCGATGCGGGTGCCATTGGCGCTGACCATCAGGTCTTCATAAGCACGCAGGGTCGGCACCATGGTGGGCAGCATCATCGCTGCCATCATCACCGCCCACATAGCGAACAGCGGACCGAACTCGGCCATGGGCATGTACATGTCCATCCGAGGGTCCATGTTGCGCATGGTTTCGCCCATCGGGCCGGGACGACCCAGTAGGTCCAGATCCATGCCCACGGCCATCATGTAAAGGAACACCCAAGACACGAGAATGGCGGCAAAGAACGACAGCCAACCAATCGTGCGCAGTGTTCCCTGCATGTGGCATCCTCCAAGACTCAGCTTGACGCCATGAATGTCAGACAATTAAATGTCTGACAAATGAAAAATCAAACCGCCGCCCCCAGCCTGTCAGCCGCGATTGCCGACGCCATCCGCTCGGACATCGTCGAGGGGCGTCTGCTTGTCGGCGACCGCCTGCCGTCTGAGGCAGAGCTGGCAGATCAACACGGCGTGTCTCGCGCCACCGTGCGCGAAGCCTTGAAACGGTTGGCCGCGCAGTCGTTGATCCGCACCGAACGCGGCGCGTTTGGCGGGGCTTTCGTCAATCACCTTTCCTATGAGGAAGCCCGGGCCCAGCAAGTCACCACCTCGACCTTGCTGCTGGGGATGAACGCGATCAGCTTTCAGGTTGCCTGCGAAGCCCGCTACGCGCTCGAACGCAGTTGCACCGCTTTGGCCGCTGAACGGCGCACGGACACGTTGCTCAACGCGATGCGGAACGAGATCGACACCCAATCCACACCCGACCTGTCCGACGAGGCGTTCTGCGCCTCTGATGTGGCCTTCCACCGCGCTCTGGTCGATTGCGCTGGCAACGAGGTGCTGAGCTATCACCTTGCTGGCAGCGTCGAGGCGATGCAGCCCCTGATGAACATGATCACCTTCACCGCCCGCAGCCGGGCCGAGATTATCGACCTGCATCGCGCCATCGTGGCTGGTCTGGAAATCCGTGATGTGGCGTCGGTGGACCGGGCGCTGGCGATACTCGAAGCCTACACGATCACACTGGGGCAGTCGGTCCTCAAAGCCCGTGCCACGCGCTGAGAGCTGTTAACCCAGAAGCGCCAGTCCCGGGAAAGTCTCCAGCAGCCAGAAGGCGAAGGACGTGAACGCCCCGGTGACAAGCGCAATACCCACGATCACCAGCAACGCGCCCATCGCCAGTTCGATCTTGCGCATGTGCTTCTTGATCCGGTTCATCAGACCCATCGCCCGCGTCATAAACATCGCCGCCAGCAGGAACGGAATGCCCAGTCCTGCCGCATAAACGCCCAGCAGAACCGTTCCTCGGGCCACAGACGCCTCGGACGCCGCCAAGGACAGGATGGCGCCCAATTGCGGGCCGATACACGGAGTCCAGCCAAAGGCAAAGGCAAGGCCCAGCACATAGGCCCCGAACGCCGAGCCTCCGTGATCCCCGGCCTCGATCCGCTTTTCCGTGTCCAGAAACGGAATGCGGAAAATGCCCAAGAAATGCAGACCGAACAAGATCACCACAACGCCAGAGGCCTGTGCCAATTGTGTCTGGTATTCGAGGAAGAACGCCCCAAAGGCCGACGCGGTGAACCCAAGCAGGATGAAGATCGTCGACAGACCCAGCACAAAGAACATTGCCGAGATCACGGCCTTTCTGCGCCCCGAGCCCCCCTGCTCCATGTCGGCCACGCTGACCCCTGACATATAGGCCAAGTACGGCGGCACGATGGGCAGCACACAGGGGCTGAGGAACGACAGCGCCCCCGCCAGAAGCGCGATGCTCATGGCCGGAAACAGGGCGGCGTCGATGATCTGAAATTCCAACATACCCTCGACATATGCCAAGCCTTGGGGGCTGTCACGCGACGCGGGGTCACATGATCGTGCCAAGAATCGTGCCAAGCCAGTGGACAGCGACATCGGACACGCCTAAATCGCGTGTATGAGTGAACATCTCGATGCCACCGGGCTTCTGTGCCCCCTGCCCGTGCTCAAGGCGCGCAAGCGTCTTATGGGTCTGTCGTCCGGCAGCGAATTGCACGTGCTGACCGACGACCCGGCCGCCATCGTCGACATGCCGCATTTCTGCAATGAGGCTGGGCACACGCTAGTCAAAAGCGAGGAACAGGGCGCTGCCATGCTTTGGGTGATCCGCAAGGCATAGCCGAAAACGCAAAACGCCCCCGTGCAAAACACGAGGGCGTTTCGTTGGTCGATCGGTCAGAGATCAGCGGCCAAGAGAC
The DNA here is from genome assembly GCF_017643905.1 of Marivita sp. Taxonomy (GTDB): domain Bacteria; phylum Pseudomonadota; class Alphaproteobacteria; order Rhodobacterales; family Rhodobacteraceae; genus Marivita. Next base: position 3,634 of record NZ_JAEPMO010000021.1, read on the forward strand.
CACCAACCACGACGCTTTTTCTTGTTGCTGTCGTCGGACGCACTTTCGGCATCGGCCCCGACCGTTTCCGGTTCAGGCGACGCCGCCGGAGGTTCTTCCGACACGGCTTCGGCAACCGGAGCCGGTTCCTCGGTGACGTCTGGCGCAGTTGCTTCGGCCTCGACCGTCTCCGGTGCCGCCAATTCCGGCACGGGGGCGATCTCTTCGGCAGGGATCACGGCCGCGGCAGGAGCCTCGGTTTCAGGAGCCTTCTTTGCCCGCGAACGGCGCGCCGGAGATTTCTTCGCCTTGGGTGCGTCTGCCGCTTCGGCAACCGCCTCTACGGTCTCTTCAGCGGCCTCAACAGCACCGTCAGCATCCGCCTTGGGCTCTGCCTTCTTGCGGGACCGGCTGCGCGGCTTTTTCTTGGGCGCATCCTCTTCCGCAGGAGCAGCGTCGACTGCCTCAGCGTCGACCACAGGCGCATCTTCAACCTCTGCCTTGGCCGTCTTGGCCTCTGCCCCGTCCGCCTTGGCGGTGGAGCCCGACTTGCGGGACCGGCTGCGGGTTCGCTTGGGTTTGGCCGGAGTCTCGTCTGCGGCATCAGCATCTGACGTCGCATCGGATGCCGCGTCGGCTTCAACCACGTCTCCAGCGGCCTCGCCGTCGGAGGTTTCCTCCGACTCGCCAGCCTCGGCCCCGTTGTCGCCGTCGTCCTGACGATCGCGGTTGCGGTTGCGACCACGTCCGCCACGGCGCGACCGGCGGCGGCGCTTCTTCGGCTTGGACTCATCCTCTTCGACGGTCTCAGTCACCGCGTCGACCTGATCCTCGCCCTCGTCCTCATCCTCGTCTTCCGCCGCATCCTCATCGACCTGATCCATCAGGGACAAGTTGACGGAAACGACATGGGCGGGGGCTTCGGGCACCACGCGGGTCGCTGTTTTGAACTTTTCGATGGTGAAGTCCGGGCGGACCAAATGCACATCGCCTTCGATCCGCACTGACATGCCGTAACGCAGCTCGATCTGGGCGACATGTTCGCGCTTCTGGTTCATCAGGAAGTTCGCGATGGAGACCGGGCACTTGACCAGCACCTCGCGCGACCGGCGGCGCACGCCTTCTTCCTCGATCTGACGCAGCACTTGCAGCGCCATGTTGTCATCCGACCGGATCAACCCTGTACCATGGCAGGCCGGGCACGGCTGGGTCGTCGCCTCGATCATGCCGGGACGCAGACGCTGGCGGGACATTTCCATCAGGCCAAAGCCGGAGATCCGGCCCACCTGAATCCGCGCACGGTCGTTCTTGAGCTTGTCCTTGATGCGCTTCTCGACGGCGGCGTTGTTCTTGCGCTCGTCCATGTCGATGAAGTCGATCACGATCAGACCAGCAAGGTCACGCAGGCGCAACTGGCGCGCAACTTCTTCGGCGGCCTCAAGGTTGGTCTTGAGTGCCGTTTCCTCGATCGAGCCTTCCTTGGTGGCGCGGCCCGAGTTCACGTCGATGGCCACAAGCGCTTCGGTCACACCGATTACGATATAGCCGCCGGATTTGAGCTGCACCGTCGGGTTGAACATGCCCGACAGGTAGGACTCCACCTGATGACGCGCAAAGAGCGGCATCTGGTCGGCGTAATGTTTCACGTTCTTGGCATGGGACGGCATGATCATCTTCATGAAGTCCTTGGCGATGCGATAACCGCGTTCGCCCTCGACCAGAACCTCGTCGATGTCGCGGTTATAGAGATCGCGGATCGACCGTTTGATCAGGTCGCCTTCTTCATAGATCTTCGCCGGCGCGATGGATTTCAGCGTCAGTTCGCGGATCTGCTCCCACAGACGCTGCAGGTATTCGTAGTCGCGCTTGATCTCGGTCTTGGTGCGCTTAGCGCCTGCCGTCCGGATGATGAGACCCGCGCCCTTGGGCACGTCGATCTCGTTGGCGATCTCTTTCAGCTTCTTGCGATCCGGCGCGTTGGTGATCTTGCGGCTGATGCCACCGCCCCGCGCGGTGTTCGGCATGAGCACACAGTACCGACCTGCCAGCGACAGATAGGTGGTCAGCGCCGCGCCCTTGTTGCCGCGCTCTTCTTTAACGACCTGCACCAGAAGGATCTGGCGCACCTTGATGACTTCCTGAATCTTGTAGCGCTTGGGGCGCGGCTTGCGGCGCGGGCGGATATCTTCCTCTGTGTCGTCATCGGCGACGGATTCGATGTTTTCATCCCGATCCGCCGGCTGGGACAGATCATCCTCGTCATCATCCTCGTCATGCAGCGCTGCGGACTCTGATGTCTCGATATACTCGGGTTCTTCGACCGGAGTTTCCGCGACGGTTTCCATCGGCGACAGGCCTTCGGTGTCGTCGTCGCCCTCGTCCGAAAGGTCGATTGTCTCCATCCCGGAGATTTCGTCTGACACGTCTTTGGTTGTGACCGCGTCATCGCTGTCGGCCTTGGCGGCACGCGACCGATTGCGGCCCCGACCACGACGTGATTTCGGCTTTTCGTCCTCGTCCTCACGACGCGCCTGACTTTCGGCATAGGCACGCTCTTCTTCCATCAGCGCTTCGCGGTCCGCGACCGGGATCTGATAGTAGTCGGGGTGGATTTCCGAAAACGCGAGGAAGCCGTGGCGATTGCCACCGTAATCCACGAACGCCGCCTGAAGCGACGGTTCGACCCGTGTTACTTTTGCGAGGTAGATGTTGCCAGCAAGCTGGCGTTTGTTTTCGGATTCAAAGTCAAATTCCTCAACCTTGGTTCCGTCGACCACCACAACGCGGGTTTCCTCCGCGTGGGTGGCATCGATAAGCATTTTCTTGGGCATATGTTCCGTGCGCACAACCGCCGCCGCCCCCACCTTTCGGTAAGGGGCCGGGATCGGGTGTGTCTTGTCATGGCGAGTGCGTGCGCAGCGGCTGGCCGGGGTGAAACACCCCGTTGCTCTGGCCTCATGTCCTGCGCGCGTTTCATCGCGTTTCTTCTCCGACACATGTCACAGGGGTGACCGCGTCCGTTGCGAACCTGATGTTCGGATAAACCTCAGGTGTTTGTAGAAGGCCTTTTGGGCCATATCAGCCTGCTCTGAACTCAGGACACTCTGCCGATGCTCAGAACAGCGAAACTCATGTACCCGCATTCCGTGAAACGGATTGGGCTAGCGACCACCATAAGGCCAGAGCCATCCATTGCACAATGGGCAATCTCACCTTTTCCGAATATGTCTGACGTCCTATCACAACAGAACAGTCCGTGTTCCCAAAGAAAGACCCCATGAGCAAAAGCCTCGCCCGTGTGCGCACCGCCCTCGAAACACTGGGATTGCCTGCAGATATCCGCGATGTCGGGCAGGCCCGCACCGCTCAGGAGGCGGCTGACAGCGTGGGCTGTCACCTCGACCAGATCGCGAAATCCATCATCTTTCGCGCCGAAACCAGCGGCGATGCGGTGCTGTTTCTGACAGCGGGCGGCAATCGGGTCGATTCGAGCAAGGCATCGGCCTGCGCGGGCGAAGCCTTGGGCAAGGCGGATGCCGACCTGATCCGCGCACAGACAGGCTTTGCCATCGGGGGCGTGTCCCCTGTCGGGCACCTTAATCCGATCCGGGCCTGGCTGGATCCCCGGCTGCTGGAATTCGACGTGATCTGGGCCGCAGCAGGCACGCCGCGGCATGTTTTTCCGCTCGATCCCGCGCTGCTTCCAAAAATCTGCAACGCGCAAATAACTGATTTCACTTCATAAAGTAAGTAAATGTAAAAAACATTCACATTCTTTCTTGAAATCACCCAAACAAACTCCGATCTGTTCAATGTGAAAGACATTCACATCACACAAACAACGGAGTTGATAATGAGCACGATCGCCGCCCCCGCATCTCTTCCGGCCCGAATGGGTTGGTTTTCCCGCGCCGAGGCGTGGCTGGACAACAAAGGTAAAGGCGCCTGGATCGCCGCAATGGTCCTTGGCCTTATCTTCTTCTGGCCCATCGGTCTCGCCCTTCTTGCCTACATGATCTGGAGCAAACGTATGTTCAATTCTTCCTGCAATCGCAGTCGCCGCATGTCTTCGCACTTCACGACCATGCGCTCGTCCGGCAACAGCGCCTTTGACGCCTACAAGTCCGAAACCCTGCGCCGTCTCGAAGAAGAGCAGGAAAATTTCGAAGCGTTCCTGAAGCGCCTGCGCGATGCCAAGGACAAGGCCGAGTTCGACCAGTTCATGGAAGACCGCGCCAAGACCGCGAAAGCCGCTCGCGAGTCCGAAGAGGCGTAAGCCTTGTATACACCGCCCGTGGCCCCAATATCGGGGCCACACCTGTCCCTGTCTCGAAAGCTACGGTTCCCGACGATGTACGCCCCTGACACCTATCCCAACCTGCCGGACCCGATGGTTCAGCCTGAATTCTACGACAGCGTCCCGATCAAGCGTGGCCTGGCCTGGGTGATCGACGCAGCGCTGATCCTTGCGCTGGTGGTGCCGATTGTAGTGATGACCCTGTTCATCGCTCTCTGGTTCCTGCCGCTTCTCTTCTTCGTGGTGGGCTTCATCTACCGTGTGGCCACATTGACCGGCGGGTCAGCCACATGGGGCATGCGCCTGATGTCCATAGAGTTCCGCGACAGCCGGGGCGAACATTTCGACTTCAGCCAAGCCTTCATGCACACGCTGGGCTACACCGTGTCGATGTCGATCTTCCCGCTGCAGCTGATCTCGATCGCAATGATGTTCCTGACGGAACGCGGTCAGGGCTTGACCGACATGCTGCTCGGCACCGTGGCGATCAATCGCCGCCTGTGACCCTGTACAATCCATATTGACAGACTCACTGCCCTTCGCCATCGAAAGCACAGATGTGCCGACGATGGCGTCGTCGGAGCAAGACCCACATCAAGCTTTCCTCAGAAAGCGTATCGTCCTGAACGCCCGGATGTGATGCCGGGCGTTTTTCGTGAAGTCCCGGCAGATGTACGGAGACTTGACTATGTTCGATACCCCCAACCGGCCCCAGACCTTCACCTGCCATAACGGCGAAAAAGCCCCCCTGCCCTTTGCGCAGGCCGAGTATGACCAGCGCATCGCGGGCTTGCGTGCGATCATGGCCAGCCACGATCTGGACGCGGTGCTGCTGACCTCGATGCAGAACATCGCCTACTACTCGGGCTTTCTCTATTGCAGCTTTGGCCGGCCCTACGGATTGGTCGTCACCCACGACACCTGCACCACCGTCAGCGCCAATATCGACGGCGGCCAGCCGTGGCGACGCGCGCATTGTGACAACGTCATCTACACCGATTGGGAACGGAACAATTACTGGCGCGCGGTCGCCGCACTGGTGGGCACAGGCCGCCGCATCGGTGTCGAAGGCGACCACCTGACACTTGCCGCCCGCGCCACGCTAGATGCGTTTCTGAACACCCCCGAAGTGATCGACATCGCCCCCGACACGATGCGCTCGCGCATGGTCAAATCCCCAGCCGAGATCGCCCTGATCACCGAAGGCGCCCGCGTGGCGGATGTGGGCGGCTATGCCATCCGCGATGCCATCCGGGCCGGTGCCCGCGAGATCGACGTCGCCATGGCGGGCCGCGACGCGATGGAGCTGGAGATCGCCCGCAGTTTCCCCGACAGCGAGATGCGCGACACATGGGTCTGGTTTCAGTCCGGCCTCAACACCGACGGTGCGCACAACCCGGTGACGATGCGACAGCTTCAATATGGCGACATCCTCAGCCTCAACACCTTCCCGATGATCTCGGCCTATTACACCGCTTTGGAACGCACGCTGTTCCTTGGTGAACCCGACGTAGAGTCCCTCCGCATCTGGAACGCCAACGTGGCCGCCCATGAACTCGGCCTGAGCCTGATCAAACCGGGCATTTCCTGCGCCCAGATCTGCGACGAGATCAACCGCCTGTTCGCGCAGGAAAACCTGCTGCAATACCGCTCATTCGGCTATGGCCACTCTTTCGGCATCCTCAGCCACTACTATGGCCGCGAAGCCGGTCTGGAACTGCGCGAGGATATCGACACGGTGCTGGAGCCGGGCATGGTTGTCTCCATCGAACCGATGCTCTGGATCCCGGAGGGAACAGCGGGTGCGGGCGGCTACCGCGAGCATGACATTCTCGTCGTGACCGAGGACGGGGCCACCAATATCACCGGGTTCCCGTATGGGCCGAAGCATAATGTGATCGGATAAATCCGCCAATCCTGAGACCCGCCGTCGCGCCAGCGGCGGCGACGCGTCCGCCCGCCCCATGGCGGGCGCGTTCCGCGCCCACCCGCGCGAATGCTTGTGCGATTAACTTGCCGCACCCGACGATTGCCTGGGCAACGCCCCATCCCGGTACCAATCCAGCACATAGACGCGGATCGCCGAGGCCAATCCGACCTCGATCTCCCGCGCCTCGTCGATCTCTGCCGCAAGCGCGTTGATCGGCATGTCACGCGCCTCGGCAATATCCCGAAACGCGCGCCAGAATGCATCCTCCAGAGACACGCTGGTGCGATGCCCCCGCAGGGTCAGAGACCGTTTGACGGGCCGTCCGCTCATGTGGTGGATTTGCCATCCAGATCGCGCTTGGCTTTCTCGGCCTGCGCTTTCTCAAGGTCCTTCTGCGCCTTGGTCCGCCCGAACTTCACCGAATTCTCATCGGCCTTGGCCCGCTTTTCGGCGCGCGCCTTGGTCTTGCGGAACTGGTTGAGGTTGGTGACGCTGCTCATGCTCTCAGGATAAGCCCCCCGCAGAGCGACGCAAGGCCCTTCAGAAGGGCCTTGCCCACGCGATTTCGAAATCGCGCCCCAAGCCGTTTCGAAACGGCTTACCCCTTCGGCCCGATCATGTCCTCGGGCCGGACAACCCGATCAAAGGTCTCTTCATCAACAAAGCCCAAAGCAATCGCCTCTTCCTTGAGCGTTGTGCCGTTCTTATGCGCTGTTTTGGCGACCTTGGTGGCGTTGTCATAGCCGATGGTCGGCGCCAGCGCCGTCACCAGCATCAGCGATTCCTTCATCAGCTTGTCGATGCGCGGCTCATTCGCCTCGATGCCCAGGAGCATCCTCTCGGTAAAGCTGTCCGCCGCGTCACCCAGCAACTGCATGGACTGAAGCAGGTTATAGGCCATCATCGGATTGTAGACGTTCAGCTCGAAATGCCCTTGGGAACCTGCGAACTTGATCGCCGCATCGTTGCCCATCACATGCGCCGCGACTTGCGTCAGCGCCTCGGCCTGGGTCGGGTTCACCTTGCCCGGCATGATCGACGATCCCGGCTCGTTCTCGGGCAGGATCAACTCGCCCAGACCCGAGCGCGGGCCAGACCCGAGGAAGCGGATGTCGTTGGCGATTTTGTAGCAGGATCCGGCGACAGTGGCCAAAGCACCCGACATGAACACCATCGCGTCATGCGCGGCCAGCGCCTCGAACTTGTTGGGCGCGGTCACAAACGGCAGCCCCGTGATCTCGGCCATGTTGGCCGCCACGGTCTCGCCCCAACCCTGTTTGGTGTTGAGACCGGTGCCCACAGCTGTGCCACCCTGCGCCAGCTCGTAGATGCCCGGAAGGCAGGCGTTGACCCGCGCGATGCCCTGACGAATTTGGTGCGCGTAGCCCGAGAACTCCTGCCCCAGCGTCAGCGGCGTGGCGTCCTGGGTGTGGGTCCGGCCGATTTTGATGATGTTGGCGAATTCTTCCGATTTCTGCTCAAGCCCCGCCGCCAGCTTTTCCAGCCCCGGCAGCAGCGTGTCGCGCACCATCATCGCCGCCGCAATGTGCATCGCGGTCGGGAAGGTGTCGTTCGACGACTGGCCCATGTTGCAGTGGTCGTTCGGGTGAACCGGGTTTTTCGATCCGATCACGCCGCCCAGAATTTCAATCGCGCGGTTCGCGATGACCTCGTTGGCGTTCATGTTCGACTGGGTGCCCGACCCGGTCTGCCAGACCACCAGCGGGAAGTTGTCGTCGAATGTGCCGTCGATGACCTCACCCGCCGCTTGGATGATCGCATCGGCCAGTTTCGCATCCAGATCGCCCGACGCCTTGTTCGCCTGTGCGCAGGCTTTCTTGATCACACCCAGCGCGCGGACAATCGCAATAGGCTGCTTTTCCCAGCCGATGGGGAAATTCATGATCGACCGCTGGGTCTGTGCCCCCCAATACTTGTCAGCGGGAACTTCAAGCGGGCCAAAACTGTCGGATTCTGTGCGGGTCTGAGCCATTTCGGCCTCCTCGGCATGCAGTTGCAGGCCGTTTAGCGGCAACCCACCGGCAGGGCAATTGTCAAACTGGCAAGGGCCTTACTTGCGGAAAGTATCGAGGCTGACGACATCGGCGTCTTTGCGTCCGGCCTTCGGAGCATCGACTTCCTTGATCTTGGGGCGGACCTTGGGCTCTTTCACGGCGCGCGGCGCAGGAACAAGCGCTCCGTCGTCGTCGCTTTCATCCTCCATGCTTTCAAAGCGCAGACCGAACTCGACCGACGGGTCGACAAAGGTAAGGACGGCATCAAACGGAATATACAGCCGTTCGGGCGCATCCCCGAAGTTCAGCGTCACGGCGAATCCCTCCTCCGCCACTTCCAGATTGTCGAACCAATGCTGCATCACCACGGTCATTTCACCGGGATACCGGTCCGACAGCCAATCCGCGATTTCCACATCCGGATGGCCGGTGTCGAAGGTGATGAAGAAATGGTGATCCCCCGGCAGACCATCTCTTTGGACGTCCTGAAGGACGGTGCGGATCAAACCGCGCATCGCCTGATGCATCAGGCTGCCATAATTGATGCCAGTCGTCATCGCCGTCATCTCCCGAGTCTACCCTGATCATATTGCATTAAATCGAAAACGAAAGTGTCCGCATGCCCCAAATCCGGACATCAGGCGGAAAACACTCAGCCGAAGAGAGAGCTGATTTCACGCAGGATCTTCCGGCGAATCGCGCGGGCATAATCTCTGTGCCCGCGGGCGGTCTCGACGAACCCGTCCGCGGTGATCACGCTGCGCTGATAGAAATTGGTGATCGCACGGCCCAGCCCTTCGATCGCCAACCCGTTCACCGTCACCCCTGCCCGTTCGGCCGCGCGGCGCATCTGGCGCACCTCGCCTCCGGCATTGGGCGTACCATCGCCCGACATGTCGATGATCCGCCGCGTGCAGTCCGGGGCACGGTCGAAATGGCGCAGCGCTTTGTTCATCGCTTCGGCAGGTGCCGTGTTCGACATGACAAAGGCGCGCGGCAGCCGTTCCACAGCGGACGCGAACAATTGGACATGACTGGGACTGATCATCTGCGTCCAGTCCAGGCTGACCTCTTGCGCATCGACACCTGACCACTGGATCACGCTCAGCGCCACCTCGTCACGCACAAGGATCTCGGAAATTTCGGGATCACGCAAAGCCGCCGCCAACCCGTCGATCTGAAGACGATACTCGCCGGGGTCGACCGATTGCGACACATCCATGGCAAGGATCAATGCCGTCCGGCACGCCTGTGCTGGCTGGGCAAGACACAAGGCTATGAAAACACTCCGCCAAAACATCATCCAACTGATGCCGTTCACGCGAGCGCCGTCAAGTGAAACAGATGTGAGCGCATGGCTGGCAAAGTCGATTTTCTCTTTGATCTTCGCGGCACGCCGGATTCATATGCAGCAAACAAGGGAGGAAACACCATGCGCGCAGCCGTGATCCGGGCGTTCAACGAAGTTCTGTCCATCGAAACCGTACCGGACCCCGTTTGCCCCGAGAACGGCGTTGTCCTCAAGGTCGAGGCTTGCGGCGTTTGCCGGTCGGATTTCCACGGCTGGACCGGCGAACACCCCAAGGTCAAACCGGGCGACATTCTGGGCCATGAATATTGCGGCACAGTCGTTGAGGCAGGGGCACAGGCCAAGCACAAGGTCGGCGCGCGTCTGATCGCGCCCTTCATTCTCGCCTGCGGGAGCTGCCCGGCCTGTCAGACCGGCGTGTCCAACACCTGCGCCAGCCAGATCGTGCCCGGCTTTGGGACACCGGGCGCCTATGCCGAACTGGTGGCGGTGCCCTTTGACCACAACCTTGTTACCCTGCCCGAGTCCATGACCCCCGCGCTCGCCGCCGGTCTGGGCTGCCGCGTGACAACCGCGTGGCACGCGCTCACCGACCGCGCCAATGTCCGCGCCGGCGAATGGGTGGCGATCCACGGCACGGGCGGGATCGGCTTGTCGGCGATGCTCTTGGCCAAGATGCTGGGCGCACAGGTCGTTGTGGTCGATGTGGTGGATGAAAAGCTTGAGCACGCGAAAAGCCTCGGGGCCGATGCGGCGGTGAACGCGATCAAGGAAAACGTCGCCAGTGCGATTCACGACATCACCGGCGGCGGCGCACACGTCTCCATCGAAGCACTGGGAATCGAGGCCACGACCAATGCCTCCATCGACTGCCTGCGCATCCTTGGTCGTCACGTGCAGGTCGGCATGCCAGCGGGCGAAACCGGCATGATGAGCGTCAACATGCGCGGCATATACGGCAAACAACTCTCATTCTTCGGCACACGCGGTATGCCCGCCTGGAAATACCCCACGCTGCTCGACATGATCGAGCGCGGACAGGTGGACATCCGCCCGATGGTGTCGCGCGAGGTCACGCTGTCGAGCGCAAGCGCCGAACTGGCCGCCATGCGCGGGCCAACCCCGCCGGGAACCGCCGTCATCACGGACTTCACGCAATAGGTGAAGATCGCACCGTACTGATTTGAAAATGCAGGCTTCTGTTGCCAGGTGCCTGCGAACCCCGCCTTACGCTGCTAGGCGCAAGGGCTTAAAGATCGGTAGATCCGACTGCTTACGCAGCCATTGCCACCGGAGCATGGTTGTCATTTGCAACTATACTGTTTGAACCGATAACGGTGGTATCTCACCGGGACAAAGCTAACGTGTTTAGACGTTCGTCGATCCTGTTTCGGCCCCATGGTCCTGCAAATGACAGGGTGTTTGGTGGAGCCGCCGGGTACCGCCCCCGGGTCCGAGCCGCTTATTGAACGCGCGTTTATGTCCATAGTCCCCGAAGGAACATCACGAATATCGGGGTTTTGCGCCCCGAATTCAAGGGGCATCTGGCGCAATCCCACAAGCTGACGCATGATGCGACCAGCAAGAGGACTAAGCCAATGAGCGACACACAGACCGTGTCCTTCACCCAGATGAAGGATGGCACCAAGGAAGATTACGAACTTCTGGAAAAGCTGGAAAAACCGTATCTTGCGCTCACCCCCGATCGGGTTCTCGACGAATTGCGCCGTCAGGGCGAAACCACGCTCGAAGGCTACCGCATCACCCGCCTGCAACACGGTCTGCAATCCGCCACCCGCGCCGAGGCGGACGGCGCGGACATCGACTGGATCGTGGGCGCCCTGCTGCATGACGTGGGTGATGGGCTGGCCCCGCAGAACCACGACCGTTTCTCTGCAGAGGTGATCCGGCCATTTGTCCGCTGGGAGGTGGCATGGGTTGTCGAACATCATGGTATCTTCCAGATGCTTTACTATGGCCACCATTACGGTTGGGACCGCAACGCGCGCGACCGGTTCAAGGACCACCCCTGCTTCCAGTCCTGCGCTGATTTCTGCGAACGCTGGGACCAGTCGTCCTTCGACCCCGACTACCCGATGAAACCGCTCGAACATTTTGAGCCGATGGTGCGCGAAGTCTTTGCCCGCAAGGCGTACGACCCAACAGTCATCCGCGAGGGCTTTGTGGGCGGCCTGCCGTGACACAGGTCCGTCGCTTCACCGCCCGGCAAGGCCAGACGCTGTTCCAGCCGGGTCAGGAATGTCCCGGTTTTCTGGACCTGACCAAGGGGTCGATCCGCATGATGCTGACCGGGGCGTCGGGGCGCGAAGTGGTCCTCTACCGTGTGCGTCCCGGAGAGGTCTGCCTGCAAACCTTTTCCTGCCTCGTGGACGGTCACGGCTACGGCGCTGAAGGCATTGTCGAGGCGGACATCGAAGGCAACTTGATCCCGGCTGCACAGTTCCGCCAGCAGTTGGAAGACAACGCCACCTTCCGCCAGAAGGTGCTCAGCTCTGTTGCCCTGCGGTTTGCGGAATACCAGCAACTGGTCGAAGACGTGGCCCTCACCGGCTTTGACGCGCGGCTGGCCAAGGCGCTCTTGCGGCTGGCTGACGACGGCGTCGTGCACGCGACCCATGCCGCATTGGCCGCTGAAACCGCATCAGGCCGCGCTTATGTCACTAGGCGACTGGCGGTGTTTGCGGAAAAAGGCGTGGTCGAACAATTGCCCGACGGCATCGCCATCAAGGACAAACGCGCCTTGGAACAGATTGCCGCAGATCCTCGGTGACTCTGTCACCGTCAGGGGCCACCTCCTTTTGCTACTCTCCCCTCAGGAGCATGAAAAGGAGATCCATCATGACCAAGAACGAAGGAACCATCGACCGCGCCCTGCGTGTGATTGTCGGCCTTGTCCTGCTGTCGCTCGTCTTTGTCGGACCGCAAACCATGTGGGGCCTGATCGGCATTGTGCCGCTCGCCACCGGCCTGATCGGCGTGTGCCCGCTTTATTCGATCCTCGGCATCAACACCTGCCCGGTGAAGTCACGGTGACACGCTGCTTTTGGCGACGGTTACACAACTTGTGATTGGACCGACCGCGTTCGGTTGGGCATGCTGACGGAATGAAATCCATCCTCGCCCTTCTGATCGCGGTCGCGCTCGGCTTTTTCAGTCCGAAGGCAACGCATGCCGGGGATATCGAGGTCGATCTCGAACTCGTCCTTATGGTGGACGTGTCCCGGTCGATGACGGAACGGGAATTGGAGATTCAGCGCAAAGGCTATGCCGAGGCGCTGCGCTCGGACGCGGTTTTCGCAGCCCTTCAGTCTGGCCTCCTGCAAACTGTCGCTATCACTTATGTCGAATGGGCCGGCACGCAGGAAGTCGTGATTGACTGGCGGCTTCTGCAGACCCGTGACGACCTTGACGCCTTTGCCGAAATCCTGACGTCGCGGTTTGACCCGGCGCTGCGCCGCACCTCGATTTCAGAGGCTTTGATCTTTGGCGCACGCCTGATTGAAACAAACGATTACAAAGGTTTGCGAAGCGTCATCGACATTTCCGGCGATGGCCCCAACAATCAGGGCCGCGCCGTGACGGTCGCCCGCGATGCCGTTCTGGCCAAGGGGATCATCATCAATGGCCTGCCGCTGCTGACCCGCGAAGGTATGGACAACGCGTGGCACCTCGAAAACCTCGACATCTACTACGAAAGCTGTGTCATCGGCGGGCCGGGTTCCTTTGTCATCCCGGTTTTCGATTGGGACGATTTCGCCGAAGCGGTGCAGCGCAAACTGGTGCTGGAAATGGTGTCACGCCCACCCGAGGCCCAGATCGTGCCTGCACAATCCATGCGGCTTGACCCGACCGATTGTCTGATCGGCGAAAAGATCTGGCAAGAGCGCCGACGCTACTGGGACAGCCCCTGAGCCAATGGCACATTGACGATCAGCAACCACGCGGCGAAGACCGCTTCGAACAGAAAATACAGATGCGCCTTGGGAAAGGGCGGTTTGTCGAGCAACAGCGACAACGCGCGCCCGAGCCCCGCACCCAGATAGACAAACCCCATCATCGCATAGGCCCAGGGCGCGCCCAACCACAGGCACGCGGCGCCGACGATCACAAACATGCCGCCCACCGAAGCGCGCAGTTCCGACAGGCCCATCGTGGTCTCGCCGGTCTTCAAATCCAGCACTCCGGCCGTGTATCGCGGCGCCAGCATCCCGAACGCGCCCAGCGCGATGGTCAGAAGGGCGGCAACGATGTTGAGAATGTCGATCATGATGGTCCTCTGGATGTGCAGGCTTAACCGCTGACATAGCCCAGTGTTCCCATGCTTCATCAAAAAATTGGCGCATTTCTGCGGCACTGTTACACTCTCCCAAAAGCAAGAGCAGTCCGCCCATGCCCGCCCCGCACCAGACCGTACGTCGCCGCAAGGTGTTCTACATTCCCGGCTATGACCCTTTCCCGGCCCGCCGGTATCGCGAGCTGTATCGTACGGAAGGTGCCAAACAGGCCGAGATTTCGGACTATGGCCTACAAGTTGAGGCGTCGAGTCACGATGGCCCCTATGGCTGGCACGCCTCGGGTCTGATTGATGGCGCCCGCGTCACCGCCGATTTCGAGGTGCTGCTGTGGTCCGACATCGTTCGCGACAGCATGTCGAACAGCATCCCCGGCACCTATTGGCAACTGATCCGCACAAGCTGGATCTACATCGCCAGCGGCACACTGCGCCGCCTTGCCGTGTTGCCCAAAGGCCCGCTGGCCGCGGCCCTCTACCCCATCGGCGTGCTGATCCTGCAACTGCTGGCGGCGCTGCTGGCCGCGCATCTGGTTGGCTGGGGTCTGAGCACAGTTTTCACCGCCGCGATCCTCTGGGCGCTTGGCCCCGGCGCGATCCTCACCTGGGGCACATCGCTGCTTTATTGGGCACCCTTCTTCGTGATCGTCGTCTTGGTCCTGCGCTGGTTTAAATCGCAGGACCGCCGCATCTACGCCTATTACCTGATGCACGATTACGCCTTCTCAGCAGGCCTCAAAGGCGCAACCCCGCCTGCCCTGCAAACCCGGCTGGACGAGTTCTGCGGCATCATCGGCACCGCGCTGCTTGAGGATTATGACGAAGTGCTGGTGGTCGGCCATTCCTCGGGAGCGCATCTGGCGGTGTCTATCTTGGCCAACATCCTGCGCGACAACCCCGACCTGCCCGCGCGTCCCGCGCTGTCGTTCCTGAGCATTGGCCACGTGATCCCCATGGTGTCCTTCCTGCCCGACGCCTGGGAGTTGCGGCGCGACCTGCAGTTCCTCTCTGAACGGGACGAAATCGTTTGGGTCGACGTCACAGCCCAAGGCGACGGCTGCTGTTTTCCACTATGTGACCCGGTCGGCGTGTCTGGTGTTGCCACGCAAGACAAACAATGGCCGCTGGTGTTCTCGGCCCAGTTCTCGCGCACGATGGCGCCCGAGCGGTGGGCAGCGCAGCGACGGCAGTATTTCAAGCTGCATTTCCAGTATCTCTGCGCCTTCGAGAACCCGCTCGACTACGACTATTTCCAGATCACCGCAGGCCCGATCACGCTCGGCCAGCGCTATGCCACCCGTGCGCCCTCCCCCAGCCGGATCGACGTGTCGGTCTCAAAATATACAAACACTGCGCCGTGATCCCGCCCAAACCCATATCGCGTCCCGACCACGTGTCGCTCTGGCGGTATCTGCGGCTTTTCCGTCGGGACATCCTGTCGGCACAACCCGAGCGCCTTTACGGCGCGTGGATGGCCGAGTTTCGAACGCCGTTCTTCCGCTCCTACCTTGCCAATGATCCCACTCTGATCCGGACCATCCTGAACGACCGGCCGCGCGATTTCCCGAAATCCGACCGCATCGGCGAAGGTCTGCGCCCCCTCTTGGGCCAATCGATCTTCCTGACCAATGGTCCCGTCTGGGACCATCAACGCCGCATCATCGACCCCGCGTTCGAGCGCGGACGTCTGACCCAAAGCCTGCCCGCCATGTGGGAGGCCGGTCAGGCGATGGTGGCGCGCGTGCTCGACCAGATCAGCAAAGGCACAGAGATCGAGATCGAGGAGATCGCCAGCCACGCCGCCGCCGATGTGATCTTCCGCACGCTGTTTTCGATCCCCATTGACGACGAAATCGCGGCGCAGGTCTTCCACGAATTCCGCGCTTACCAGCGCAGCCAGCCGATCTTGAACCTTGCGGCCTTCGTGCCCCTGCCCCGCTGGTTCCCCCGCTTTCACCGGGCCGAGACCAAACGCGCAGCCAAACGCATCCGCGCACTGATCACGCAGCTTGTCGACCAGCGGCGCAAGGCCATCGCCGACAGCAGCGCACCTGACGATCTGGCGACGCGGATCATGACCACACCAGACCCCGAAACCGGCCAGTGCTTTACCGCCGCCGAAATGGTCGATCAGGTCGCGATCTTCTTCCTCGCCGGGCACGAGACCAGCGCCAGCGCGTTAGGCTGGGCGCTCTATTGCTGTGCTGCGGCCCCCAACTGGCAGGACCGCATCGCGCAGGAGGCCGCCACGCTCTCTGATCCAAACGATGTCAAACGCCTGACCTTAAGCCGCGATGTGTTCCGCGAAACGCTGCGGCTCTACCCGCCTGTTCCGATGATGGTGCGGGAAACCACGCGCCACGAGACCTTCCGCAAACGCGCCATCCCGAAAGCCGCGCAACTGGTGCTCAGCCCGTGGCACCTGCACCGGCATACGAAACTCTGGAACGATCCCGACGCATTCGACCCGTCCCGCTGGCAATCCGAGGACTCCCGACAATCGGCCCGCGACGCCTACTTGCCATTCAGCGCCGGCCCCCGTGTCTGCCCCGGCGCGGGTTTTGCGATGGCCGAGGGGCCGCTCTTACTATCGATGTTGCTCCGCGCGGTCGAGGTCACCCCCGTGCCCGGCAAAACCCCGCAACCCGTCGCCCATCTCACCGTGCGCGCCCGCGATGGCATCTGGCTGAACGTTCGCCCCCGGAGCAGAGCGGACACAGACTCGAACGGTTAGCGCTAACCTCCTGACCTGCCTCTATCTTTTTGACCAAGGCTGATCTAGGACAGCCTCAACCACACCATTCCAGCTTGGGGATTTCACATGACCGACACCGCAATGGCAGACCGCATCAAGACCGGCGCAGGCTTTATCGCAGCCCTTGACCAAAGCGGCGGGTCCACCCCCAAAGCGCTGCGCCTCTACGGCATCGAGGAAGACGCCTATAATGGCGATGCGGAAATGTTCGCCCTCATCCACGAGATGCGCTGCCGCATCATGACCGCCCCCGACTTCACATCCGACAAGGTGCTGGGCGCGATCCTGTTCGAACGCACCATGCGCGACAGCGTCGATGGCGTGCCCGTGCCGACCTACCTTTGGGAGCAGCGCGGCGTGGTCCCCTTTCTCAAGATCGACAAGGGTCTCGAAGACAAGGAAAACGGCGCGCAGATCATGAAGCCGATGCCGGGGCTTGAGGCGCTGCTGGCCGATGCCAAGGCGATGGGCGTGTTCGGCACCAAGGAACGCTCGGTCATTCACGAAGCAAATGCCGCCGGCATCAAGGCCGTGGTCGCCCAGCAGTTCGAGGTCGCCAAAACCGTCTGCAACGCGGGCCTTGTCCCGATCATCGAACCCGAAGTCGACATCAACAGCCCCACCAAGGCCGAGGCCGAAGCGATCCTGAAAATGGAAATCGCGGCACATCTCGACGCTCTGGGCGACGATGAAATCGTGATGCTCAAGCTTACCATCCCGACAGACGATGGGCTTTATGTCGATCTGGCCGATCACCCGAAAGTGCTGCGTGTTGTGGCTCTGTCGGGTGGCTACAGCACCGACGATGCCTGCGAACGTCTGGCCCGGAACCCCAAGATGATCGCCAGCTTCTCGCGCGCCCTGGCCGAAGGCCTCACACACCAAATGTCGGACGCAGAATTCAACGCGGCGCTTGGCAACAACATCGACAAGATCTTCAACGCGTCGAAGTAACCGCGAACGATGCAGAGACGCGTTTACGCAAAACGCGCTCTCGTACGGTTTGCAAAGGCCACCAGCGACAGCATCACAGGGACTTCCACCAGCACCCCGACCACGGTCGCCAAAGCCGCACCCGAGTTCAGGCCGAACAGGCTGATCGCCACGGCGACCGCCAGTTCAAAGAAATTCGATGTGCCAATCAGCGCACAGGGTGCGGCGATCCGGTGCGGCACCCGCAGCATAAAGGCCGCCGCATAAGCCAACGCGAAAATTCCATAAGACTGGATCAGGATCGGCACCGCGATCAAAGCGATGATGAACGGTCGGTCCAGAATGACTTGACCTTGCAAACCAAACAGAATGACGACAGTTGCGATCAATCCCACGATCGACCACGGTTTTACCTTGTCCCTGAAAGCATTGATCCGGGCGTCATTGCCAAGCCGTGACCGCGTCAACAGACCTGCGGCCAATGGCAGAGCGACAAACAGGACCACCGACAAAACCAGCGTCTCCCATGGGACCTTAATGTCCGTGACTCCAAGCAGGAATGCTACGATGGGCGCAAAGGCAAACACCATCACCACGTCGTTTACCGAAACCTGAAGCAGGGTATAGCTCTCGTCGCCTTTCGTCAGGTGAGACCAGACAAACACCATCGCGGTACAGGGTGCAGCGCCTAGAAGGATCAACCCGGCAATATACTGCTGCGCGTCGTCCCCGCCGATCAGGTCTGCGAAAACAATCTCGAAAAACAGGACACCCAATGCCGCCATCGAAAACGGTTTGATCAACCAATTGACCACAAGTGTGATCATCAGACCTTTGGGTTGTTTTGCCACATCCTTGAGGCTGCGCGGATCGACGCCAATCATCATGGGGTAGACCATTGCCCAGATCAGAACCGCAACGACCAAGTTCACCCGTGCCACCTCAGCGGCGGCAATCAAGGTGACCAGCGCTGGAAACGCAGTGCCGAGGGCAATGCCTGCAAGCATGGCAAAGGCCACCCAAAGGGACAAATATCGTTCGAACAACGTCATGTTACGGCAGTCTCAAGGGGACAATGACACACAGTCAAAGTCCCCTAATTGGTCCGATGCGCTGCTTCAACCGGCCTTCTTGAGCGCCTCGACCGTCGCGCCGTAGCCGCCACCGCTCACATAGTCCGTCTCGGTCACTGTCGAACTGCGGCCCAGCGCGGTGTTGCGATAGGGGAAGCGACCGAATTTGCGGATCACTTCGCGATGCGCGCGGGCATGCAGCAGGTTACTCGCGCCATGGATCGGCATCCGATCCAGCATCAACCGCACAGAGCGATCCTGATCGCACAGGTTCTCGGAATGCATCAGGGGCAGATAGAAGAACTGCCGCACCGGTTCGTCGATCTTCAAGTCCCAATTCTTGCTGATCGCCTGCTTGGCGGCTGCCAGCGCAAACCGATCCGACGCGAACGCCTTGCCGGTGTTGCGGAACATGTTGCGTGGGAACTGGTCCAGCAGGATGATATAGGCCAGTGTTCCGCTGGGATAGGTCAGCCAAAGCGCGTGACGGCCCTCCATCGCGCCGCTCCACGCGGAACCGAACCGGTCGCGGATCTCCTGATCCAACGCCTCTTCGGACTTGTACCATCCACTTGGCCCCACATCGTCAAGCCAAAACCCCAATACATCTTCAGGCGTGATCATTGCTCTCTCCAGCTCCTGCACGCAGCCCCAAACTTTGCACGACGCTACTCAAGAAACGAATCGGGCAACAGTCACATTTCATGTCAGGGCCGACATAACCGGCAACTTCGGCTAAAATCGGCCAAGTCTATGCCGTGCCTGCCTGTTTGGGCGAACGAGCCCCATCCTGAGCGCCAGCCTCGGCTGTCTCGATGGCCCATTCCGAAGCAAACTCCACCGTCACCGGCGACGCGGTGGGCATCATGCTCTGATAAGCGTTGGTGTCCTCTGATGACGGCGCGGGGCGCTGTGTCATCCGGTAGAACGCATACCCCGTCAGCGCGAGCAGCACGAAAGCCAGCAGAATGAAATAGCCCGGCGGTCCCATGATCTGCATCGCATAACCGATGATCACAGGGCCCGCGATGGCCCCGACCCCGTTGACGAACAACAGACCGGCCGAGGCCGCGGCCATGTCCTCATGTTCAAGAAAGTCGTTGGTGTAGGCGATGAGCAGCGAATACAGCGGGTTCGACAGTCCGCCGATCAGGAACGCGGCGGCGACAAGGACATAGAAATTGCCGCCAAAGAACATCCCCATGAGCGATGCCAAGCCCGCGATCAGCGCCGAAAGCGCGATCAAAACGCGCCGGTCGAACCGGTCCGACAGCCAGCCCACCGGGTATTGGAAGATC
This sequence comes from Marivita sp., assembly GCF_017643905.1. Lineage (GTDB taxonomy): Bacteria > Pseudomonadota > Alphaproteobacteria > Rhodobacterales > Rhodobacteraceae > Marivita. Next base: position 23,535 of record NZ_JAEPMO010000021.1, read on the forward strand.
AGCGCACCAACATAGAACGCTGCGGTAAAAATGGGGATCTGCCCGATGCTCAGCCCCGCCCCGGTCGCGTACACCGCTGCCATCCCGAACTGGGCCGCAAAGACGCTGCCCATCAAGAACATGCCGACACAACCCAAGGGCGACGTTCTGTAAAGCTCCACCAGCGTCATCCGCTTTGTGCTTTCGAATGCCGGTGTGGGCGAGATCGACAGAAGGATCGGCGCAAAAGCAATGGAAACCAGAACCGACGGGATCACGAACAGCAGATACCCCGACGGGTCAGGCACCACGAGCAAGCCTTGCGCGATGATGATGCCCAGCATCTGCACGATCATGTAAGCCGACAGCGCCTGTCCGCGAGTTTCGTTGGTTGACGCATTGTTCAGCCAGCTTTCCGCCGTGACGTAGACACCGCAGAAACAAAACCCGATCACCACGCGACCGATGATCCACGCGATGGGATCCTGAATGGTCGGGAAAAGCAGCAATGCCGCGGACACGAACGACCCAAGCGCCGCGAAGACCCGCACATGTCCCACCCGTCGGATCATGTCCGGCGTCACCCGAGACGCCAGCAGGAAACCCGCAAAATAGGCCGACATCACAAGGGACATCTCGACCGAGGAAAACCCGAGCGTCGAGCCGCGTACACCCAGAAGAGAGCCCTGCAAACCATTGCCCAGCATCAGCAAAAGCATGCCCAACAGCAGCGGCCACGATGTTCGGATCACACTCAACACTTGATGTCCCTTCGGGCTCGGCATTTCTGACGCAAAGGCGTCGGATCATTTCAGCGCAGGCCACCTGCCTCGTCGCACACAACATCTCAGACCTACGTGCGCATTGCGACCGCTGCAATGACAGGGGCGACTTTTTTGAGACCGGGTACGAACACGGGCATTTCTGCCCTGCGCCAAAATGCGAGGTCCGCGCCTGTAAGTCTCTGTTTTTTGTCGCGCGCGATCTGTCGCGTTTGCAACCCCTTCCCGACCCCAAAAACTTAATTTCATTGTCAGGCCGCCATTCCAAGGGCAGGCTTGATGCATTGCGATCCGCAAACTCATAAATGGCGAACGAGATATCCCGATGACAAAAATGATGACAGGCGGCGCGGCGATTGTGGACGCGATCTTGCAGCACGGCGTGGATACGGTTTTTGCCCTGCCCGGCGTGCAGACCTATCCCCTCATGGACGCGCTCAAGAAGGCCGAACCCTCGATCAACGTCATCGGTCCCCGTCACGAACAGACGGCAGCCTATATGGCGATGGGGTATGCGCGGGCAACGGGCAAACCCGGCGTGTTCTCCGTGGTGCCCGGACCGGGGGTGCTCAACACAGGGGCGGCTCTGTGCACGGCGGTCGCTGTAAATGCGCCTGTCCTGCTGCTCACCGGGCAAGTGCCCTCTGCTTTTCTGGGACGCGGGCGCGGACATCTGCACGAGATCCCCGATCAGCGCGCAACGCTTGCGTCGTTCATCAAATGGGCCGAGCGCATTCCGAATGCGACCGCAGCACCCCGCCTTGTCGCGGAGGCATTCCACAAAATGACCAGCGGGCGCCCCGGCCCCGTCGCACTGGAGATGTGCTGGGACACGATGGCCCAGCCTGCTCCCGTTGCCGACACCAGTCCTGCAAGGCCCGCCCTAGAGACGCCGCCCAACCCCACCGCCATCGCCGACGCGGTTGCGCTGCTCAAAGGGGCGAAATGCCCGATGATCATGCTGGGATCCGGCGCACAACATGCCGGAGCCGAGGTGCTGGCCCTTGCAGAGCGCTTGAATGCCCCGGTCACAGCCTTTCGCGGCGGGCGCGGCATTGTCCCCGCCGATCACCCGCTCTGGGTCAATTCCGTCGAAGCCTATGAGCTGTGGGGCGACACCGATGTGCTGATTGGGATCGGATCGCGGTGTGAAATGCAGGCGATGCGGTGGCGCGGGATGATGGATGCCTCCGACCGGATCACCGCAGGGCGCAAGTTGATCCGCATCGACATAGAGCCCGAAGAAATGCAGCGGCTGAAGCCCGATGTGGGCGTTGTGTGCGACGCAGCCATTGGTGCTGCGGCCATCACGGACGGCCTCGCGGCAGACGGCACCACAAAAGCGGAAAACCCACAGCGGATTGCGGACGCTCGCGCACGGGCCAAAAACCTGATCAACACCATCCAGCCGCAGGTGTCGTATCTTGACGTCATCCGAAGGGTGCTGCCGCGCGATGGCATCTTGGTGAAGGATATGTGCCAGGCAGGCTATGCTTCGTATTTCGCATGGCCGGTCTATGCGCCGCGCACGTACATCACCTCGGGCTATCAGGGGAACCTTGGCTTCGCCTATCCGACAGCCCTTGGCGCCAAGGTCGGTTGCCCGGACAAACCCGTGGTCGCCATTCTGGGCGATGGCGGTTTCATGTTTGCGGCGTCCGAACTCTCCACCGCCGCGCAACATGGCATCGGCGTCGTGGCGATTGTGTTCAACAACGGGTCTTACGGCAATGTGGCCCGCGATCAGATCACGAATTTCGAGGGCCGCACCGTCGCAAGCGATCTACCCGGAGTGGATTACGTGAAATTGGCCGAAGCCCATGGCGTGGCCGCGCATCGAGTGGCGTCGCCATCCGAGTTGGAGCCGGTCTTGGCCAAGGCTATCGCCGACGGCGGGCCCGCACTCATCGAAGTGCAGGTCGATCTGGCGGAAGAGACAAGCCCCTGGCCGCTCATCCTGCGCGCCGATCTTCCCTACGCGCCGTAATCCGGGCGACCATCACGGGATCAACAGCGAACTGTCGCCATAGGAAAAGAAGCGATAGCGTTCTGCGATGGCATGCGCATAGATCTCGCGCACCCGCTCCTGACCCATCAGCGCCGAGACCAGCATCATCAGTGTGGACTTGGGCAGGTGGAAATTGGTCATCAGCCCGTCGATGACCTGAAACTCGAAACCCGGATAAATGAAAATATCCGTATCGCCTTCCCACGGCTGAATGCTGCCGCCCCGCGCCGCACTTTCGATCAACCGCAGCGCCGTGGTGCCGACCGGAAGCACCCTCCCGCCTGCCGCCTTGGTCGCGGCGATCTCGGACGCGGCGGTCTCGGACACGCGACCCCATTCCGCGTGCATCTTGTGGGTGGTCACATCCTCGACCTTTACTGGCAGGAAGGTGCCTGCGCCCACATGCAGGGTGACGAAACTCATGCCCACCCCGCGTGCCTGCAACGCCGACACCAACGCCTCGTCGAAATGCAGTGATGCGGTCGGGGCCGCCACAGCACCCATATTGCGCGCCCAGATGGTCTGGTAGTCTTCCTTGTCCTTCTCGTCCGCAGGCCGTTTGGCCGCGATATAGGGCGGCAAGGGCATGGCCCCTGCCTCGGCCAAAGCCGCGTCGAAATCGTCGCCCGTCAGGTTGAACCGCAACAGCCCCTGCCCGTCGCTGCGCCCTTCGAGGCGGGCCGTCAGGTCAGACGAGAACACCACCTCTTCCCCCTCGCGCAGCTTCTTTAGCGGTTTGACCAGCGCTGACCATGTTCCATCCGCCTGCGGCTCAAGCAGCGTGACCTCGATCTTTGCCTCTGTCGCACCAGCCTCCCCCACGCGATGCCGCACCCCAAAGAGCCGCGCCGGGATCACCTTGGTGTCGTTCAGCACCAGCCGGTCCGTGGACCGCAGGATGTCCGGCAACTGGTTCACGATCCGGTCCGCAATCCCCCCCGCCTCGGCATGGAGCAACCGCGCCGACGACCGGGGCGACGCGGGCCGCGTGGCGATCAGGTCTTCGGGCAGGTGGAAATCGAAATCGCTGAGTTTCATGGGGTCGGTCCGGTGCTGCATCTGTGGCCGCAGCCCATACCGAACTTGCGCGCGCAACAAAAGCGCGGAGCGCGTTTCGCTCAGAATGACGCAACCGGCAGGAGCGAGCCCAAAGGCCCCGTCCTGACCGTACTCTCCGTCAGAGGACCTTCCGCGTCAGCACGACATTGAACGAGATCGAAACGCGTGGCTCATCTACGAGATTGGGATGGACGAGGTGGTGCAGAAAACTCGGCCAGAGGAACAGCTCGCCGGGCCTCGGCAGTCGCCTGTACTCGGGGTTGAATTGGCCATCGTCCCTGACCGCATTCATATTGGCTTGCGGACGCGGATCGAAAAAGCTGATCTCGCCCGGATTCAGGTCGCTCCGGTTGCGAGATGCCCGGGATTGATTTGGGACCTGCACGTAGTAGGTGCCGGAGAGCCAGGAATGCGGGTGGTTGTGAAGGTTGTGATAGTCCCCGCGTCGGTTGATGTTCGCCCAGCCCTGAATGTCGAACTCCGGACGATAGCTCATGTTCAGCTCGGCGGCGTAGTCAAGAACCGCCTTGTGGCAGCATTGGCGCAGCCAGCTGATGGCGGGATGCGATTGGCCGAAGATGTCCTGATCAAGATACCGAACAGTCAGATCCTCGGTCCCGGTATCCTCTGCAAGGAGCATCGGGGCCAGCACGGCATTCGCTTGTTCCGCGCCGGGAAGAGTCAGTGTCATCAGGAGAGTCGGCCAGAGACGTTCGAACTGGGGGCGTGCCAAGTCAGTCATGTGAAGTGTCCGCAATACCTCGGACATGAAAACGCCATGCCCGGGTTGCCTAAGGCATGACATATTTACGGGGCGGGTTCCATGGCCTTGGTTCGAGGTGCAGCCCACATTGAAGAAGGGGCGCCTCTTTGGTCCGCATTTCCGACCGTGGCATGACGTGAGAGACACGTCAGCCCCCTACTCCCCCACCACCGGCGGGGGCCGCCTGAAAATCTCGCGGAACATTCCCGGTGTCAGGGCCGAGAGCGGGTTCACACCGACATTCGGCTGATTGGCGGGGCCGGTCAGGTTGAAGTTGAACCCGATCAGCCCCTCGCCCTTGCGGGTAAAGATGCTGCCGATGCCGTTTAGGAAAAAGATCGGCGACAGCACACCCTGAAAATCCAGTGTGCCTGCACCAAGGTTATATGTCCCGTCCATCGAGATCCCCATGGACGGACCGGTGGCACTCGACCGTGTCAGCACCAATTGGTCGGGTGTCAGCCGGAACCGCGCCTCCACTTCCGTGAACAGAATGCCCGGTCCCTCCAACTGGTCCAAGAGACCCACGATGCTGATCGCATCCAGCAGCGACGCGATCCCCGGTGCCTCGCGCAGCCGCGTGTTCACCACATCCAAGGCACCGTCATAACTGCCCGGTTGCCCTGCCACCGGGGCCAGCGCGAGCGTCATGTCGCCCCCGGCCACAGTCTTGAGGATGCCCGCCTCGCGGATCACCCGACCCGCATCATTCGACCGGATGCGGAACGCGGTGGCACCGGCCTGCGGCAAGGCCTCTCCGGCGATCGGGGCAGCACCGTTGACATTTGCGGTGAAGCTGCCGGTCAGCCCGGCTCCGGATTGCAGGTCACCACGGAAATCGGTCAGGCGAATGCTGTTGGACACCTGCAACTGGTCCAGCGCCAAGGTCAAAGGCACACGCCCGCCACCGCCCCCTCCGCCACGACTTTGACCAAAGGGCGCGCTGCGCAGGTCGACCGTACCGCCATTGATCCGCACGGCAGGCACCACGCCCGCGCCGCGCCCGGTCAGGGTGATCGGCGCATCCAGCCAGCCTCCGGCGCGCACGCGGGTCAGGTCAATGGTGTCGAGCGATCCGTCCGTATTCAGCGTGATCGCGCCCCGCGCCTCCAGCCCCGGACCTTCCAGCACCAACCGGTCGATGTGCGCGGGTTGGGCCAGCACCCCACCCACCTCCAACGTGCCCGCCGTTTCGCGCGGCAGGCTCCATCCCAAGGGCGGCAGCGACAGCCCGATGCCCGCCAGACGTGAGGTCAGCGAAAACTCCGGCGGCGCGCCCCGGCGCAGCTCGACCGTCAGGTCGGCCGGACCAGATCCATTGACCGTACCCTCGGGCAGCGCCACGCCGAACGACCGCGCCGCCTCGGCCGACAGCGTGACGGTTCCCGCAACCGTGCTGCCTGTCTGCGGTTGTCCCGGTTCAGGGACCGGCAAGGTCCAAGAGCCTTCGAAGGGCACACCGGACAGCGCCGCCTGCCCGGACACCTGCAACCGGTCGTTTGTCACCGAGACGTCGAGCGTCCGCGCGGTCAGGGAGCGGTTCGGAATGACCTGATCACTGGCGACCTGCGTGGCCCGCCCCCGCATGTCCAATGTCATATCAGGCAGGCGAACCCCCTGTTTCAGAGGCAGGTTCAGCGTTCCGTCAAACGTCACCCGTCCAGCCAACAAGTCCACGGAGCGGCCCGCCCGCTGCATGATCTGAAGCGGCGGGCTGTCGAGATACGACAAGAGCGCCTCGATCTCGCCTTCTCCGGCAAGAGTGATCTGACCTTCTGCCGGGCGCTGCCTTGTGTCGGGAATGACAAAACTGCTGCCACCCAAAGTGATCGCGCCCCCCTGCGGCGGCGTGATCGTGCCCTTGGTCAACCGCACGGCAAATCGGTCATCGTTCAACGTCAGCGTTCCGGCACCCTGACTGACCACCGGCAGGGTGCGCGTGTACCGCACCTGTGCCTGATCGAAGGCCGCGTTGAGATAGACCACCGGTCGGGGGCCGTCCTGCGAGCGCAGCGCGAATTGGCCACGCCGGATCACGCCGCCCTGGATATTGTCCACCACCCAATTGCGGGTGCGCGGGGCCAAAGCCACCGGCCAGAGGTGCAAGAGCGAGTCTGGGGTCAGCGCGCCAAACGTGCCGTCGAGCGCATAGTCCCACACATTGTCCGACGTCCGCAGCTTGCCTGTCATGCGCAGCGGCACCTGCGGATCGTCGATCCAGACGCGCCCCAGATCCAGCTCGAACGGATCAAGACGTAGCCGGAAGTCCAGTTCGGCGTGGTCCACGGACAGAGGAATATCGAACAACGCATCAGGTGCGGCTTCCAACCGGCTGAACCGCACCTGCCCCAACATCTGTGACGGGATGCCGTCGCGCAGATCCGCCAGCGTCGCGCGACCCTCGGCCACCGCGCGCACCAGATTGCTGTCCACTGATAGTTCGGAAAAGCTGATCTGCGACCGGTCGGGATCGAACGAGAAATAACTCCGCGCCGAATTGAACGGGATCGGCGGTGTGTCCGGGGTCGGTTGCACGACGCCCGCATCAATCTGCAAGGTTGCATTCAACACCCCCAGCGACCCGTCTTCACGCATCGCGGCCCGCAAAGAGCCCGAGATCGGCGCCCGAAGTGCCCCAAGCCAAGCCAGCGCCGGGCCTTGGGTGGCGATGTCCTGCGACGGCATGTCGTTCAGCGACACACCAAAGGAGACCTCGGTTTCGCCGATGGTCGAGGACGCATCCAACTGCAACCGCGTCGCGGTGGCCCCGCCACCCAGCAGCGCGAAATCCCCCGACAGTCGAAGCTGGTCGTTCTGCCGTTCCAGCCGCAACCGCCCGCCATCGACGGTCCAGCCGCGTCGCGCCCGCGCGTCCTCGAAGCGCAGGGTCAGCGCGTTCGCTTCCACGCTCTGCAGCCGCGACAGCCGCTCGTCCATCAGCAGGCGGTCAATCTGCGCCACCAGCGTGGGCACATCCGGCGCGGAGCCGTTCATCGCAAAGGCATCCCCAAGCGCAAGGCCCAGCCGCCCATCGCGCCGCCGCGTGAGCGTGACAAACGCCCCGCTTACGCTCAGATCGCGCAGGACCACCTTGCGGCGGACCAGATCGTAGGCCGCCAGACCGATCTCGATATCCGAAAGGACCGCCACCGGCGTACCCGCAGCGGTCTGCACATCCACATCCAGCAGAATGACCCGCGTGCGCCCGTCCCGTTCCAGCCGCAGCTGCACGTCGCCAAAGAGCACCTGAAAGCCCGGCAAGGACGCCGCCAGTCTTTCTTCCACCGTGTCGCGCACCCAGTCCGGTGCCGACAAGCTGCGCCCGACCAACGCCCAGCCCGCCCCCAGCACCACCAGCACCAGCGCCAGAAGCACGCCAAGCGCCCAACGCGCGCGTCCCTTGCGGGACGGCGACACCTGCGGTTCAGAGGGCTGTTCCGGCTCCGTCACTGGAAGCGGCATCCTTTTGCGTTATTCTCTGGTCAGCCGGGAACAGTCCCGACCCGTTTTCATCTTTCTAAAGGATAGCGCCATGAGCGATACACTGGAATTGGCTCCTGACTTCACCTTGCCGGTCCAAGGCGGCGATCACAGCGAGATTTCGCTGTCCGGCCTACGCGGCATTCCGTTCGTGCTGTTTTTCTATCCGCGCGATGACACGTCCGGATGCACCAAGGAGAACGAAGCGTTCACTGCGTTGGAAGGGGAATTTGCCCAGATTGGCGTCAAGGTCTTCGGAATCTCGAAGGATAGCCTCGAAAGCCATGAGAAATTCATGGCCAAGAAAAAGCTGACCGTGCCACTGATTTCGGACGAGCATGGCACCGCGTCCGAGGATTTCGGCGTTTGGCAGGAAAAATCCATGTACGGCAAGAAGTTCATGGGGATCGAACGGTCGACCTTCCTGATCGACGCCGAGGGGCGGATCGCGAAAGCGTGGCGCAAGGTCAAGGTGCCGGGCCATGCCGAAGAGGTGTTTGAGGCGGCAAAGGCGCTTTGACGCCTTTTGGATCGGATCGGGCCATGCCCGATCCGACCGGAGCGCGCCTGCGGCGCGCATGAGGGCTCTGCCCTCATACTCCCGAAGTATTTTCCAACCGAAGAAGATCAGAGGTTGACCTTGCAGTCCGGCACACGCTGCGCGATGAGCAGGACATGATGACCTTGTGTGACATGGCGGTGGATGTTCTGACCACCGCAGACGGCCGTGCCAAGACCGCGAAGTCGCGGGATTACGCGAGCCAATGGTTTGCAGCGCGTGCTGCGGGTGCACCCTTGCCGGTTGGCACCGCCACGCCACCGCTGCGCCCATCCCGCCCTGACGCGCCGGAACTGCTCGACCCGCGCGATGTGCCCAAGCGCAAGCCCGGCAGCCCGCAGGGGCGGATCGCGCTGCTTCATGCTGTGGCGCATATCGAACTGAACGCGGTCGATCTGCACTGGGACATCATCCCCCGCTTCGCGCATGTCGGAATGCCGATGGGGTTCTATGACGACTGGGTCAAAGCCGCGGACGAAGAATCCAAGCATTTCAATCTGATGTGCGACTGTCTTGAGGAACTGGGCAGCCATTACGGCGCCCTTCCCGCCCATGCCGGGATGTGGCGAGCGGCCGAGGACACCGTGGATGATTTCATGGGACGGCTTGCGGTCGTCCCCATGGTGCTCGAAGCGCGCGGTCTGGATGTGACCCCCGGCATGATCGAGATTTTCCGCAAGGCCGATGCGACCAGCGCGGTCGCCGCGCTTGAAACCATCTATGCCGAGGAAGTGGCCCATGTCGCCTATGGGTCGAAATGGTTTCATTTTCTGTGCGGGCGGCACGAACAGGACCCGAAGGATGCCTTTCACACGCTTGTCAGACGCTACTTCAAAGGCGCTTTAAAGCCGCCGTTCAACGAGGAAAAGCGCGCTGAAGCCGGGCTTCCGCCCGATTTCTACTGGCCTTTGACCGATACCGTATGACGAGCACTACGCACTGTGACGATTCAGCATCGGTTGATAAGCTCTGAAGATATCGGCGAAATCTTGCCAATTCGGCGGTGGATCGCGTGCTCAGGCATCGCATTGGCCCAAAAACGTTGCCAATCCGTAAATCGGTCTTTAGAGCCGTAACAGATACGCGCCCAGAGTTGGGGCTCAAGAGGCGCGACCTAGGGACGGGAAAGAGGAACATACAGGTGCGCACACGTCTTGCGATCAAACTGCATGCCATACTCGAACGATTTTTTCCGGAACGCCGTCTGTTTTTGCGCTCCGACTCCGACACCCGGTTCATCCGACTGAAATCCAGTACACAGGCGCTCGCGTTCGGGGGCGCCTCTCTTGTTTTGGCATGGAGCATCATCGCAACGGCAATCCTCCTGATGGATTCCATTGGCTCAGGCAATTTCCGCGAACAGGCCCGGCGCGATCTGGAAACCTACCAGATGCGTTTGAACATCCTCTCGGAAGAACGCAACGCCCGCGCCGCCGAAGCGATTGCCGCACAGGAGCGGTTCAACACCGCGCTTGAGCAAGTGTCCGTCATGCAGACCAAACTGCTCGACGCGGAAACTCGTCAGGCCGAATTGGAGAACGGGCTTGAAGCGGTTCAGCTGAAATTGCGCGACGCGATCCGCGCCCGCGAAGACGTGCGCACTGAACTGGCGTCCCTGATGACCGAGATCGAAGCGGGCGGCACCGGCCTTGCCTCGTCCGGGTCAGTCGACACCACGACGCTCGATTTCCTGTCCGCCGCTTTGGCGCGCACCGCCGAAGAGCGCGATCAGGTTGTCGCCGATGCGCAGGACGCGCTGATCCGTGCTGACGAAATGGCGACCGAGATCCGCCTGATGGAAGAAAAGAACGACTCCATCTTCCGCCAGCTCGAAGAAGCGATGACCGTCTCGGTCAAACCGCTCGACAAGATGTTCGAGGCAGCGGGCATGAACCCCGATACGATCCTCAACCAGGTGCGCCGTGGCTATTCCGGCCAGGGTGGCCCGCTGATGCCGCTGAGCTTTTCCACGCGCGACGAAGACCCGTCCGAAGACGTCCTGCGCGCCAATCGCATCCTGAACCAGATGGACCGCCTGAACCTGTACCGGATCGCCGCCGAAAAAGCGCCCTTTGCGATGCCGATCAAGGATTCGTTCCGCTTCACCAGCGGATTCGGGTACCGCTGGGGACGGCTTCATGCGGGCACGGATTTCGCAGGTGCGCATGGCACGCCGATCTACTCTACAGCGGACGGTGTAGTGACCTTTGCGGGCTGGCAATCAGGATATGGTAGACTCATCAAGATACAGCATGAGTTTGGCATCGAGACCCGTTATGCTCATAACTCAAAACTCTACGTGACTGCAGGCCAAAGGGTCTCGCGCGGGGATCGAATTGCTGCTATGGGGAACACTGGACGCTCCACTGGCACACACCTCCATTACGAAGTCCGTGTCGGCGGCAAACCTGTCAACCCCATGATCTACATCAAGGCTGCAAACGATGTTTTCTAAAAGCAAAATCAATGAGCCCGGCCCCAAGGCGGACGAGGCGAGCATTCCGAAACCGGCCATGCCCGATCCGTCGCGTTCTACAGAATTCAAGGCATCGGCGCCAAAAGCCAAGCCAGCGGCCTCGATCCTGTCGAGCGACCTGCACATCACAGGCAATCTCAAGACGACCGGCGACATCAATGTCGAAGGCACCGTTGAGGGTGACATCCGCGCGCACCTGCTGACCGTTGGCGAAAGCGCCACTATCAAGGGCGAAGTGGTGGCAGACGATGTGGTCGTGAATGGCCGTGTCGTGGGCCGTGTGCGGGGCCTCAAGGTCCGCCTGACCGCAACTGCGCGCGTCGAGGGTGACATCATCCACAAGACCATCGCGATTGAATCCGGCGCGCATTTCGAAGGCTCGGTTCAGCGTCAGGACGACCCGCTCAACGGTGGCAAAAAGCCTGTTGTGCCTGCCCCCGCTTCGGCAGCCTCGAACGGCTGATCCCTTTAGACGATACCTCGTCGGACAGGGCCGCCTTCGGGCGGCCTTTTCTTTTGGCTTACGTCCGTGTCTCGGGGCGCTGTAACGGCCGGCGCGCCCGGCGTTCGCGGTAGACGATCATCAGCCCCCCCATCGCGATCAACACCGCCCCCGGCCAAAGGTCATCCACCGGCGCTTCGTCGAAGAACAGCCAGCCCAGGACAAAGGCGATCGGGATGCCGAAATAGCTGAACGGGGCCAAGTTGCTGGGTTCGGTCATACGGTAAGCCACGACAAGGCACAGCACCGCCGACCCGCCGAACAGGCCCATCAAGACGATGAACGCCAGATCCTCGACACTGGCGATGGGTGAAAAGCCCCCTACAGCAAGCGCCAGACAAAAAGATCCAACTGCCGCAAAGGCCGAGCTGTGCAGGTTGAACAGCGGTGTCGGCACCTCCGTGTCGATCAGTCGGGCGGTCACACCGCTGAACGCGTAAAGGAACGACGCCCCCACAGGCAGCAGCAACGCCCATGTGAAGACATCGCTGCCCGGTCGCAGGATCAGGATCACCCCGACAAAGCCGATGGCCACCGCCAGCCAGCGCACCCAGCCCACCCGTTCCCCGAGGATCGGCACGGCCAGTGCCGTCGTGAACAGCGCTGTGGTGTAGGAAATCGTCGTCGCCGTGGCAAAGGCCATGATCCCAAGCGACAGGTAGAACATGAGTTGTGCAAAGGTCACCGACAAACCACGCAGCGCCGCCAGCTTCCATTGGCGGATGCGCAAGGATCGTGTGCCCTGACGCCAGCTAGCCGTCATCCAGAGCGCGATCAGGCTGGGCAGCAGACCGAAGAGATTGCGATAGGCCGAAAGCTCGGCTGCACTGTAACGAGGCGACAGATGTTTGATGATGAGCCCCATCAGTTCGAAGAGCACAAGTGCCGCGATGCTGATCAGGATGCCAAGCACCGCCCTGTCCGACTGTTTCTGCATGGAGCCCTTTTCCCGACCTGTGCCTCCAAGGACCATGTTTCCGCGCCCCTGTCGACGGATTTGCGCCTGCTTACAGAACGCGGCTCAGAAAGGCCCGCGTCCGCGGCTCGCGCGGGTCAGAGAACAGGGTCTCTGGCGGGCCTTCCTCAAGGATGCGCCCCGCGTCGAGGAAACACACCTTGTCTGCCAGTTCGCGGGCAAAGGCCATCTCGTGGGTGGCAATGATCATCGTCATCCCTTCGGTGCGCAACTGCCGCAACACGTCCAGCACCTCGCCCACCAGTTCGGGATCAAGCGCGCTGGTGATCTCGTCAAAAAGCATGATCTCGGGCTGCATCGCCAAGGCACGAATGATCGCGACGCGCTGTTGTTGTCCGCCCGACAGTTGATCCGGGTAGTGGTGCATCCTCTGCCCCAGATCGAACCGCTCGAACAGCGCTTTGACGGGTGCCTCCAACGCATCGCGGCTTTTGCCCAAAACGCGACGCGGGGCGAGCATGACGTTTTCGGCAGCGGTCATGTGCGGAAACAGGTTGAACGACTGGAAGACGATCCCGATGCGCGCACGGATCGGCTGCGGGTTCAGCCCCGGTCCGCTGATATCGACACCGTCCAGAAGGATCATGCCGTCGTCGATGGGTTCCAGCAGATTGATGCAGCGCAACAGCGTCGAC
>NZ_JAEPMO010000243.1 GCF_017643905.1 Marivita sp.
CCCATCTCGCAGCGCCGATCTGCGTTCCGGATATAAGGGCCACTGAGCTTGCCCTCGGCCAGCCGCCGTTTGCGCATCGCCCACGCGATATCCAGCCCCGCCAGATCCTGCATTTCAAACACGCCGATCGGAAAGCCATAATCGCGCATGGCCGCATCCACCTGTGAAGGCGTGGCCCCGTCGATCAAAAGCCGATCCGCCTCTGCGCGGTAGGCCGACATGATGCGGTTGCCGATGAAGCCGTCGCAGACACCGGACAGGACCCCGATCTTTCCCAGCGATTTCGACAACTTCGCTGCCGTGGCAATCACATCCTCGGCCACCGCGTCGGGCAGGACGATCTCCAAGAGCTTCATGATATGCGCCGGGGAAAAGAAGTGCAGACCGATGGCACGCGACGGGTCGGACAGAACCGCTGCGATGGCGTTCACGTCGAGATAGGAGGTGTTGGTCGCCAGGATCGCATCCGGTTTGGTGACCGCATCCAGTTGCGCGAAGACCTGTTTCTTGACCTCCAAGTCTTCGAAGACCGCCTCGATCACCAGATCCGCATCCGCCAGAGCGGCGTAGTCGGTGGCGGTTTCGAACCGCGCGACGACGGCGTTCAGGTCAGGCAGAAGACCCCGCTTGGCGCTGCTGTCGATTGTTCCGCGTACACGGTTGGCCCCAGCCTCCAGGCTGGTCTCGTCGCGTTCGATCAACGTCACATGGAACCCGCACATAAGGCAGGCCGACGCAATGCCCGCCCCCATTGTGCCGCCTCCGATCACACCGATCTGCGTGATCGGGCGCGGGGTCTGTTTCGCCCTCGGGTCGGCCAATGTGGCGCGTTCGGCAAAGAAGATGTGACGCAAGGCGCGGGCCTGATCGCTGGATTTCAAGGCAAGAAAGGTTGCGCGTTCTTCGGACAATGCCGCGTCCGCAGGCAAGAGCAAGCCGCGCTCCACCGCGTCGATGGCCGCTCCAATCGACACCTGCCCGCGTGCTTTGCGACGCAGGCCCGATGCCGTCTTGTCGAATGCGTCAGGATTGGTTGCGCCGACTACTGCCGTATCAAGCGTACGTCGTGGCGCATCCAGCGTGTTTGCCAAGGCCACCGCCTCGCCCAACAGATCGCCCGTTGCAATCGCGTCGATCAGACCGGCCTCAAGCGCCGCCTTGGCCGAGATCGGCTTTCCCCCCGCGATCATCTTCAGCGCCAGTTCCGCCTCGACCAATCGCGGCAACCGGACCGTGCCCCCCGCCCCCGGCACAAGACCAAGGGTCACTTCGGGCAACCCCATGCGCGCCGTGGCGTCCGCAATCCGCGCATGACACCCCATCGCCAGTTCCAACCCGCCGCCCAAAGCGGTGCCGTGGATCGCTGCGACCCACGGTTTCGAGGCTGCCTCAATAGCGGTGATGACGTCCGGCAGATGCGGCTCGACCGGCGGCAGGTCGAACTCGCGCACGTCGGCCCCGGCGACAAAGGTGCGCCCGGCGCAGGCGAGGACCACCGACATGACGTCCGGGTCAGCCTCGGTCCCCGCCACGGCCTGCAATAACCCCGCTCGCACCGCCTGTGACGATGCATTGACCGGGGGATTGTCGATGGTGACGACCGCAACGCGGCCTTGTTTGGCTATCGAAACGGTCATCGCTCTGGGTCGCCTTTGTCCTGAAGTGTTGGCGTATTTGTCGGGGCGCGGGTGAAGAATGGCAAGTGTCTCCCTCCAACTGAGGCGCGGCAGGTTATTTATTTCAAGTTTAAAACTTCAAACTTGAAATAAATTTGCGACTCGTGCAGCCTTCCCTTCAAGCTGTCAAAGAAAGAGGTCGAGATGCGGGTTGCATGTCTGGGGGGCGGTCCGGCGGGGCTTTACTTCGCGATCTCGATGAAGCTGCGCGATCCGTCGCACGAGATCACCGTGATCGAACGCAACAAGCCCGATGATACGTTTGGCTGGGGCGTCGTGCTGTCGGACGAAACGCTCGACAATCTCGCCGCCAATGACCCCAAAAGCGCCGAAGCGATCCGCGCCCATTTCGCCTATTGGGACGACATCGCCCTGCACTATCGCGGCGAACGGCTTGTGTCCTCCGGTCACGGGTTCTGCGGCATCGGACGCAAGCAGTTGTTGATTCTGCTCCAGGCACGGGCGCGGGAATTGGGGGTCGAGCTACGGTTCGAGACTGAAATCGGCAGCGCTGACGATTACCGTCAGGAATACGACCTTGTGGTTGCCAGCGACGGTCTCAATTCCAAGACCCGCACGCTTTATGCCGACAGCTTCAAACCCGACATCGACCTGCGCCATTGCCAGTTTGTCTGGTTGGGCACCCATCAGCGCTTTGATGACGCGTTCACCTTCATTTTCGAGGAAACCGACAAGGGCTGGGTCTGGGCGCACGCCTACCAGTTCGACGACGACACCGCGACCTTCATCGTGGAATGCACGCAAGAGACGTTTGACGCGTTCGGCTTTGCCGACATGACGCAGGACGAAAGCATCGGGACCTGCGAGGAAATCTTCAAAGACCACCTCGGTGGCCATGCCCTGATGACAAACGCGCGGCATATCCGGGGATCGGCCTGGATCCGGTTTCCGCGCGTGCTGTGCGAGACATGGAGCCACGAGAACGTCGTGCTGCTGGGCGATGCCGCCGCAACCGCGCATTTCTCAATCGGCTCGGGCACCAAACTGGCGCTGGAATCCGCGATTGCGTTGGCCGAGTACCTTCACACAGAGCCTGACATGACCCGCGCGTTCCAGCGCTATGAGGACGAACGCCGCCTCGAAGTGCTGCGCCTGCAATCGGCGGCCCGCAATTCGATGGAATGGTTCGAAACGGTCGAGCGGTATCTGGGCCTCGACCCCGTGCAGCTCAATTATTCGATGCTCACTCGCAGCCAGCGGATCAGCCACGAGAACCTCCGCGCGCGCGACAAAGCATGGCTCGAAGGTGCGGAACGTTGGTTCATGACGCAGGCCGGTGTTCCCGAAGACGCGCCTCTGCGGGCGCCCATGTTCACTCCATTCCGTCTGCGCGACATGACGCTGAAGAACCGCATCGTGGTCTCACCCATGGCGCAATACATGGCAGAGGATGGCTGCCCCACCGACTGGCACCTTGTCCATTATGGCGAACGTGCCAAAGGCGGCGCGGGTCTGGTCTTCACCGAAATGACCTGTGTGTCGCCCGAGGGGCGGATCACCCCCGGCTGTCCGGGGCTTTATGCACCCGAACACGAAGCGGCCTGGGCGCGGCTGGCCAAGTTCGTACACAGCGTTACGGATACGAAAATCTGCTGCCAGATCGGCCATTCCGGGCGCAAAGGCTCGACCCAATTGGGGTGGGAACGGATGGACGCCCCCCTGCCCGATGGCAACTGGGACGTCATCAGCGCCTCAGCCCTGCCGTGGTCGGACGAGAACGCCACGCCGCGCGAAATCACGCGGGCCGAGATGGATGAGATCACAGCGCAATTCGTGGCCTCTGCAGAAATGGCGGACCGGGCCGGGTTCGACATGATCGAACTGCACGCGGCACACGGGTATCTGCTGTCCTCATTCATCTCACCCGCGTCGAACATCCGTACAGATGAGTACGGCGGCAATCTGGAGAACCGCCTGCGCTACCCGCTTGAAGTGTTCGCCGCAATGCGCGCGGTCTGGCCCGAGGGGAAACCGATGTCGGTGCGCATCTCAGCGACGGACTGGCTGGACGAGGACGGCGTAACGCCGGACGAGGCGGTGCTGATCGCCAAAGCGTTTGCCGATGCCGGGGCCGATTTGATCGACGTGTCCGCAGGCCAAACCTCGACCAAGGCCAAACCCGTCTATGGAAGGATGTTCCAGACCCCGTTCTCGGACCGCATCCGCAACGAGGCGGGACTGTGTACCATGGCTGTCGGGCATATTTACGAGGCCGATCACGCCAACTCGATCCTGATGGCCGGGCGTGCCG
>NZ_JAEPMO010000028.1 GCF_017643905.1 Marivita sp.
CTTCAAGGCCAGCTCGGAGACCGCGAAAAAAAAGAGGAAGGAGACGCCAATGTTGACCCCGTCATGAACCGACCGACATACTGACAGGCGGGTCAAATCTCGATGACAATGCTGGGTCAGTTCTCAGTGACATCCAACACCACACCCGGCATTCCCGACTTCATGGACTGGAACCAGCTGACCGAGCTGCCTTGGTGGTGGGAACCGTTCTATTCCCTGCCTCTCGCACTGATCGCGGTGGTCGCGGTGCCGGTCATGTTCGCCTTCATCATCGGCGTGGCCATGTTCACCCGGCGGGTGGGCGGCGTCTACTTTGCCATCATTACACAGGCCTTCGCCGCGATCATGACGATCCTGATCATCGGTCAGCAGGGCTATACCGGCGGCGTCAACGGCATCACCGACCTGCGCACGCTGCTGGGCTGGGACATCCGCACAGACGAGGCCAAGACGATCCTCTATTTCGTCAACGGCGTGCTGCTTTTCGCGGTGCTGCTTGTTGCGCAATATGTCCGCAAGTCCAAGCTGGGCCGCCTTCTGATCGCCATGCGCGACCAGGAAGACCGCGTGCGCTTCTCGGGCTACAACGTCGCCAACTTCAAGATCTTCATCTTCTGCCTTGGCGCGGCCTTTGCCGGGATCGGCGGGGCGATGTTCACCCTGCAGGTTGGTTTCATGTCACCGACACTGGTCGGGAGCGTGCCTTCCATCGAGATGGTGATCTTCTGTGCCGTCGGCGGGCGTCTGTCGATCCTCGGCGCGGTCTACGGCGCGCTCCTTGTGAACTGGGCCAAGACCTCGCTTTCCGAAAGTTTCCCCGAACTGTGGCTGCTGGGCCTTGGCGGCCTCTTCATCGCGGTCGTCATGGTCTTCCCGAACGGTCTGGCCGGCGTCTGGTCCGAAAAGATCGAACCGCGCCTGCTCGAGATCATGGGCAAGAAGAAATCTGTAGCACCCGCGCCTGATGGCACCCCGGCGGAGTGATCGGCATGGACGAGCGTTTCATTCTCAAGGTCGAAGACCTCACCGTGTCCTTCGACGGCTTCAAGGCGGTGGATCACCTGAGCTTTTATGTCGAACCCAATGAATGCCGGGTGATCATCGGCCCGAACGGGGCAGGTAAGACAACCGTGCTCGATCTGATCTGCGGACGGACCAAGGCCACGGAAGGATCGGTTGTGTTCAAAGGCAAAGAGCTTTTGGCGATGCGCGAGGACCAGATCGTGCATGCCGGGGTGGGCCGCAAGTTCCAGACGCCCTCGGTCTACGAAGACCTGACCGTGTTCGAGAACCTCGAACTCAGCTATCCCAAGGGGCACGGCGTGTTCGGTGCGCTGGCCTTCAAACGCGACGAAACCGTCCGCGCCCGGATCAAGGAAATCGCGCAGACGATCTTCCTCGACGGGCAGCTTGATGAAAAGGCCGCCTTTCTGAGCCACGGGCAGAAGCAGTGGCTCGAGATCGGGATGCTGCTGATCCAGGACCCCGAGCTGCTCATGCTGGACGAACCGGTCGCGGGCATGTCTGTGGCCGAACGCAAGAAAACCGCCGAATTGCTCAACCGGATCATTCAGGACCGGTCGGTGATCGTCATCGAACATGACATGGGCTTTGTTGCCGACATCGCGACCCGCGTCACGGTCCTGCACCAAGGCAAAACCCTGTCCGAAGGCACGATGGACCGGGTGCAGAACGACCCGAAGGTCGTCGAAGTCTACCTCGGTCATTGAAGGAGTCCAGACATGCTGAACGTGAAATCCCTGTCCGCAGCTTATGGCCAAAGCGAGGTTCTGCACGGGCTCGACCTGACCGTCGCCCCCGGTGAGATTGTCGCCATCATGGGCCGGAATGGCATGGGCAAGACGACCCTGATGAAGACACTCATGGGCATCGTTCCCGAAAAATCCGGGGATGTGGCGGTGGGTGATCAAGCCCTGACCGGCCTCAAATCGCACGAACGCGTCGCCCGGGGCATTGCCTATGTCCCGCAAGGCCGGATGATCTTTTCCGCGATGACGGTGCAGGAAAACGTGGAAACCGGACTGACGGTGACCGGACAGTCCAAGGTGCCAAACGACATTTACGAGCTGTTCCCGGTGCTTCTGGAAATGAAGGATCGGCGGGGTGGTAACCTGTCTGGCGGTCAACAGCAGCAGTTGGCCATCGCCCGTGCGCTGGCCTCGAACCCTAAGGTTCTTCTGCTCGATGAGCCGACCGAAGGCATCCAGCCCTCTATCATCCGCGACATGGCCCGGACGCTGCGCAAGATCCGCGACGAAAAGGGCCTGAGCATCGTCGTTTCCGAACAGGTGCTCAGCTTTGCGCTCGACGTTGCCGACCGGGTGATGGTGATCGAGAACGGCAGCTTTGTGCATGACAGCCCGCGCGCGGGCATCGACGAGGCCAAGGTCTCGAAATTCCTTTCCGTATGACCAGCAGACCAGGAGGTAGACATGGCTGAGACACTGATTTCCGTAGAACTGAGCGAAAGCCCGCACACCAATGAGAATGTGCACAATCGCTGGCACCCGGACATTCCGATCAACGTGTGGGTGGAGCCGGGCGACGATTTTCGCATCGAAACCTATGACTGGACCGGCGGCCAGATCAAGAACGACGACGACGCGGCCGACGTGCGCGACGTGGAGCTTGAGCAGGTGCATTACCTGTCCGGCCCGATCGGCGTCAAAGGAGCTGAGCCGGGCGATCTGCTGGTGGTGGAGATCCTCGATATCGGCGCGAAAGAGGACATGCTCTGGGGTTTCAACGGCTTCTTCTCCAAGCAGAACGGCGGCGGTTTTCTGACAGAGCACTTCCCGCAGGCGCAGAAGTCGATCTGGGACATCGACGGGATGTTCACCAAGTCGCGCCACGTGCCGGGCGTGAAATACGCAGGACTTATCCATCCCGGCCTGATCGGCTGTCTGCCGGACCGCAAGATGCTGGATATGTGGAACGCGCGCGAAACCGCGCTCTTCAACACCGATCCGCAGCGTGTACCGCCACTGGCCGCCCTGCCGAACACACAAAGCGCGCATATGGGCGCGATGAAGGGTGAGGCGCGCGATGCCGCAGCTGCAGAGGCCGCGCGCACCGTTCCGCCGCGCGAACACGGAGGCAATTGCGATATCAAGGACCTGAGCCGCGGGTCGACCTGTTATTTCCCGGTCTATGTGGAGGGTGCGGGCCTTTCGATGGGCGACCTGCACTTCAGTCAGGGCGATGGCGAAATCACCTTCTGCGGCGCCATCGAAATGGCGGGCTGGCTGCATCTCAAGGTGTCGCTGATCAAAGACGGCATGTCGAAATACGGGATTCGTAACCCGATCTTCAAACCCTCCCCAATCACGCCGAAATACGACGATTACCTGATCTTCGAAGGCATCTCGGTCGATGAGAAGGGCGAACAGCATTACCTTGACGTGCATATCGCCTACCGTCAGGCCTGCCTTAACGCGATCGAGTACCTCAAGAAGTTCGGCTATACCGGCGCGCAGGCCTATGCGATCCTTGGAACAGCGCCCGTGCAAGGGCACATCTCGGGCGTGGTGGATATCCCGAACGCCTGTGCCACGCTCTGGCTGCCCAACGACATTTTCGAGTGGGACATGATGCCCAATGCCGACGGCCCGAAAAAGTACCTCGACGGAAGCGTCGACGTGCCATTGGCCCCCGATCTGTGATGTCCCTGACCGGTGCGGCCCATGTGGCTGCACCGGTTCCTTATTTAGGAAACTCACTATGCCCGTCTACGAATACAAATGCAGCGAGTGCGGCGTTTTTGAAACCGTGAAACCCATGCACGCCTTTGCTGACCCGTGCGACTGCCCCGATTGCGGTCAAACAGCGCCGCGCGTTCTGTTCAGCGTTCCGCACATTTCCGGTCTGAGCACGAGCACGCGGCGCGCGCACGAGACCAACGAACGCTCTGCCGACAGCCCCAAGCGCACCAGCACCCATGGCCCCGGTTGCGGCTGTTGCAGTGGCGCGGCAAAGAAAAACAGCAAGACGTTATATCGACCGGATGGATCAAAAAGCTTTCCAACCAAACGCCCGTGGATGATTTCTCACTAGCGCGGGTTTGGAGCAGAGAGTGCGCCCCTGGTAGCCCTGCCAACTGCGTTGGCCGGACACATTGTACCTGTCTTACCGATGCGGGCGGTGGAGCGACTTGTGCCGTCCTTAAGGTTGCTATTGGGCGCACCAGCGTCTGCTTTAGGAAAGCTGCACGCAGTACCTCGGCCCCCTGCTGATCGCTGGCAGGGGCATTTTCGCTTCAAGCCGCGATGGAGCCTTGTTTGATTTCGCCAAGGATCTCCGCGGTGATTTCGAAAGACCTCACGCGGGCGGCGTGATCGTGGATCATGCCCGTGACAATCAACTCGTCCGGCTGAAAACTGTCGAGAAGGGAGCGCAGCTGGCGGCGCACAGTTGCCGGTGATCCCGTGGCAGAGCAGGATAGGGCGTGCTGGACCTGCGCCATGACTGGTGCCGGTATCTCTTGGCCCAGATCGGTGGTCGGGTAGGGGAGCTTGCCCGGTCTGCCGGTGCGCAGGCGCGCAAAGGCCAAAAGCTGCGAAGATCGCAGGAATGCGGCCTCTTCATCGGTTGGTGCGGCACAGACCCCAGCCGCCATCATCACATAGGGTTCGGAAAGTCGTTCGGACGGTTGGAATGTGCTGCGGTAGATGCTCAAAGCCTCTTCCAGCATCGCGGGCGCGAAATGCGACGCGAAAGCATAGGGCAGTCCAAGCCACGCGGCCAGTTGCGCGCCATAGAGGCTTGAGCCGAGTATCCAGACGGGAACATGAGTGCCGCTGCCGGGGATGGCGCGCACCGGACTGTCCTCGGACGTGTCGTCTAAATAGCCGATCAACTCTTGCACGTCCTGCGGGAAACTGTCTTCGGGTGCCATATGCCGTCGCAGCGCCCGCGCGGTGGCCATGTCGCTGCCCGGTGCGCAGCCCAGACCAAGGTCGATCCGACCGGGGTAAAGCGTGGCCAGCGTTCCGAACTGTTCGGCGATGACCAGCGGCGCATGGTTTGGCAGCATGATGCCCCCGGCGCCGACACGAATGGTCGAGGTCGCTGCCGCCACATGTCCGATCACGAGTGCGGTAGCCGCACTGGCAATGCCAGGCATGTTGTGATGTTCGGCCAGCCAATAGCGGTGATAGCCGAACCGCTCGGCGGCCTTGGCCAAGTCAACCGTGGACGCCAGTGCATCTGCCGCGGTTTTGCCTTCGGGAATGGGTGACAGGTCGAGAAGCGAGAATTTCTGCATGAGAGTCTCCGTTAAAGGACAGCTAATCATCCTTGGTCGTCAAACCAAGCCGTTCATCCGCATAAACGGAACGCCAAAGATTGGCCTGCTGATTTATGTGACGCCACTTTGTCGATTTTTTGTGTTGGGAGCGGTGTTGAGATTGAGTTTGAAATAACCGCCCCACCGCTTACTCGAAGAGATCCAGCTCTTCGTCGATCCCGGTCAGCGTCGAAATGCGTTGACCGACAGTATCAGGGTTTCGGCCTAGATAGGCCACGGCAAGCAGTCGGATGATCGACAGCATGGTGGCATGTGTGGGCAGCAATCCATAGCTGGCGACATGACATGGCAAAACGACCTGCGAATACCGGGCGGCTTGGGGGGCGTAGACATGGTCGGTGATGGTGATCACCCGCATCCGTGTCGTTCGGGCATGGGCCAGAAGGGATTTCAGGATTTTCGGGCGTGGCTCGAACGTGAGCAGCACCATCACATCGCGCGGTCCTGTCATGGAAAGTTCCCGCGCCCAGCTTTGGCCCTGACCCTGCAGTTGGTGAACATCATGGCGGAGTCGCGAAAAGAGCGTGCATCCCAGCGTGGCCAGACCTTGTTCATCGCCAAACCCAACGAACCAGACGCGTGGCGCAGACTCCAGCAGCTCGGCTGTTTCAGGCAGGATGTCGGAGCGCAATTCTTCGAACGTGCGGGTCATGTTCCGCAGTTCCAGATCGAGATGATCTGAGATCGTCCGCCCAAGGCTGGCCGGTTCCGGAGACGATTCGAACGCCGTGTAAGGCTCCCGTCGATTGCGTTCCTCGCGGGCCTGGAGGCGGACCTCTTCGAAGTCGGCATATCCCAAACTGCGGAAAAAACGGGCAGTCGTGGCTTTGGACACGCCGGCCTGGGCAGCCAGTTCCGTCGCAGTGTGGGTTTCTACAAGACTCTGATTTTGCAGCAGGACTTGCGCAATCTTTCGCTCGCTCGACGTCAATCGGGCGGATCGTTCCTGGATTCTTAGGATCAGTCGGGAAGCCATTAAGGTCGAATTCTCTTGACGTTTGAAACCGATGTTTCATTCTTTTGAAACAATGAAACAACCGAAATGAACACGATGTCGACCTCCAGAACAATTCGCGAAAAAATATGGACGAAACTGCGGGATGTGGCGAGGCCGGATACACGCTTTCATCTGAATTTCGCGGAAGTCATCCCGGATTTTGACGGTTCAGAAACCGCGACAGACAGGATCGTCGAAGATCCGGCCTACAAGGCGTCGCGCTTTGCTTTCATTACGCCGGACAATTGTCTTGCCGATCTGCGCCGCAGGATGATCGAGGACGGCAAGCCCTTCGTGATGTCCACTTACGGTATCTACCGGGGTTTTTTGTATCTCGATCCGGCAACGGTGCCCGAGGGGGCTGCGCTCTATGCGTCCTGGCTGGATGGGATGGAGCATTTTGGGGTTCCGATCACCCTTGAAGAGATCGCTGCGAAAGGCCGGTTCGACTACCTTGTCACGGGGGCCTCGGCGGTGTCGGTGAACGGGGTTCGGTTCGGCAAGGGGCACGGGTTCTTCGACCTCGAATGGGGAATGTTCACGGATCTCGGTCTTGTTGATGAGAATACCCCGGTGCACGCATTGGTGCACGACGTGCAGCTTGTCGAAGAGCAACTGCAACCGTCCGAGACCGATATCCTTGTCGATCGCATCTTCACGCCCGACCGCACCCATATTGTCGAACGGCGCGCCAAGCGTCCGCGTGGCGTGAAATGGCCGCTGCTCGACCCTAAGCAGATCGCAGATACCCCGCCGTTGCAGGAGCTTCAGCGCCTGCAGGGGCTTGCCTGACCAAACCCGTTGGACCCAATCTCTAAACAGGAGCTTTCGCCATGAGACTCACACTGGACCGCCGCCGTTTCCTGGGCACGGCTGCCGCGAGCGCCGCCGCCGCGACTTTGCCTTTCCGCACCCGCGCCGCCACACCTTTCACAATGCAGGCCGCGTGGATCAACGACGCGGAATTTGCAGGCTATTTCATCGCCATTGACGAAGGCTACTATGGTGCTGAAGGTCTGGACATGACCTACCTGTCTGGCGGACCGGATGTCATTCCCGAGAGCACGATCATCGCGGGGCGGGCGGACCTTGCCCTGACGACGCCGGATACGACGATCAAGGCGATTGTTGACCAAGGTGCCCCATTCAAAATCATCGGGGCGCAGTACCAAAAGAACCCGATCGGGATCGTTTCTCTGGCATCCAACCCGATCAACGAACCGAAGGACCTGATTGGAAAGACGCTTGCGGTCCCGCCGGTGAACGTCATTTCCGTTAATGCCATGCTAGCGCTGAACGGGATTGACCCCGCCGATGTGAACATTGTGCCCTATGCCTATGATCCGACGCCGCTCATTCAGGGCGAGATTGACGCAAGCCTCGATTTCACGACCAACGTGCCCTACACGATCAGCCAGCAGGGCGTCGAGGCCACCTCGTTCCTGCTCTATGATTTCGGCTTCACGATCTACAACGATACGGTGGTCGTTACCGAGGAAACGCTGGCCACCAAACGCGCCGAGCTGGTCTCGTGGCTGCGCGCCTCGCGCAAGGGATGGGATGAGAACTTCAAGGACCCGAACCTCTGGCCGCCCAAGTGGAAGGACACCTGGTTTGCCGGAACAGGTCGCACCATCGAGAACGAGATCTTCTTCAACAATGCGCAGCAGCCCCTGATGGAAAGCCCGGCAGGGTTCATGGCGATGACCGAAGAAGGGATCGAAGCCAACCTGCGTGCCCTGAGCGAAGTCGGGATCAACGGCACGCGTGAGATGTTCGACACCACGCTGCTTGAAGAGATCTGATGTCGGCCCCGGACGGGATTGCCCTATCCGGGGTCTGCAAGACCTTTTCGGGGCGAGGGAAGGTTGTCGAAGCGTTGCGCGACGTCAGCCTGTCCTGCCCCGCAGGGTCTTTCACCGCAATCATCGGCCCGTCCGGGTGCGGCAAGTCCACGGTCATGCGGATCGCACTGGGTCTGGAACGTGCCGATGCCGGGACGGTGCGGATTGCAGGGCAAGCATCGCTTGATGCAGCCCGGGCCGGAGTGACCGGGGTCGCATTTCAGGATGCGGCCCTGTTGCCGTGGCGCAGCGTGAAGCGCAACGTGGAGGTGCCTCTCGAAGTCCTTGGCCGGTCGCGATCCACTGCGGCGGCGCATGTGCAGGACATGATCGAACTGGTGGGCCTCAAGGGGTACGAAAACGCATTGCCCGGCGAATTGTCGGGCGGGATGCGCCAGCGTGTGGCCATCGCGCGGGCGCTCGTGACCCATCCTCAGGTGCTGTTCATGGACGAGCCCTTTGGGGCGCTTGACCAGATTCTGCGTCGACAGATGAATGTCGAGCTTCAACGGATCTGGGCGGAGACCGGATCAACGGCACTTCTGGTGACGCACGGCATCGACGAGGCGGTGTTTCTCGCGGATCGAGTGGTGGTGATGCATGCGGTTCCGGGGCGGATTGTCGATGTGATCGAGGTGCCTTTTGATCGCCCGCGCCAACCCTCGCTTTTCTCTGACCCGGAATTCCACCGCGTTTGCGACCATGTCGCCGAGGTGCTGCATGGCGGCTGAGCCAAAAGGGCATTGGCGCGGGCTGCGCAACGCCGCGGTTTTGCTGTTGATCTGGGAGGTTGTTGGTCGGCTTGATCTTGTGGCCGGCGGTGCGCTGCCGGGGTTTTCAGAGATCGTAATCCGGCTCTACGAGGATTGGGGCGACTATCCGCGCCATATCTGGGCCACGGTCTATGCCTCGACATTGGGCTTTCTGATCGGCAATGCGTTTGGCATCGGGGCAGGGGTGATCTTTGCGATGTCGCCCACGATGCTGCGTCTGTTCCGCGGGGTGAATATTGCCGTCTTCGCCCTGCCACCCATCGCGATTGCACCCATCCTTGTTCTGACCCTGTCCGGTATGGCACCAAGGATCGCGCTGGCGGCATTGGGCGTCTATTTCGTCACTATGACGGCCACCGTGATCGGTCTGTCACAGGCCGACACCCGCGCAACGGATGTCATCCGCGCCTATGGCGGCAGTCGCTGGGATGCGTTGCGCCTTGTGCGGTTTCGCGGTGCCTTGCCCTCCATTCTGGCGGGTTTACGCGTCGCCGCGCCGAACGCAGTGCTGGGGGCGATCCTTGCGGAATTCGGCGGCGGCGGACGCTGGGGGCTTGGGGCCTATCTTCTTGGCTCACTTGGGCGCGGTGAGCCGGATCGTCTTTGGGGCATCGGCCTTGTCGCCACGCTGATCGCTGGATTGAGCTACGCGGGTTTTGCTCTTTTGGCGTCCCGCACTCTCGGGGCAACCCGCGCCGTGACCCTGAACACCGCCGTGCCAGAGACAGACACTGGCAACAGGTCCTTGGCTGTCCGTATCGCT
The DNA here is from genome assembly GCF_017643905.1 of Marivita sp. GTDB lineage: Bacteria > Pseudomonadota > Alphaproteobacteria > Rhodobacterales > Rhodobacteraceae > Marivita. Next base: position 9,704 of record NZ_JAEPMO010000028.1, read on the forward strand.
CTGACCCTCGGCACCATCGCGTTGCCGTTCATCATGTGGTGGGGCTTCATCAAGCTGACCGGGGTGCCGGACCTCATTTCCAAGACACCGTGGGGCGTGGTTCAGTACCTGTTTTTGGGACCGACGGCAGAGAGCGCGCAGTCGCGATTGCTTGCGGCGCTGGCGGAAACCCTGCCGATCACCTTTGTCGGCATGGCCGCAGGGTTGCTGTTTGCCTTCCTGCTTGCGATCTCGTCGCGATTGTTTCCCCGCGCAATAGAGGCCTTTCTGCCGGTGGCTCTGGTCACACAGACGATGCCTTTGGTCGCGCTGACGCCGCTGCTGGTTCTCATCCTTGGGCGGGGCACGTCACTGACGCTTTGGGTTACGATATCGGTCACCTTCTTCCCGGCCTTCGTAACGCTGGCACAAGGACTGGCGCTTGTACCGCGCAGCGCCGAAGACGTGCCGCGCGCCTATGGCGCCAGCCGATGGACGGAAATGCGGATGGTCACACTTCCGGCTTCCCTGCCTTACCTTTTTGCGGCAACGCGACTGACGGTTCCCCGCGCGCTGCTGGGTGTGATGATCGCGGAATGGCTGGCGACAGGGAAAGGACTGGGCAACCTTCTGAACCAATCCCGAGGGTTTCTGGACTACGGTATGATCTGGACAGTTGCGGCTGTCTCGGTTCTTTTGTCGGTCATCTTCTATCAGCTGGTCGTCATAGTCGAAAAACGAGTCTTGCGCCGTCTTGGCATGGCGACGGCTGAATGAACGTGAGACTGCCTCCGTCCAAGCGGTGATTTGTGCGTCCGCCTGTTGGGCGACCACGGCATTCATGGTGGCTGTCTTTCCCATAGGAGGCCGCAGCCTAGGGGACAGTGCAAACAAGTGAGCTTTTAAACACCGATTTAGCGAAGAAAGACAATTTCTTGCGAGCTAAAGTTGCTGCAGTTTTGTGCCGTCTTTGTCTGCTGTTTGATGTTGACCGAGTTTGTACGGTTGACAGATCGGTCGGAACCCATGAGCGATTGGTTTCATCCAATCTGCACCACTTCTTGGAGCGCCATGCCGTACGACTGCCAAATAAACCCAGAAGACGCGCCCGAGGCCTGGTGCTTGCCTGAGGCGGTCCGGCAGATCGTTTGCGAGGGGTGACTGCCAACCGAATGCCAATTGGCGCAGGAACTCGACGCCGTGCCGTGGATGGCACTTGACCCGCGCGATACGTGAGACAAAGGGACGGATATGCAATTTACCACCAGACCCGAGATCAAGGGCACTTTCGGCGTCGTCGCATCGACCCATTGGATCGCTTCTGCCGTCGGGATGAAGATCCTTGAGGCTGGTGGCAGCGCCGCCGATGCCGCGGCCGCCATGGGCTTTACGCTGCATGTGGTCGAGCCGCATCTGAACGGGCCTTTGGGGGACATGCCGCTTTTGTGGCGCGGGGCCGGAGATGATGTGCCGCAGGTGCTCTGCGGGCAGGGGACGGCACCGACAGGGGCCACAATCGCGCATTACCGCGCCGAAGGGTTGGAGAGCGTGCCCTGTTCGGGACTTCTGGCAACGGTGATCCCTGGCGCGTTCGGGGCGTGGATGGCGCTGTTGCGGGACCACGGCAAACTGCCGCTGCGCGCGATCTTGGAGCCGGCGATCTACTACGCCCGACACGGCCACCCCGTGCTGCCGCATGTGGTCGCCACCATCGACGGGCTGTCCGACTTCTTCCGTGACGAATGGCCGACCTCTGCCACGACATGGATGCCCGGGGGCAGCGCACCCGAGGCGTGGTCGCTCATGCGCAACCCCGACTTGGCCGACACTTGGGACCGGTTGCTGGCCGAGGCCGAGGCTGTGTCGGGCCGTGAGGCGCAGATCGACGCCGCGCGGCGCGCGTTCTACGAGGGCTTCATCGCGGAGGCGATCGATACATGGATGCAGGACGCTTCTGTGATGGATGCGTCCGGCGCGCGGCACAAAGGCGTGTTGACCGGTCAGGATATGGCAAGTTGGACAGAGACCTGGGAGACGCCGCTATCCGTCGACTACGAAGGCTGGACTGTCTGGAAGCCGGGCATGTGGAGCCAGGGGCCGAGCCTCTTGCAGGCTTTGCGCCTTCTTGATGGCTCCGGCATCGCCGACATGGACAGTCGAAGCGCGGACTTTGTGCACACGGTCACCGAGGCGATGAAGCTCGCCTTTGCAGACCGCGAAGCCTATTACGGCGATCCCCTGCACAGTGACATCCCAACCGAAACGCTCTTGTCGCGCGCTTATGCCGACACCCGTCGCGGGCTATTGGGGCCAAAAGCATCGCTCGACCAGCGGCCGGGTCGGATCGACGGCTTCGCCCAACAGGCGGATGCCGCCATTGCCCGCGCGAAAGCCAGCGAGGAAGCCTCCGGGGGAGGCGTGGGCGCAGGCGAGCCAACCATGGCGCACCTGTCGGAAAAACGTGGCGACACCGTGCATATCGACGTGATTGACCAATGGGGCAATTCCGTTTCGGCGACACCTTCGGGAGGCTGGCTGCAAAGCTCGCCTGTGGTGCCGGGGCTTGGCATGCCGCTCAATTCCCGCGCCCAGATGTTCTGGCTGCAAGAGGGGCTGCCCACGTCGCTTGCCCCCGGACGGCGTCCGCGCACAACGCTTTCACCGTCCATGGCGCAGGCACCCGATGGCACACGCCATGCGTTTGGCACGCCGGGTGGCGATCAACAGGACCAGTGGCAGCTTATGCTGTTTCTAAGGTTGGTGCATTCCGGCATGAACCTGCAGGAATCCATCGACGCGCCGCTCTTCAACACCGCGCATTTCCAGGGGTCGTTCGATCCGCGCCCGGTTCGGCCCGGCCACCTTATGGTGGAACCAGCCTTTGGCGAGGCGGTCATCGCCGATCTGCGCGCGCGCGGCCACGATCTTGAAGTTGCCGAGCCGTGGACCGTCGGCCGCCTGACCGCCGCATGCCGCACACCCGACGGGATGCTTAAGGCCGCCGCAACACCGCGCCTGATGCAGGCCTATGCCGTAGGACGCTGAGGAGAAAACCGGAGAGATGGGCGTCGCCGTTGCGATGCAAGCGCATGTCAATTGAGGCGTCCGCGACCGATTTCTGAGCCTCAGGTTAGGGTCCCGAGGACGTGCTTAGAACGCGTGTCGCCGCTTTACATGATGTCCTTCTGAAATCCGAACCGAGGTTTTGATTGCGAACCGCGCGGCGTCCTCACTGCAGGCGTTCCGTCAAGCTGACGCGGTTTATTCAGCCGGGTTTACGTGGGTTTGAAGCCAGGCGATCACGTCGTCCGTCCGGGTTCGCGCGACAGGGACTTCGGTATCGTCGCGCAACCGAAGGACAAGACGGCCATTCTTGCGTTCTGCGCGAATGGCAGGGTCGCGGGCGACCCACCACGACCGGTGTGGCTGCATGCCATCTTCGGTCTGGGTCTGGGCCACGATGTCCCCCAATCGGGCCCGGGCAACCGATCTTTCGTTCTCGAATGTCAGGTGGACATGGTGCTCGCGTGCCTCGATATGCAGAAGTCCTGAGAGATCAACCTTCTCGCCACCAACAATGAGGTGTCGGCCTGTCGTTTGGTTTTCAAGCTCTTCTTCATTCTCGGCCTTGATGAAGCTCTCGGGCATGATGAACCGGTAGAACACGGTTTCGAGCCCCTGAACCGAGAAAAAGTAGAACACCAATTGTCCCACGAAATCGTAGGCGAACGTGCCATTGCTCATGACCCGCACGGATGCTTCGCACAGCATGACTGTCGGGATCAAAGCAAGGAACCCGACAATTGGCAGCGGAATCCGCAGTCGTGGAATGTAGTGGGTGAGCGCTGCAGCAACTGTCAGGCCGAGAAGTTTCATCATGATGTAGAACGCGAAGGAAACCGGCCAGAATCCGATCGAGAACCACAGCGGCACATAGGGTCTGGCACCAGAGGGGTCCGATGCGACGAAAGCCAGCATGCTCAGCAAAAGGAACAAGACAGTGCGCTCGTGGCGCAGGACGCGAAAGAATGAGGCAGGGCTGAAAGACACATGTCCGCCCAGCAGGTCCCAACACCTGATCTCTGTCTCAAGTAAGTGTCTCACTGCAGACCGAAACCCCCAACACGTTCGGTGACGTGACAATATGAAAATTTCGGCTTCAGGCAATCTTAAGATAGTATGTAATTATCGAATGTTTTTCATATTGACGCTAATGCGCATCACTTTTGATATGAAAATGGCAGATCGACGCTTCTGGTGAAATATTTGTCCATAAAATCGGAGCGTTATATTGTGTTAACTTGTTGTGAATCACTGGATCCCGTAATGAAATCCGGTTGCATTTTGCCACTTTCAGTGTCGGTTGATCCGGTTCTGCCCATCCGTTTCGTCCAGACTGTGTCAGGTTTGGGCGGGTCTTGCGGGCCGAGACGGTGCTGTTGCAAAGGTCTTGCCGAAGGCCAGAATAGATTTGTCGGCGGCAGCATTCCGAGGATCGAATTTTTGCATCAGAAAAGCGCGTGAAAGCGCTTGACGGGGCAGGGCGCTGACCATAGAACCCGCGTCACGCCCAGATGCGGGCGGCAGTGAGCGGTTGTAGCTCAGTTGGTTAGAGTACCGGCCTGTCACGCCGGGGGTCGCGGGTTCGAGCCCCGTCAACCGCGCCACCACTGCCCGAAGCATCTACGTGAAATGCGCGGTTGTAGCTCAGTTGGTTAGAGTACCGGCCTGTCACGCCGGGGGTCGCGGGTTCGAGCCCCGTCAACCGCGCCATTTCCCTTCTTCCGATCACAGAGAGTTGAGAAAGCCCAACAGCGCTTCGGTCGTGGCTTTGGGCGACTGATCCGGAAAGAAATGCCCACCCTCAATGGCGGCATGCTGCATATTCGTCAGCCGGTCGGCCCAGGTCGCCGGCACATCCAGCAAATGCGCCATCGCACCGTCCTTTCCATAAATCACAAGCGCGGGACAGGTGACGCTGCGGGACAGGTCAGAACGATCGTCTGCCCAGTCCATTTCGATCGCCGCCCGATAGTCGTTGCACATCGCGCGGATGCAATCCGGGTCGCGCCACGCCCTCTGATACTCGGCCAAAAGATCGGTGTCGAAATCGCTCAGGCTGGCTTTTCCGAATCCCAAGAGGCAGCGCTCGAAATAGGCGTCCGGGTCATGGCCGATCATGGTTTCGGGGAACGGATAGGGCTGTGCCAGAAACAGCCAATGGTAATAGGCCTTGGCGAGTTCTGTTGTCATGTTGGTCAACAGGTGCTCGGTCGGCACGATGTCCATGATCGTCAAGCTTTGTACGGCCTGCGGGTGATCCAGTGCCATGCGGTGGACTGTTCGCGCGCCACGGTCATGTCCAACGGCGTGGAAGCTCTGAAACCCCAGCGATGCCATCAGGGCGACCATGTCCTGCGCCATGAGGCGAAAGCTCATCTCGGGCATGGAGCTGGGTTTGCTGCTGTCTCCATAGCCACGCAGGTCAGCGGTGATGACTGTGTATTTGTCGGCGAGGGCCGGGATCAAAGGACGCCACATGGCGCGGGTTTGCGGGAAGCCATGCAACAGCAAAAGAGGCGGTCCGTTTCCGGCCACCTCGTATGCAATGCTCTGGTCGTCTGTGGTGAAATGTTCCGGCTTGTTCATTTCGGTGAGGATGACACCATCACAACGCTTGTCCAGTCGATATTCGCGATATCCGACGTCTTGGCCTGCGCAAAGGTCAGAACGTCTGCCGGGCTTTCGAAGCCGGCATATTGAAGGCCGGTTTCCAGATGGGTCGGATCCATATTGCTCACGCCGATTGCGGCGACGGCACCGACGACAAGACCCGCTGCATTGCCACGACCCGTTGCACGTGGGTTCACGACGCGGAGCATGTTGGCCAGGTAAAAGACAATAAGACCGACAATAAAAAGAGTGATGCCGTTCATCGCGTAATGCACGAATTCCAACGGCCAGCCGGAGCGCACCAGAAGGTCCTGAACGGTGTCAGGGTTGTTCGCGGTAAACAAGGCTGTCAGGGCGATACCGAAACCAAGACCAGTCATCATAACCGGGCTGTTGGATTTCCGCGACGATCTTCTGCCCATTTGCCAGGGCTGGCGTTCTTCGCGCGCTTTGGCGGGGAGCCGTGCAAATGCCGGGTCCAGCCGCTGGATGCGAGCATTGAAATCGTTACGATCTTGTTTACGTTGTACGTGTCTCATGGCGTTAACTATTCGCGGTAAATTGTGTCCAGATTTGGAAGTGCCCGTGACCAAGTTGCGGAAGTCTTCGACAGTTTTAGACATGTGACGCCTCGTCGCTCGGCCTGATTTGCCCTTATTCCTTGGTCAGAGCGTCCAAAATACGGGCCCAGCTTCTCGCGCCCTTATGAAAGCTTTCGATGTCGTATTTCTCGTTTGGGCTGTGAATCTGGTCATCATCCTTGCCAAAGCCGATCAGCATGGATTCAGTGCCCAGAAGCGATTGGAAGTATCCGGCGACCGGTATCGATCCGCCGCTACCGATGAAGGCGGCCTCATCCGGCCATTCATCGCTCAACGCAACACGCGCCTTTTCAAAGGCCGGGTTGTCAATCGACATCACCGAAGCGGGTGAGGCACCGTGCGCCTTGAACGAGACCTTGCAATCCTTGGGGGTCAGATCGGTGACCATCGTGCGCAGGTTTTCACGAATGGCATGCGGGTCTTGTTGGCCGACCAGACGGAAACTGATCTTGGCGCTGGCCTTCGAGGGCAGCACGGTCTTGAACCCTTCGCCCTGATAGCCACCGCCAATGCCGTTGACTTCGCATGTTGGGCGGGACCACAGCATCTCGAGCGCGCTGCGCCCGGCTTCTCCGGAAAGTTCGCTAAGTCCAACATCCCCAAGAAACGCCTTGTGATCAAAGCCAAGCGCTTCCCACTGTTGCATCAGGTCGTCCGGAATGTCCGCCACGCCGTCGTAGAACCCTGGAACCGTCACGCGGCCATTCTCGTCATGCAGCGCTGCGATGATGCGACTCAGCGCGCGAATTGGGTTCATCGCAGCGCCGCCATACATTCCTGAGTGCAGGTCGCGGGTCGGGCCAATGATTGTGATCTCTTCCTGAAGCATGCCGCGCAGCATGGTCGTGATGGCAGGCACCCGGCTGTCGAACAGTCCCGTGTCACAGATCAGGGCAATGTCCGCTTTCAGTTCGTCGGCATTTTCTTTGAGGAAAGGCACAAGCGACGGAGACCCCGATTCCTCTTCGCCTTCAAAGAAGAAGGTGATCTTGCAGGGCAGGCTGCCATGTTCGGCAATCCAGGCGCGACAGGCCTCTACAAAGGTCATCAACTGGCCTTTGTCATCTGCCGTACCCCGACCGCGCAGCACTTTGCCCTTGGGCGTGTCTTCGAGTTGCGGATCGAAGGGATCGTTGTCCCACAGGTCCAGCGGATCGACCGGCTGTACGTCATAGTGCCCGTAGAACAAAAGATGCGGGCCGGGGCCGTCGATATGGCCGACGACCATGGGATGGCCGGGGGTCGGGCGTTTTTCGGCAGTTACGCCCATCGATTGCAGATCGGCCACCAGCCAGTCGGCCGCGCGGTCGCACTCGGCCTTAAAGGCCGGGTCGGTGGAAATAGACGGGATGCGCAGCAGTTCCTTCAGACGCTCGAGGCTGTCCGCGAGGGTGGAATCAATGCGGGCAAGGACGGGATCGACGGACATGTGCGTGCTCCTTTTCATGTTTCGTCGGACCCTATCACTGCGCTTGTTGCTGTCCAGAGCGGCAAAAAAGGTGCCATCCCCATCAATGATGCAAAGAAAATGCAGTTTTCAGGTCCAAGTGCGCGGGCAGAGCCGGGGTGTTTGACTCAGATCAAGGCTGCGACGGTTGGTCATTCCTTAAGCACATTGTCATGAGGGGATCCGATCTATATCCATTCTAAAACGTGAATGCGACGCAGGGCGATGGAGAACGCCTCTGAAGATCGCAGACTGAAGGAGACGCCGGTGCACTACGTAGACAAACTCGACGAAGCCCTGAATCGTTTGCACGAGGAAGGCCGCTACCGGACGTTTATCGACATCGAGCGTCAAAACGGTCAGTTCCCGCACGCGGTCTGGCGCAAGCCGGATGGCTCCGAGCAGGACATCACTGTCTGGTGTGGCAATGACTATCTGGGCATGGGCCAACACCCGGTTGTTCTGGCCGCAATGCACGAGGCGCTTGATGCGACTGGCGCGGGATCGGGCGGCACACGCAACATTTCGGGAACGACCGTCTATCACAAGCGGCTTGAAGCCGAACTTGCCGACTTGCATCAGAAGGAAGCCGCGCTTCTCTTCACCTCCGCATACATCGCAAATGACGCAACGTTGTCGACTCTGCCGAAATTGTTCCCCGGTCTCATCATCTATTCGGATGCGCTCAACCATGCGTCGATGATTGAAGGTGTCCGTCGTAATGGCGGGTCCAAGCGGATCTTCCGGCACAACGATGTGGCGCATCTGCGCGAGCTTCTGGCGGCTGACGATCCCGATGCGCCCAAGCTGATCGCGTTCGAGTCGATCTATTCCATGGATGGCGATTTCGGCCCCATCGAAGCGATCTGTGATTTGGCAGACGAGTTCGGTGCGCTGACCTATATCGACGAAGTTCACGCGGTGGGCATGTACGGCCCGCGCGGCGCTGGCGTGGCAGAGCGTGAAGGTCTTATGGACCGCATCGACATCATCAACGGCACCTTGGCGAAGGCTTACGGCGTGATGGGAGGCTATATCGCATCATCTGCAAAAATGTGTGATGCGATAAGGTCTTATGCTCCGGGCTTCATCTTCACCACGTCTTTGCCGCCTGCTGTTGCTGCTGGTGCAGCGGCGTCGGTCGCTCATCTGAAGACAGACCAAAGCCTGCGCGACCAGCACCAGTTGCAAGCCCGCATCCTGAAGATGCGCCTCAAGGGTTTGGGCCTTCCGATCGTCGATCATGGAAGTCACATCATCCCGGTGATTGTGGGCGATCCGGTACACACCAAGCAGATGTCCGACATGATGCTCGACCGTTTCGGCATTTATGTTCAGCCGATCAATTACCCGACTGTCCCGCGCGGAACCGAGCGTCTGCGCTTCACGCCGTCGCCGGTACACGGTCCGAAAGAAATTGATAAGCTGGTGCAAGCGATGGATGAGCTTTGGGCGCATTGTGCGCTGAATCGCGCCGAACTCAGCGCCTAGCACTTGGAATCAGTGCATTAAACCTTGTCGTGTGCTATCTAAAGAGTAATAAAACGCGCGACTCGACTCACCTGGTACGCGCGAAGCAGGCAGCGTGTAGACGGTTTGTACGGCAAGGGGCAGCGAGTATGATTGGGCGAAAATCCCCAAAACTATCGCAGGATATCACCGAGGCGAAACCGCGTGGGTTCGATGATTTCGAACTCAGGCTCGGGGATGTCATGCGCGGGGAACGCGCGACGCTCGGGAAATCCCTGTTGGATGTGCAGCGCGAGTTGCGCATTAAGACCAGCTATATCGCGGCCATCGAAAACTGTGACCCGACCGCGTTCGACACGCCCGGCTTTATTGCTGGCTATGTCCGGTCCTATGCTCGCTACCTTGGGATGGATCCGGACGACACCTATGCGGTGTTTTGCGCCGAAAGCGGGTTCGAGACGGCGCATGGCATGTCCGACGCCGCATCTTCGCGCAAGAAATCCGAAATATCGCCCGTCATTGGTTCTGGCGCACCCCGAGACCCGTTTTCACAGCCGGTCTTGCCTTTCGCTCCGGGCAGCGATTCCCTCTTGTCGCGCATCGAGCCCGGCGCGATCGGATCGACCCTTGTGCTGGCGCTTCTTCTCGGCGGACTGGGCTATGGCGGCTATTCCGTCCTGCAAGAGGTTCAGCGCGTGCAGGTGGCGCCTGTGGACCAGACGCCCGTCGTGCTGAGCGATCTTGATCCGCTCCAGACAACAATCCCGTCGACAGAGCCATCGGTTGAAACAGCCGATGCGGGCGTTGCAGCAGGTGTGTTCACCCCTCCGACCACTGTCGAGTCATTTGATCGGCTCTACCGGCCCCAGGCATTGGATGTTCCGGTGCTTGTGGCGCGGGATGCACCGATCTCGACGCTTGATCCAAACAGTGTGGGCGCGTTTGCGCAGGTCGCAACAAAGGCGCTGCCGAATGTTGACCTTGAGCCGGCCGCAGTGCGGTCTACCCTAGCGGCTGGTCTTCCGCAGGCCGGTGTGACGCTGATCGCGGCGCGTCCGGCATGGGTTCGGGTGCGCGGCGATGACCGCTCTGTGATCTTCGAACGCGTGATGGCCGCTGGGGAAACGTGGACCGTTCCTGCATCCGAAGCCGATGCGCTTTTGAATGTCGGTGAAAGCGGCGCGTTGTATGTCTCGGTCAACGGACAGACTGTTGGTCCGGTTGGCCCTGCGGGAACCATCACCTCTGATTTGTCGCTTGACGGACCGACACTTGCGGCGGTGCTTGAGCCGGTCAGCTTGAAATCTGACCCGGACCTGAACCGTGTTCTGGCAGACCTCGGCACAGACACATCGCAGCCCGTGATTGGCCAGCCGAGAATCCTCGAAGACAGCGCACCCGGGGTGACCCTTGTTGCAGTCCGCCCGGCGTGGATCCGCGTCCGAGCTGCGGATGGCTCCGTGATCTACGAGACAATCATGAACGCGGGCGACACCTATGAAGTGCCGATGACCGAAGAGCCGCCGACCTTGCGGGTGGGTGAATCCGGTGCGATCTATTTCGCGATGAACGGTCAGACCTATGGCCCGGCAGGCGCGCGTGGGTCGGTGACATCTAACCTTGCTTTGTCTGTAGATCAACTGTCCCAGACCTACTCGGTTGCGTCGATCGAAGCGGACAGCGATCTGGCCCGCGTGGTCGCAGAACTCGCTGTCGATCAGCGCGTCGACTAAGGGCCATCTCCTCTGTGTGAAAGCTTGAAGCGCCCGTTCAGCGGGCCTAGCTATATGCGCGAAACAACTGTACAGTTTGGTTGACACTTTCTGCCGGAGGAGGGCTACATGAGCCTCAATCACATTCGTCCATGGCGCAATATCTACCGTCGTAAATCGCGTCAGATCATGGTGGGCAATGTGCCGGTTGGGGGGGATGCCCCGATCACCGTGCAGACGATGACCAACACGCTGACAACGGATGTGACAGCGACCATCGCGCAAGTGCAAGCCGCGGCGGATGCCGGGGCAGACATCGTGCGGATTTCGATTCCGGATGAGGACAGTTCTCGCGCGCTCAAGGAAATCGTGCGCGAAAGTCCTGTGCCGATCGTGGCGGACATCCATTTCCATTACAAACGCGGGATTGAGGCCGCTGAGGCGGGCGCGGCCTGTCTGCGGATCAACCCAGGCAATATTGGGTCCGAAGCGCGGGTGAAGGAAGTCATCAAGGCCGCACGCGACCACAATTGCTCGATCCGCATCGGCGTCAATGCCGGGTCGCTGGAAAAGCATCTGCTTGAGAAATATGGCGAACCCTGTCCGGATGCGATGGTCGAGTCGGGTCTCGACCATATCAAGATCCTGCAAGACAATGATTTTCACGAGTTCAAAATCAGCTGCAAGGCGTCCGACGTCTTCATGGCGGCAGCGGCCTATCAGCAATTGGCCGAAGCGACGGACGCGCCGATTCACCTAGGCATCACCGAGGCGGGTGGCCTGACGACGGGCACGATCAAATCGGCGATTGGCCTTGGCAACCTGCTCTGGATGGGCATTGGCGACACGATCCGCGTCTCTCTCTCGGCCGATCCGGTGGAAGAGGTGAAGGTCGGTTACGAGATCCTGAAATCGCTCGGCCTGCGCCACCGTGGAGTGAACATCATCTCCTGCCCAAGCTGTGCGCGGCAGGGGTTCGACGTGATCAAGACGGTCGAGGCACTGGAAAAGCGGCTGGAGCACATCAAGACGCCGATGAGCCTGTCGATCATCGGCTGCGTGGTCAACGGACCGGGCGAGGCGTTGATGACCGATGTCGGATTTACCGGCGGCGGAAACGGGTCGGGGATGGTCTATCTCGCGGGCAAACAAAGCCACAAGATGTCGAATGATCAGATGATCGACCACATCGTCCAAGAGGTCGAGAAGAAGGCAGCGGCTCTGGAAGCGGCAGGGGCGCAGGAAGCGGCGGAGTAGGGGGAAGCCGCTTCGAAGCGGCTTGCACCTCGAAAAATAGTAAGCTTACCGCGCTTCAGCCACGATCTGTTGCATCGCGTCCAGCGGAACATATCCCCGGATCAACTGGTCGCCCATCACGAAAGACGGCGTGCCATTGATTTGCAGCGCTTGCGCCAGTGCGCGGGTCGATGCCAGCTGCTCGGTGATACTTTCGCTGTCCATGGCGGAAATCACCGCGTCCGCATCGAGGCCCAGTGTATCGGCCAAACGGCGCAGCACGGTGTCGTCCAGATCACCGTTCAGCACGATCAGCGCTTCTTTCGCAGCATGATAGGCGTCGTCACCTGCCACTTCGCGGGCGGCCAGCGCGAAGCGGGACGAGATCACCGAATTTTCGCCGAGGATCGGAAATTCCTTGGCGATATAGCGGATATTCCCATCCAGTTCGAGAAGCTGGGTGACTTCAGGGTGCGCACGGCGGCAGAATCCGCAACGGTAGTCGAAGAATTCGACGATTGTCACGTCGCCTTCGGGATTGCCACCCACCCAGGAATAGCCGTCGTTGAAGATTGCATCGGCGTTGTTTTCGATCAGCGCCACATCGCCTTGCGCCTGTTCCGCAGCCTGACGTTCCTCAAGCACCTGAACCGCTTCCATGATCACTTGCGGGTTTTCCAACAGGTAAGCGCGAACTTGCGCTCCAAAGGCAGCACGTTCGGCATCCGACATTTTGTTGAGATCAAGATCAGCAGCCTGAACGCCTGTTGCCAGAAGCAGGGCGGCGAAAGATGTGGCGAGGCGGGTTTTCGACATGAGGGTCTCCAGTCATCAGGCTCAGCGCCGCGCGGCGCGTTGAGCAGCACTTAGCACATCCTGTGCGCGTTGCCATGGGCCTGATCCGCGCGGCAGCGCGCCTTCGGCCCGAGTGGCGTGAATGGCGGCATCCTTGAACCGCCCCTGGACGGCATACCGTTCCGCCGTCACGAGGGATGCCATCGCGTTCTGCCCGATCTTGGCATAGGCGGTGGCCAGATCGCGCAGGATGCGCGTGTCGCTGAAATCCCGTCCGCGGGCTGCTTCGAGCGTTTTGACCGCCTCCTGCGGATTGCCAGCGGCCAATTGTGCGCGGCCCAAGCCTCCGAGGAGCAGCGGTTCACGCGGTGCAAGACGGGCTGCGGCTGAATAGACCTTCACCGCATCTGACGCGCGACGGGATTCGAGCAGGATCTGGCCCTTCAGTTCGCGTAGAAACGGATCGTTTGGACGCGCGGAAATGGCCGCGTCGATATTGCTGATGGCCCGGCCCAGATCGCTTTGCCGATGATAGGCCACAGCCTTGCGCATCTGCGCGATATCCGGCGACAGGCTTTCATCCGCGCGGCGCAACGTCCACGCAGGTGCACGGGTAAAGGCGGACAGCTTGCCCTTGGCGCGCGCAAACCAATAGGCGGCGGCAGGATCGGGTTTGGCTTCTGCTGACGCGCCTGCCACCAAGCCCTGTAGGGCTCGCAGCCGGTCGCGGGACAAGGGATGCGTGCGGATGTAAGGGTCCTGTCGGCTTTCAGCCAGCGCATCCTGCCCCCTGAACAGGTTTTGAACTTCGATGGCCCCTTGGGGATTTATCCCAGCACGCAAGAGGTAACGGACCGAACTGATATCGGCAGAGGATTCTTCGGCCCGTGTATGGGCCAGAAAATTGCGCATGGCCGAGGATTGCACACCGAGCCCAAGACCAACCGCGGCCTGTCCATTGCCCGCTGCCGCGGCTGCCGCCGCAAGGACCATGCCCAAACCGGCGGCCGTGCGCGCGGTTTGCATGTTTCCCAAGCGGCGCGAGATATGGCCGTTGGCGATATGCGCGGCCTCGTGCGCAATCACCGCCTGAAGCTGCTCTGCGCTGTCCAGTTTCGTCAACAGACCCGAGTGGATGAAGATGTGCTGCGTGTCGACGATAAAGGCGTTGAGCGTGCCATCGTCGATCACGAGGATTCGGATTTGGCCGGGGCTCAGACCTGCGGCGCGCAACACGGGTGTCGCCAGTTCTTTCAGCGAATATTCGATATCCGCATCGCGCAGCAATGTGATGGCGCGCGCCGGGGCTGCGGCGATCAGCGCGGTCAGGCACAGGATCAGCCCTGTCACCCGCAAAAACTGCAGCGTCGCGTGATACATTGACCTTGCCCTGTGTTCGCCCCTAGGTCTGCCGCCATCAGTGTAGGGAGAGAATGATGCGGAACTCAAGCCGTGGGGCGGTTGATCCCTTTATCGTGATGGATGTCATGGAAGCCGCGCGGCAAGCCGAAGAGGCCGGTCGCCACATTATCCATATGGAAGTGGGGCAACCGGGCACTCCGGCGCCTGCGGTATCACGCGATGCGCTGGCCAAAGCGATGAGCGACAATCCGCTGGGATATACGGTTGCTTTGGGGTTACCCGCGCTGCGTCAGCGCATCGCGCAGCTCTATGGCGACTGGTACGATGTCGATCTTGATCCAGCGCGTGTCGTGGTGACCCCCGGATCGTCAGGCGGTTTCATCCTGGCCTTTTCGGCGCTTTTCGATGCCGGGGACCGGATCGCGCTTGGGGCACCGGGCTATCCGTCCCACCGCCAGATCATGAAATCGCTCAACCTTGTCCCGGTCGAGGTTCAGACCCGCGCCGAGGCCCGGTATCAGTTGGAGCCGTCCGACCTGACCGGGCTGGATTACCAAGGCATGATGGTTGCCTCGCCCGCCAATCCAACCGGTACGATGTTGGACAAGGACGCGCTTGGCGCGCTGATCGGCGCGGCGCAGGACAAGGGCGCGGCCTTCCTCTCGGACGAGATTTATCACGGCATCGAATACGACCGGAAAGCGGTGACGGCATTGCAGATCAGCGATGATGTCTGCGTCATCAACTCGTTCTCCAAGTATTTCAGCATGACAGGCTGGCGTGTGGGCTGGCTTGTTTTGCCCCCTGACAATGTGCGGCAGGTCGAACGTCTGGCGCAAAACATGTTCATCTGTGCGCCGCATGCGGCGCAGGTGGCGGCCCTAGCTGCGATGGATGCGGGTGAAGAGCTTGAGGCCAATATGGCAGTCTACCGCGAAAACCGCCGCCTGATGATCGAAGGTCTACCCAATGCTGGCTTTGATCGGATCGCGCCGCCCGATGGGGCGTTCTATGTCTATGCTGACATCTCACATTTGACCGATGACGGCCGCGCCTTTGCCCGTGCCATTCTGGATGAGGCGGGCGTTGCCGTGACCCCGGGTCTTGATTTCGACCCGGTGCGCGGCGGCGGTACGCTGCGCTTTTCCTATGCGCGAGCGACGGCGGATATTCTGGAAGGTCTGGACCGGCTCGAACGGTTCATGCGCGCGAAAGGCCATATCGCCTGACCGGATCCGCACTGTCCTCAGAACAGCGAATCCGGTAATGTTCCACCAAAGGCCCGGTCAGAGGCCATGGTGAGTGAATGAGCGGTGTTCTGAAACGGATTGTGGCCTTTGTGCTATGTGCGGTGCTTGCAGGGCCGGTGCTGTCACAAGATCTCGGCGCTTTGGCGCGGTTCGAGACGGGCAATGTGCGCGATCGATGGGGCGCGACAGAGCTGCGGCTCGAGATCAGCCAAGGTGTGCCGTGGCGGGTGTTCACAATGACAAATCCGAACCGGCTGGTGATGGATTTCCGCGAAGTTCAGTGGGGCGAGGTTGATCCCAACACTCTGAACGCGTCGGACAGGATTTCGGCGGTGCGCATGGGCGCTTACCGTCCCGGTTGGTCCCGGCTGGTTGCCGACCTTGCAGAGCCCATGAGTGTCCAAACTGCCGAACTTGCCACCGATGCCTCTGACGGTGGGGCAACGATCACCGTCAAACTGCAAAGGACCGATCAGGCCGATTTTGATCAGACCGCCGGTGCGCCCCGGGATCCGCGCTGGGATTTGCCAGCACCGGCTTTGGTGGACACCATGCCACCGCGCGATCCCAACCGCGTCAGGATCGTGCTAGACCCCGGGCATGGAGGCATTGATCCGGGTGCGGAACGGGACGGGATCACCGAGGCCAACCTCATGCTGACCTTTGGGCGCGAATTGCAGGACGTCTTGCGCCGGGCCGGGGGCTTTGATGTCATTCTCACCCGGGATGGCGACTATTTCGTGTCTCTTGAAGCGCGGGTCGCTCTGGCGCGGGATGCCGGGGCGGACCTTTTCATTTCGCTCCACGCTGACGCATTGGCCGAAGGCGAGGCGCGGGGCGCTGCGATTTACGTGTTGTCGGAAGATGCCTCGGACGCCGCGTCGGCCGCCTTGGCCGAGCGGCACAACCGCGATGACTTGCTGGCGGGTCTTGATCTGAGCCAGTCCGACGACCGTGTCGCCAATGTGCTGATGAGCCTTGCGCGTCTGGACAATGCGCCACGCAGCGAGGCTTTGGCCAAACATATGCTGGAGGGCATCCGCAATGCGGTGGGACGGGTCCACAAACGCCCGTTGCGCAGCGCTGGCTTTTCCGTGCTCAAGGCGGCGGACATCCCGTCCGTGTTGCTTGAGGTCGGGTTTCTGTCAACCGAGGAAGACCTGAAGAACCTCAGCGATCCGATCTGGCGGCAGGGGATGGCCGCAGGTATCCGGGATGGCATCATCGCATGGCGCGACGAAGACCGCGCGCTGGCGCCTCTCAGGCGGAACTGACCAAGCCGCCGTGACCCTGCGTCATAGGCAACCGACTGCCGGTTCGAACGGCAATGTGTTTTGACCAAGCGCCCCCAATTTTGTAGGGGTACGGAACTGAAACAGAGGCAAACCGTGATCAGATTCATCCTGTCATTCTTCGGGGCCATCTTCACCCTTGTCACCATGGGCATGTTCATGGTGGCAATTGGCGTGGGTGGTATCTTCTGGATGTACAGCCGCGATCTGCCCAGCCACGAAAGCCTTGCGCAATACACCCCGCCGACGATCAGCCGGATCTATTCGGGCGAAGGCCGGATCATCGACGAATTCGCGCAGGAGCGCCGTCTGTTCACTCCGGCGAACGAAATCCCCGATCTGGTCAAACAGGCATTCATTTCTGCCGAAGACAAGAATTTCTACGAACACAAAGGCTATGACCTGCGCGGCATCGCGGCGGCGGCGTTTGATGCGGTTGCGTCGGGCGGACGTGATGTGCGCGGGGCGTCGACCATCACCCAACAGGTGATGAAGAACTTCCTGCTGTCCGGTGACCGTCAGGCGGAACGCAAGATCAAGGAAATCATCCTCGCATCGCGCATCGAAGAGACGCTGAGCAAGGAAAAGATCCTTGAACTTTACATGAACGAGATCTTCCTCGGTCAGAACTCCTATGGTGTCACTGCCGCGGCGCAGACCTATTTCAACAAGTCCTTGGTGGAACTTGCCCCCCACGAGGCTGCAACGCTGGCCTCGATGCCCAAAGCGCCGTCTGAATTCCACCCGGTGCGCCGCAAGGACCGTCTGCTGGCGCGGCGAAACTTCGTGCTGAAAGAGATGTTCGAGAACGGTTATATCGCCAAACAGGTTTACGATTCAGAAGTCGCGATGCCGCTCCGTTCCGTTCAAAACGGCGACTATGACCCGTTCCGCGATGCCCTGCCGCCCCGCAACTACTTCACCGATGAAATCCGTCGTCAGCTGAGCGAAGATTTCGGCGAGGGCGAATTCTTCTCGGGCGGTTTCAGTGTGCGGGCAACGCTTGATCCCGAGTTGCAGGTCGAAGCAGAAGATGCGCTGCAACGCGCGCTTGAAAGCTATGATCGATCACAAGGCGTCTGGCGCGGCACAGGCAAGACCATTCCGGCAGATCAGTTGACCAGCACCGATGCTTGGCGCGAAGCCTTGGCGTCTGTTGAAATCGCTCGCGACATCCGTCTTGAAAACCCGTGGTATCCAGCCGTTGTGCTCGAGGTCGGAACAAACGACGCGCGCATCGGGATCGAAGGCGTGCCGGATGACGAGGACGGTCACTGGATTCCTGCCAATGATGTGCAGTGGGCGCGCAAGCGCAACGATGACGGATCGCTTGGCCGCAAAGGTCAGGTTGCTGGTGATCTGCTTGAGGTCGGCGATGTCGTGCATGTGCGCCGCATGACAGCGGACAACGATGGCAGTTTCATTCGCTGGACGTTGCGGCAGGTGCCCGAAGTGCAGGGCGCGTTCATGGCGATGGACGTGAACAACGGTCGTGTCATCGCCATGCAGGGTGGTTTCAGCTACCAGCATTCGGTGTTCAATCGTGCGACGCAAGCACAACGCCAGCCGGGGTCAAGCTTCAAACCCTTCGTTTTCGCCGCGGCGTTGGACAGCGGCTATTCGCCTGCGACGATCGTCGTTGATGCCCCGATCGAGATCGACACTCCGCAGGGCATCTGGCGCCCGCAGAACGCGTCCAACAAATTCTATGGCCCCACACCTCTGCGCACCGGGATCGAACAATCCCGGAACCTGATGACGATCCGTCTCGCGCAGGAAGTCGGCATGGATATTGTCGCACAATATGCCGAGAAATTCGGGGTTTATGACAATATGGGCCGCGTTCTCGCCAACTCATTGGGGGCGGACGAAACCACGCTTTACAAGATGGTCGCGGCCTATGCGATGTTCGCCAATGGTGGCGAACGAGTGGAACCCACCTTGGTGGACCGGGTGCAGGATCGCTATGGCAACACCGTCTACCGCCACGATCAGCGCGTCTGCCAGGATTGTACATTGGCCAGCCTGCAACCGGGCCGTGGCCCCACTGTGACGAGTGATCGTGAGCGTGTGATGAACGCGGTCACGGCCTACCAGCTCACATCCATGATGGAGGGTGTGGTGGAACGCGGCACAGCACGAAGCACGGTCAACCTGCCAGTTCCGACAGCAGGCAAGACTGGTACGACAAATGACGCGAAGGATGTGTGGTTCGTCGGCTTTACATCGAACATCGTGGCGGGCTGCTATATTGGCTACGACCAGCCGCGCAGCCTTGGACGCGGTGCGTCGGGTGGCGGGATGTGCGGCCCGGTGTTTAACGCCTTCATGCAAAAGGCCGTGGCCAAATACGGTGGCAGCGCATTCAAGCCGCCGGAAAGCTGCCAGTTCATCAAAATCGACCGTAACACCGGGGCGCGCCTGTCTGACTCGGCCAGCGGTGACAACGTCGTGGCCGAGTGTTTCCGCGAAGGCGAAGAGCCGATCTTCGGTATCCAGTTCGACGGTGGTTTCGCGATGGGGTCAAACTTTGAACTCTACAGCTCCAGTGGCCAACCGTCCAAACAGGTCACCACGTCAAGCGGTGGAACTGCGATCGTCGGTCCAAAAGCGTCGTTTGGGACCCTTTCCTCGGGTGGCCTTTACTGATCTGTCCACGCCAATCGCACAGGTCGCGCTGCCTTGAAGGGGCGGCGTGGCTGGTCTATCACCAAGTCTGACCAAGGCCCGAGCATACAGGATCGCCAATGCGCGCTGAAATCCAGAACACCGTTGAACAGATTGAAAAATCCCTCAAGCTGCTGGCGCAACGACTGAATTGGGACACCGCTCAGCACCGGCTGGAGGAATTCAACGCGCGTGTCGAGGATCCGAACCTCTGGGACAACCCGGAAGCGGCGCAGAAACTGATGCGCGAGCGGCAGATGCTCGTCGACGCCATCGAGACCTACAGCTCGATCAAGCAAGACCTCAAAGACAATGTCGAAATGATCGAGCTTGGCGAAATGGAGGATGACAAGGAAGTCGTCGCCGATGCCGAGGGTGCGCTGAAAGCGCTGGCCGACAAAGCCTCAAAGAAGGAACTTGAAGCGCTGCTTGATGGCGAAGCGGATGGCAACGACACCTTCCTTGAAATCAACTCGGGCGCGGGTGGCACGGAGAGCTGCGACTGGGCCAACATGCTGGCGCGGATGTATGTCCGCTGGGCCGAACAGCATGGCTACGAGGTGGAATTGCAATCGGAAACTCCGGGTGAAGAAGCGGGTATCAAATCTGCTGCCTACAAAATTACGGGCCCGAACGCCTATGGCTGGCTCAAGTCGGAATCCGGCGTGCATCGCCTTGTACGGATTTCGCCCTTCGACAGCGCCGCAAAACGCCACACGTCATTCTGTTCGGTCTGGGTCTACCCGGTTGTGGACGACAATATCGAGATCGAGGTGAACCCGTCCGACATCCGGATCGACACCTATCGGTCCTCGGGTGCGGGTGGTCAGCACGTCAACACCACCGACTCGGCGGTGCGGATCACCCACATGCCGACCGGGATCGTCGTGACCAGTTCGGAAAAGTCGCAGCACCAGAACCGTGATATCGCGATGAAGGCGCTGAAATCCCGCCTCTACCAGATGGAGCTGGACCGCCGGAACGAGGCGATCAACGCCGCACATGAGGCCAAGGGCGATGCGGGTTGGGGCAACCAGATCCGGTCCTACGTTCTGCAGCCATACCAGATGGTCAAGGATCTCCGCACCGGGCATGAAACCTCGGACACGAAAGGTGTGCTGGATGGCGATCTCGACCCGTTCATGGCGGCCACACTGGCGATGAACGTATCAGGCAAATCCCGCGCCGACGCCCGCGCCGACTAGGGCCAGCGGTTTCCCGAAGAGGTGGAATTTTCCGGTCACGGAAAATCGGCGATGCGTCGACGCATCGCCGCGCATCACGAACGTGTTGCCAAATCCCGCCGCAATCGCTTTCATGCGAGGGCGCGAACGTCATGCTGGGGAGCAAGGCATGAGGGAGACCCCTGAACTTGGTGTGTCGACACTGGGGCCAGTGTCGTCTGAGATTTTTCGCACCGCATTGCGTCGTGGATGGAACGACCTGATCAGGGCACCGGGCTACGCGCTGTTCTTCTCCGGTGTCTATGTCGTGACAGGCTGGATCATCACATGGATCACCCTGTGGTCCGGGACAACCTACTGGCTGGTGCTCGCTGCCATCGGCTTTCCACTGATCGGCCCCTTTGCCGCAGTCGGCTTCTATGAAGTCAGCCGTCGGTTGGAACAGGGCGATCCTTTGGTGCCATCAGAAATCCTGAGTGTCGTCGTGCAACAATCACGGCGGCAATTGCCTTCGATCTGCGCGATCATCATCATGGTGTTCCTGTTCTGGTTCTTTCTGGCCCACATGATCTTCGCGCTGTTCCTTGGTCTGAGCACGATGACGAATATCTCGACGTCGCCTGATGTCTTCCTGTCTGCAAACGGGTTGATGATTCTGGCGGTGGGAAGTCTCGTCGGTGCTCTGTTCGCGATCCTGCTGTTCAACCTCACAGTGATCGCGCTGCCGCTCCTGTTGGACCGAGAGGTGGATTTCGTGACCGCCATGATAACATCGTTCCAATATGTGATGTCCCAGCCGGTTCTGATGCTGGGATGGGGCGCGTTCATTGCGGTGACGACATTTGTCGCGCTGCTGCCGGGTTTTCTCGGGCTGTTCATCGCGTTGCCGGTTCTGGGACACGCGACGTGGCACCTTTACGATCAGGTGCGTCACCCGCCGATCCGGCAGGTCAGCGAATGATGGGCTGATCCGCTCAGAGGTCGGACGGGGCAGGGGTGTCCCTTCCCATTCGCACCAGCGCCTGCTTCAAATCGGAACTGCGCGTGTCTCCGGCTTCGAGCGCAAAGACATAGGCATGAGTGAGGTAAAACCCCGCTGCCTGTTCTGTCGTTGCCGCATCCGCCGCTTGGCGATACAGGCGGATCAAAGCATCCATGTCGCCACGGGCATGAGCGTCCAGCAAGGCCTGATCCAGAGCATCGGTCATTTGCCCGAGCGATGTTCTGCAATCCGGCTTGCCGCCCATCGGTGGAAGCAATGCGTCGGCCCGTCCATGGCCGGTGAAAACCGCCCGCCGTCAAAACCCGGCGCGCTCCGACCACGCTGCATGCCTTCCACGACAAAGATGTCTTCTTCGAAAACAACCTTCCACTGTTCCGCATTCCGCTGGCGCAAAGCCTCATCCGTGTTCGGGCTGGCGTAATAGAGATGCACGAACTCTTCCGTTTCGGCCGGCCCGTTCGGACGCAGAACAATCGCAAAGGCGTGGTCGCGGTGGACACCCAGAAGAACATTGGGGTAGATCGCCAGGTATTCCGCGCCTGCGTCCCATTTGGCATCCAGATCGTCGAAATCCGGGAAGATCGCGCCTGCCTCTGACGTCAGTTGGCGATAGACCAGCGTGCCCTGGCCCGACGTCAGGCCGTCCATTTCGATATTGTAGTGATCTTCCAGCCGGGAATAGCTGTTCAATCCCGGATGCACCCAAGGCAGATGGTAGCTTTCGCAGTAATTCTCGACCGCCAGCTTCCAATTTGCCTTCACTGTCAACGTGAATTGGCTGTCTGGGCCGCCATGATGGATCGGCTGCTCATAGTCTGACCAGCGCGCGATCACATCCGCCATGGCCTCATCGAACGCTGGCGCAGTGCCGGACAGGTTGATCCAGACCACGTCCCTCCAGACATGGCTGCGCACGTCGATCAGACCCAGCGTGTTGCGGTCCATCTCGGCATGAGAGTTGAACCCCGGCCCGCCCACATGGGGCGTCGCCACCAGTTGGCCTTGGGTGCTGTAGCACCAGGAGTGATAGGGACAGCGGATCGCGCCTTCGATCTTCCGCGGCGCCTCGACCAGGATCATGCCGCGATGTCGGCAGATGTTCTGGAAGACGCGAACGGTCTTGTCGCGGCCGCGGATCAGCAATAGCGGGATGCCAAGGAACGTGATTGGGACAGCGTCCCCCGGTTCTGGCACATCTGACGCCACGGCCAACCCGGCCCAACCCGCGCCGAAAAGCGCATGGCTTTCCTCGGTGAACTTCTCGGGATCGGTATAATGCGCATTTGGAAGCCCTCGTGCTTGGGCTGTCGGTCTCTGCACATCTGACAACAGGGGATCAAGAACCGTCATTGCCACCTCCAATGCGTTGATTGGATGTCATGGTCGGCACCCGACCGACGGTGGTCGCGTCCAAACACGACACTCGCTGCCGCACTTGGACCAATACGATGCCTAGTAGAATGGTTCGCCGACGCGCAATTGTGTCCGTTCATAGGCCACAAGATCATTGGCGGAACAAAAACCGGACTGCCGTGCCGCCCGCCGCACCTTGGCGCCATCGCGTCCCAGGTATTCATAGACAAGCCGTGCGATCCGCGATCCCGCAGTGCTTTCCCGAACCGTGCGCACGGTGTAGCCGACCCAGTAATTGTTCTGGAAGGACGGCACCTGCGCCAGAAAGTTGAAGGATGTCGTCAGCGCATTTCTGCGGCTGACCAGTCCCGCGATCCCGCCTTCCTGTGCCATAAGCAATCCGCGAAACTCGCGACTCTTTGGGTCACCGGGCAAGCCCTGTTGCGCCATCGCTTCTTTTGCTTCAAAGCCACGCAGAAAGGTTGCCCCGTCCTTCCTGTAGACGTACACAAGTCCTTGTACGAATTGTGTCTCGTCCAGAAAACTGCGACGAACAAATCTGTAAAAACCGGCAGGAAAAATCGTCTCCTGCAGTTGTGCGACGCCACCGGACAGAAAATCGTTAATTTCCGGATGGTTCAGTAAAGATTTCGATCCAAAGCCGATTTCAGACAGGGGTTCAAGAATGATACGTGCGTCCACGTTGAAATATTGGCAGATTCGAAACAGGACGTCCGGTCTTGGGAAACTCTCTCCCGAAAGATACCGATTGAACTGGGTGCGATTGATTCCGAGGTCCCGGCAAAGTGCTGAGACAGAGTCGGTCGATTTCACCAGTGCTCGAAGATTGGCCCCGAGTGTGTTGCGCAGTTCGGAGGGACTTGGTCGTGTCACGTTGAATGGCTTTCAAATCAAACGTTTTAGTTTCGATCACCTTTTAACATCGCGCACTCGTACTCATCATGGTCGGCTTAGAGTCCAGAGTACCCACTTTGGGGCTCTCCGACCAGAAGTGATGCTAACCAGTATCAATGGTGACGCGAATCCGCGTCAGGGTCAATTGGCGTTGACACAAAAATTTCACCTCCCGACGCAGACTGCGGGATGTCCTGACGCCAAGAAAATTAACACATTGGGCTTCTAAGATGGGGAACCTAACTATGAAACCGCAGAATATGTTCGGTGTCGTGCTGTGGGCAGACGCAGCCGCACGAAAGGCTGTGATCTGGTGCGAAGACCAAGGCGAACTTGCTTTTTACACACCTGGAGAAGGGAGCGTCCATGACGCGCCGGTACTTGATGCTGGGGATCTCATCCAATTTGATGTGATCGTTCAGCAAAACGTTCGCACGGCACGCAATCCGCAGGTGTTGATGCCGTCGCATTCACCTGATCTTCCGAAGAAACTGCGCACAGGAGCGCGTCCAAGTGCAAACAGCTCCGCACCTGCAAAAACATCACATGGCTCGCAGAAAGTCGTGTCGCTGGCGCAGTATTTCGACTTGGACGCGCCAGCGAAGGTGGCCTGTTCAGGGTAACGACGTGATCAAACACTGTCGGGGAGCGTCAACTCCCCGACCCAAGGTCTCACGCGTCACACGCCGCGCGACAGCGCTGCAACACCCGTGCGTGCGACTTCGACCAGCCCGAGCGGCCGCATGAGGTCAACGAACGCGTCGACTTTTTCAGGCGTGCCCGTGATCTGAAAGACAAAGCTTTGCAGCGTGCTGTCGACAACCTGCGCGCGGAAGATGTCGGCAAGACGCAGCGACTCGACGCGCCTTTCGCCCGACGCTTCGACCTTGATCAGCGCCAGCTCCCGCTCGACCGATCCGCCTTCGACCGTCAGGTCATGCACCTCGTGCACCGGAACGATCCGGCCAAGCTGTGCCTTGATCTGCTCGATCACCTGCGGTGTGCCCGTGGTCACGATGGTGATCCGGCTCGTGTGACCGGCATGATCCACTTCGGCAACAGTCAGGCTGTCGATATTGTAGCCGCGGCCGGAAAACAGCCCGATCACCCGTGCGAGGACGCCCGGCTCATTGGCGACAAGCACCGCAAGCGTGTGTGTCTCCTGCA
>NZ_JAEPMO010000099.1 GCF_017643905.1 Marivita sp.
CAATAGCGCAGTTCATAATTGTGGGTCGACACCGGGAAGACCATGCCCATGTTGAACGGCTGACCATTGGCGTTGAACTCTTCGATCACCGGCTTCAACGCCTCGGCCGAGATCGGGTGCTGCGGGCGGCCATCATCCATTTTCGGGATATGCGGCAGCATCTTTTCCCAGACCTCGTTCGACACGGTGATGCCGTTGCCGTTCAGGTCCATGGAAAACGGCGTCACGATATGCGCTTCGGTGCCGTAGCCGATAGTGGCGGCCAGTGGCTGACCGGCAAGCATATGCGCCCCGTCAAGCTGGCCGTCGATCACCCCGTCCAGAAGCACTTTCCAGTTCGCCTGCGCCTCCAGCGTGACGAACAATCCCTCGTCCAGGAAATAACCTTGCTCATAGGCAACGGCGAGAGGGGCCATATCGGTCAGCTTGATGAAGCCAAACGTCAGTTCGTCTTTTTCAAGTTCAAGCAATTCGGCAAACGAAGGGCTCGCAAGCGCTGTGGTGGCGACGAGGCTCAGAAAGAGCTTTCTCATGGTATGTCCTTTCGACATGCGCGATCTTTCAGGGAGAAGAAAAGACCGCGCAGAAACAGAAAAAGGGCCGACACTAACCTCCGGATGGTTCCGGCGGAAAGTGAGCGACCCTGCTCAGATATTCCCAGTCATGGGAGGAATTCGTTTTGCCCACACCGTTGTGAGCACGCTCAACGTGTGCCGCAGCGCAGCGACGATTCCCAATTAATTCTTCAAAAGAAAGCAGTCGACCGTGTCAGCGCAGTTCAACAGCACAAAAAATGAGCGCTCACTCCAGAGGAAAGTCGAAAACCCGGGCATCGAAAAAGCGGTTTGGCAACAGCGTCAGACTGCCACACGCCGATGCCACTGGCGTCGCATGCCGAATCGCACCTTCAACTTTCTCGGAAGCGCCGGGCAAATCGCAGCCCGTTCCAGCCATGTGCGTCCGGTAGAGATCGGTGCGATAGACCTTGGAGATGACGTCGATGGAAGGCGCATTGTCTGTCCCATGATGCTTGGCAAGATGGTGGCCAATCCATTTGGCCTGGCTCCGCCACGGAAAACTCGCCGCGCCCTCGTGGAACAGCAGGAAACGGGCAACCGATCTCTGCTCACCCCGACTTGAGACCACAAGATCCCCCGACAAGGCGCGGTCGATCAGTTCGGCTGAAACGTTGAGATAGGATTTTCTCGACAGCAACGTCGCCGCCGCCAATCGGGCGTCTGGGTCAGCCAGCCAGCGACCCGCGCGCCACACCGCACGCATCAACCGCCCGGAAAGGTCGGGTTCGGTCTCGGCCCAAGCTGTGCGCACCGCAAGCACCTTCTCCGGGGCAAAGCTCCAGATGGATGCGCCAGGCAGCAAAAGCGCACCCGAGCCTTGCTCAACGGCTACAGACCCCCAAGGTTCACCAACACAAAACGCATCCACATCGCCCGCGGCCAAAGCATTGGTCATCAACGGCGGAGGCACGGTGCGGATCACGATGCCATCAGGCCCAAGATCGGTTGCGGCACTCCAATACCGCAGAAGTTCGACATGCATTGAAAACGGGAAAGGCACGCCAAAGATGATCGGCCTGTCCCGAACTTCGGCCAAAGCGCGCGCTGCTTTCACAGGATCGGCAAAGTCGAACTCAAAGCCATTGGCGCGGAGCTTCTCTTCCAGCGGCTTACCCACGCCAATGACATTGCCATTGACCGACAGGACCGATACCGCGCTCAGCGCCGTGGCCACACCGCCCAGCCCCATCGCCATGGCAATCGGCACGGGCGACAGCATATGCGCGGCATCCACACGCCCAAACGCCAGCATGTCACGCACCGAAGACCAGGACGGAGCGGCGATCAGGTCAAGCGCGATACCTTCCGCATCCGCAAACCCCATTTCCTGCGCAACGATCAGTGGCGCGGCATCGACCAGCGGCATATAGGCGACAGGAACCGTGACCCGCGTCATCCCAACAATCCCGCCGCAGTGACCAGCGCCTCGGCCACATCGGCGACACGACGTCCCCGGTCCATGGCGGTCTTGCGCAACAGCGCATAAGCCGCGTCTTCGTCGATGCCCTTGGCCTTCATGAGCAGGCCCTTGGCGCGATCAATGACCTTGCGCTCTTCCAGCGCGCGCCGCGTCTCGGCCAATTCGTTGCGCATCTGGCGCACCATGGCAAAGCGCGCGATGGCCGTATCCATCACAGGTTTTATGCGCGCGGGTGCAAGCCCGTCGACCACATAGGCCGAAACGCCCGCTTCGATCGCCGCTGCCGCCAGACCGTCGGAATTTCCCGAGACGAACATCGCCACGGGCCGTTCCAACGGCCCCGAGGCAAGGGTCAGCTCCTCCAGCATGTCGCGCGTCGGATTGTCGATATCAATCAGGACAATATCGGGACCATAAGCTGCGATCTTGCGCTCCAGACCGCTGGAATCGCCAACAACAAGGACGTCGCAGGCACAGGCGTCCTTGAGGGCGTCAACGATGGCTATGGCTCTGTCGCGGTCGTGTTCGACGACGACAATCCGGATCGAGGTCTGCATGGTCAGGATGTGCAACAGGTCATTCGGCAGATGCAATCATCGACATGCACAGCGGTGCAGCACACCAACGGAATTCGAGCCGCCGCAAAAACTCTGCCCGCAAAATGAGCGAAACATCCAAATTGAACACCAACCAAGCCAGGCCGCGGGACACCATTTGACCATCACGCAGGCTGGGCCTGTGCCTCCGCACTTCGCTTGAAAAAGGCGTAGTAGAACACAGGGGCCGCCACCAGCGTGAGGATCGATGCAAACGCGAGCCCGCCCATGATCGTGACCGCCATCGACTGGAAGAACGCGTCCCAGATCAGCGGCAACATTCCCAGAATGGTCGTAGCCGCAGCCAGGATCACGGGCCGCAGACGCGATGTAGAGGCCTCCACAATCGTGTCCTTCAAATCCTGATCCGGCTTTTCGGCCCGCACGATGTCGATTTCTTCCACCAGAACGATCCCGTTCTTGATCAGCATCCCCGACAGCGACAACAGCCCCAAAAGTGCGGTGAAGGTGAACGGGTACCCGGTGCCCAGCAAAGCCAGACTGACGCCGTTCACCGACATCGGAACCAGCAGCCAGATGATCAGCGGTTGCCGCAGCGCGTTGAAAAGCAGAACCGAGATCACCACCATGATGATCAGGCTCATCGGCAATTGCCGCCCAAGGCTGGCCTGCGCGTCGGACGAGCTTTCCAGCTCTCCGCCCCATTCCATCTTGTAGCCCGCAGGCAGGTCCATCGCCTCAATGGTCTCGGTCACCTCGGCCTGCACCTGTGCGGCGGTCAGCCCTTTGACGATATCCGCGCCCACGGTGATCGTCAGCAACCGGTCCCGCCGCATCAGCAGCGTGTTCTGCGCCTCGAATTTGAATCCATCCGTCACCTGTTCCAGCGGCACCGATGTCTGCGCATTCTGCGAATAGACCACGTAATCGGTCAGAGCGAGCCCCGCCTCGGGGTCAGCGCGCAGAACGATGGGGATCTGCCGCTCCCCCTCCCGGTACACCCCGGCATCGATACCCGTAGTCGCAAAGCGCAGGATGGTTGTGATGTCGTCACGGGTGATCCCTGCCTCCTGCGCGCGGTCCGTGGCGTAAACCGGCTTGAGCACAAGCTCTTGTTCCCGCCAGTCGATGCGCGGGGCAACGATGTTGTCCGATGCAGCGATCAGCCGTGCCATTGCCTCGTCCGCCAGATCGCGCAGAACAACCGCATCCGGCCCCGAGAACCGCACCTGAATCGGGTCACCCCCACCGGGTCCAAAGGCAAGCCGCTTGGCGCGGAATTCGCCTTGCGGCAGGTTTTCAGCGGCAAAGGCCTCAATCTCGGCTATCAGCGGCGCGATCTGGTCGATGCTTTCGGTGCGCACGATGATATGGCCGTAACTCGGGTTCGGGTCTTCGGCCTGATAGGTCAGCATGAACCGATCCGCGCCGCGCCCGACAAAGGCGCTGGCAGAGACGACATCCTCCTGTTCGGCCAGCCAGTCCTCGAACACCATGAGATCGCGCGATGTCTCTGCGATCGACGCCCCCTGCTCCAGCTTGTAATGCACAAAGAACAGCGGCGTGTTGCTGTCGGGAAAGAACTGCTGCTTGATCTGGCCAAACAGCATGAATCAAACAACCGTGATCCCCATGAGCCCGACAATCACAAGCCACCATGTGCGCAACGCGCCGCGCAGGACCGCGCCATAAAGCCGGAACATCGCGCCGCCATAGGCGTCGTCATCCCCGCTCGCACCGCGCTTGAAGAAATAGTGCCCCAGCAAAGGCGTCGCCGTCAGCGCAAGCACCCATGAGAGCAAAAGCGAAATCCCGATCACCGCGAACAGCGAGAACAGGAATTCCCCCGTCGCATCCGGGCTGAGGCCGATACCCGCAAAGGCCATGATCCCGATCACCGTGGCCCCAAGCAGCGGAATTTGCGTCTTGCTGGCCGCCTCATCCGCTGCAGCCCGGCTGTCCTTGCCCCGTCGCATCGCGATCTGCATGCCTTCCGCAACAACGATGGCATTGTCGACCAGCATCCCCATGGCAATGATCAATGCGCCCAGCGAAATCCGCTCCATCTCGATGGCAAAGACCGCCATGAAGAACAGCGTTCCGACCACGGTCAAAAGCAGCGTCACGCCGACAACAATCGCAGCCCGCCATCCCATGAAAAGCGCAAGCACGATGACAACGATGGTTACCGACATTGCAAGGTTGACCAGGAACGCGTTGGACGCCTCTTCCACCACCACGTGCTGCTGGTAGATCGGCTGCAGTTCCACCCCCACCGGGATTTGTGGCGCAAGCTCGGCCAGCTTGGCGTCGGCACGCTTGCCAACATCGACGATGTTCTCCGAACCGATCCCGGCGATCCCCAATGCAAAGGCTTCGACCCCATTGTGGCGAATGATCAGGTCTGGCGTGTCTTCGCGCGCGCGGTAAACATCGGCAAAATCGAAGAGGTTGAGCACTTCTCCGCCAACCCCAACGGTCAGGCCCGCGATCTCCTGCACGGTGTCATAGCCATCCGGCCCCTGGATGAGCGTGCGTCCATCCACATCCTGGATCGACCCGCCATCCACAACCGAATTGGTCGTCGCCAAAGCCTGCTGAATCGCGGCGGGCGGAATGTTCAGGTTGCTGCTCAGAACAAGCTTCGGTTCAACGTAGATCACTTCGTCCGGCACACCCGACAGCGCCACATCGGCAACCCCGTCCACAGACAGCAATTCGCGCCGCAGAAAAGTTGAAAGCTCGTAAATCTCGGCATCGGTAAAACCGGGGGCTGTCACGGCATAGTAGATGCCGAACACGTCCCCAAAACCGTCATTCACAAACGGTCGGCCGGTGCCTGATGGCAGTCGCGCCGCATTCACCCGGTTGCGCAGCTTGGTCCAGATTTCGGGCAATTCCTCGCCGTCATAGGTGTCTTTCATGTCCACGCTGATGCGCGACAGCCCGGGCTGGTTGACGGACCGGACTTCCTTGACCTCGGACATCTTCTGGATTTCGGATTCCAGTGGCTCCGTCACCTCGCGCGCCACCTGCTGCGCGCTGGCGCCGGGGTATTCAGTGACCACCACAGCGGTTTTGATGGTAAACGCCGGGTCTTCCAACCGACCCAACGAAAAGAAGCCCCAGATGCCGCCCAGCAGGGCCGCCAACATGATAAGCCATGTGAGAATGGGGCGGTCGATGGACGCTTTTGCAATATTCATGGCGCGGCGCTCAGTTCGAGAAGCCGGTGAACCGCTTCACGCGATCCCCGTCGGCCAATTGGCTGGCGCCGCAGGCAACGATCTCTTCACCCGGCTGCAAGCCTTCCGTCACGCGCACATCACCACGAATGGTCGGCTCCACCGTGACTGGACGGCGCGCAACCGTGCCCTCGTCCGCGCCAGTCGGCGTGAACACCATCACGGTCGGGCTGCCATCATTCGTCGTGCTGACCGCCGACGCGGGGATCACGATGTCCTGCACCTCGCCATTCAGCGTGGCATACACCGTCACCGACGATCCCGGCAGGATTGTCTTGCCCTCGGGTGGGGTCATGCCAAGGGTAATCCGATAGGTCTGCCCGATTTGCGAGGTTTCGGCGTTGAATTCGCGCGGCATTACGGAATACCGGGTATCATCTGTCGGAAACTGCGCCCACAGTTCCACATTGGGGTCCGTGCCTGCGCGCTGAAACAGCACCTCGGGCACGTCGATCTCGATCCGCAGATCAGACATGTCATGCAGTCGCGCAATCGGGTTTCCCGCACCGATGGTCGAGAAATTGGCCACATTGCGCGACGCCACGAGCGCGTCGAACGGGGCCAGAAGTGTCGCGTTGTTCAGCTCGCGTTCGGCATTGCGCACCGCGATCTCGGCCAGTTGCAACGAGGTTTCCGCATCATCCACTGTGACCTGACTCACCGTGCTGCCCTGCAGTTTCTGCAACCGCTCGACTGTGCGTTCCGCCTGATCCTTCTGCACCCGCGCCTGATCCAGCGCCAGCTCGAACGGCTCCAGATCCAGTTGTGCCACCACAGTGCCCTTGTCGATCCGCGCGCCTTCGATCACCGGCAGCTCAACGATCTGCCCACCGACCTGAAACGCCAGATCAACGGTTTCCTTGGCCACCACATGCCCAAAGAACTGCCGCGTCACGGCGCTGTCACCGGATTGCACCTCGATGATCTTGGCCAGTCGCATGTCCTGCGCCATAGAGGCGATCGGACTGAGAACCAGAAAAAGAAGAACAAACAGACGGCCCATGACAGATCTCCAGATTTCGCGCGAGGCTAACACGGAAACGATCTATGTCCTGTGACGTTCCCGTAAAACTTCGCCAATATCTAAACTGATCGGTTCAGTTTGCCAGATCTATTCCTGCGCTATGGCGTGAAACATCTGTGCGCTGATGCGCAGATGTCCGGTCAGTAAAGCCAAAACAGCGTAATAGCGGGAAACAACACCAGCAGGATCACCCGCACCAGATCGGACGCAACGAACCAGATCACCGCCTTGTAGGTCTCCATCATCGGGGTGTTGCGATCCATCGAATTGATGATGAACAGGTTCATCCCCACCGGCGGCGTGATCAGACCGACCTCAACCACGATCAACACGAGAATACCAAACCAGATCGCCACCCATTCCGCCTCGATCCGGTTCGCCATGCCTTGGGTCACACGAATGTCCAGCGCCTGCATCTGCTCGCGCGTCAACTCCATCCCCGCCGCCATGGCCGACTGTATCGACGCCAGCATTTCCTGCGTCATGCCCTCGGGAACGCCCGCCGCCAGCACGTCGCGCGCCGCATCCGCCTGCATCATCGCCAAGTCGACAAAGCCGAAATCCATGACTGAAATCACAGGGAAAAAGATCGGGATCGTGAGCAGGATCATCGACAGGCTGTCCATCAGACAGCCGAACACAAGGTAGAAGAGCAGGATCAACGACAGCACCATGAACGGGCTGAGTCCCATCTCGACCACCCAGTTCGACAACTCCTGCGGCACCTGTGTCAACGCCAGAAAGCCGTTGTAGAATGCCGCCCCCAGCACGATGAAAAAGATCATCGCGGTGCTGACCGCCGTCTGAATGATGCTCTGCTTGAACACGTCCCAGCTCAGATTGCCCGACAGCAGCGCAATCAGCCCGGTCCCCGCTGCCCCCACAGCCGCCCCCTCGGTCGGTGTGAACCAGCCTAGATAAATACCACCGACAACAAGCCCGAACACAAGCAAGACTGGCCAAACGTCGATCAACGCCCGCACCCGCGCCGCATAGGGCACAGGGTCACGATGCCCCGCCGCTTCGGGGTGCCGCCGCACATAAAGCGAAATCGTGATCATGTAGCCGATGGCGGCCAAAACGCCCGGAATAAACGCCGCCAGAAACAGCTTGGCGATGTTCTGTTCCGTCAGGATCGCATAGATCACGAGGATCACCGAGGGCGGGATCAGGATGCCCAAAGTACCCCCTGCCGCGAGGGTTGCGGTGGAAAATCCGCCCGAATAGCCGTTGCGCCGCAACTCCGGCAAGGCCACCCGGCTCATCGTCGCCGCGGTGGCCAGCGACGATCCGCAGATCGCGCCAAAGCCCGCACAGGCCCCGACCGACGCCATGGCTACCCCGCCCTTGCGATGCCCCAGCCACGATTCCGCCGCCTTGAACAGCGCCTGCGACATGCCCGACAGAGTCGCGAACTGGCCCATCAACAGGAAGATCGGAATGATCGACAGCGAATAACTGGAAAAGGTCGAATAGGTCTCGGACTTCAGCCGTGCCAGCACCACGTCCGGACTGCCCAGCGCCAGCCACAGCCCGCCGATCCCGCAGAGCATCATCGCAAGCCCGATGGGCGCCCGCAGGAAAATCAGCGCCAACAGGACCGGAAAGGACCAGATGCCAAGTTCCAGCATGCTCATGCCGCATCCGCCCCCGGGGCTGGCAGGATCGACCGTCCGGTAGCGGCATAGGTCACGCGGCCCACCGAACAATAAAGTGCTGTGACCGAGGCCGCCAATGCGGCAACGAAACTGGCGGCATAGGCCCACCAGACCGGGAATTGCAGCAGGAACGACGTCTCACCATTGCCGAGCTTGTCGAGAAGCCCGGCGAACAGACGCCATGTGATCAGCCAGATCACCAGCGTCAGAACCACGTCCCAGAACGCGATCAGCCACGCATTGGCCTTGCCCGACAGCCGTGACGTGAACACATCCACAGTCGCATGCCCGGCATAAAGCTGGCAGATCGGCAGGAACGCGAAGATCGAAAACGCGATCCCCGCTTCGACCAGCTCGAAATCCCCTGTCACCGGCCCGACCCCGCTGGCGATCAGCCAATCGGCAAAGCCCTGTGCCATCGAGGTCAGCCAGCCGGAATGTCCCATGGAGTTCAGACCGCGCCCCAAAACCGACACGCAGGTCAGAAGCACAAGGGCCACCATCACGACACCGCCAAAAACCGCCATGCCCCGCGCGAGGCGCTCAATCGCCGTCTTCATGCCGCTCTGCCCCTCGCCGTCTTGTGCGTCGCCCAACCCTGTGGCCGGGCGACGCGCCACGCTTTACTGCGTGTTGTGCTTGTCCAAAAGCTCTTTCGCCCGCGCGATCACAGCATTTCCGTCAATGCCCTTCTCATCCATCTCGGAAATCCACTCGGCTGTCGTGGAAGCGGCAGCTTCGCGCCACGGACCGGCATCCGCTTCGGAAATCGTGATCAGATTGTTGCCCATATCGAGCGCCGCCTCCCGCGACGGCGTGTCATCCGCCTGCATCTGCGTTCCCGCCATGCGGCTGAACTCGGCCCCCGATTGGGAATCGATGGCCGCCTTGAGATCATCTGGCAGGCTCTCGTACTTTTCCTTGTTCATCGCAAAGATGAAGGTGGTGGTATAAATCGCCGGTCCCTCGAACTCGGTGTGGTTCTCGACCAGTTCCGCCACCTTGAGCGCGCCCGTCACCTCCCACGGGATCACGGTCGCATCCACGACCCCCTTGGACAGCGCCTCGGGGATGGCTGGCACCGGCATGCCCACGGTGGTTGCCCCAAGATTGGTGAACAGCTTGTTCGTCACCCGGGTCGGCGCACGTAGCTTGACGCCATTCAGATCACCGGGCGTGGTGATCGGATCGGCGGAATGGATCACGCCGGGACCATGCACCCAGACCCCCAGCACTTTGAAATCGGCAAAGTCCTGATCCATCATCTGCTCTTCGGCCAATTCCCAATAGGCGGCCGACATGTCGCCCGCATCGGTCATGGTGAAGGGCAGTTCGAACACCTCGGCGCGCGGGAAGCGGCCCGGCGTATACCCCGCCACCGTCCAGATGATGTCGGCCACGCCATCAATCGCCTGGTCGATCAGCTGCGGCGGCGTGCCCCCCAGCTGCATCGACGGGAAATGCTGGATCTCGATCCGGCCACCGGACGCGTCCATCACCCGCTCTGCCCAGGGCACCAGCACATTCTTCGGCACATTGGCCTGCGCCGGCAGGAACTGGTGCATCCGCAGCGTCACCTCCTGCGCAAAGGCGCCTGAGCCCAGCGTCAGCGCCAGGGCCGTGGTTCCAGCGAGCCTGAGAAATGCGCGCTTGATCATGGTAATCTCCTCCCAATTGTCTGACGGCATAAACGCACGAAGCTCTGCCCGAATCCAAGGGAAATCTAGCCGCGCCCGATATAGGGCATGGTGGTCGCCATCACCGTCATGAACTGCACATTGGCATCCAGCGGCAGGCTGGCCATGTGCAGAACCGACGACGCCACATGCGCCACATCCATCACCGGCTCCACCGGTTTGCCTGCGTCGATCGCCTGCGAACGTAAGCCGTGCACGATCTCGGTCTCCGCATTGCCGATATCGATCTGCCCACAAGCGATGTTGAACGCCCGCCCATCCAGCGACAGCGTCCGCGTGAGCCCCGTGATCGCATGCTTCGACGCCGTATAGGGCACAGACCCCCAGCGCGGCACATGGGCCGAGATCGAGCCGTTGTTGATGATCCGCCCGCCCTGCGGGTCCTGCCGCCGCATCTGCGCAAAAGCCGCCCGCGCACAGAGAAAACTGCCCGTCAGGTTCACGTCGATGCACCGTTTCCAATCCTCCAGCGGGATCTCGTCAATGGTCGCCCCGAACACGCCCGTGCCTGCATTGTTGAACAGCGCATCAAGCCGCCCCCAACGCTCCACAACCGTGGCAAAGGCAGCCTCCACCGCCGCCGCGTCGGTCACGTCACAGGGCAGCGCCAGCGCCGCCTCCGACCCCGCCGCAATCTCCTCAAGCGGTGCCGCCCGTCGCCCGATCAGCCCGACGCGCCAACCCGCGCCCAGAAACGCCTCGGCACAGGCGCGGCCAATCCCGCTCCCCGCCCCAGTGATGATGATCGTCTGTCCCATGCCCCCTCCCATGCTTCATCTTGCCAAATAAACTCCGGGGGAGTCCGCCAAAGGCGGACGGGGGCAGCGCCCCCTACCCCGTCAGTGATTGTCGCGCGGCAAATCCTTGGCGATCCGCTGATAGGCCGTCGCCAACTCAAGGCATCCGCCATCTTCCAATTGCCCGACATGGCGTCGATAGATCTCCTGCCACGGCGTCTGATTGACGATCTCGGGCGCCTGCCACGCCGCCTTGCGCGCCTCCCACTCGGCGTCATCCACCAAGGCGTTCAGGGTCGAGGCATTCAGATCCAGACGCACCCGGTCCCCGGTTTGCAGATAGGCCAATCCGCCCCCCACAACCGCCTCGGGCGATGCGTTCAGGATCGACGGGCTCTCCGACGTCCCCGATTGCCGCCCATCCCCCACCGTCGGCAGATGATTGATCCCAGCCTTCACCAGCGCATCAGGCGGCTGCATGTTCACCACCTCGGCTGATCCGGGATAGCCCACACAGCCGACATTGCGGATGAACAGCATGCATGCCTCGTCGATCGCCAAC
The DNA here is from genome assembly GCF_017643905.1 of Marivita sp. GTDB lineage: Bacteria > Pseudomonadota > Alphaproteobacteria > Rhodobacterales > Rhodobacteraceae > Marivita. Next base: position 11,479 of record NZ_JAEPMO010000099.1, read on the forward strand.
TCGGGATCGTTGATCCGGTCGTGGTAATCCTCAGGCCCCTCGAACACGATCGCCCGCGCCTCGAACACGCCTTCCGCGCCGGGTGTCGACAGGAACCGCTTGCGGAAATCGGCGGAAATCACGCTGGTCTTCATGAGCGCCGAGTCAAACAGGTTCCCCGACAGCACCTTGAACCCCGCCTTGTCGCGCAGCGGCGCGTCATAGGTCGTGATCACGTCCCGGTCCAAACTCTCCCAAGACGCCAGCACATCCCCCAACCGCTGCCCCGAGGCCGTCATCACCCCCTCATGCAACCGCCCAGCCTTGCGCAATTCACCCATCACCGCAGGCACCCCGCCCGCGCGGTAAAAACTCTCGCCCAGATATTCGCCTGCCGGCTGCATGTTGACCATCAGTGGAACGTCGAACCCGATCTTCTCCCAATCGGTCACATCCAACTCCACCCCCGCATGTCGCGCAATCGCCTGCAGATGCGGTGGTGCGTTGGTCGATCCCCCAATGGCCGCATTAACCACAATCGCATTCTCGAACGCCTCGCGTGTCAGGATGTCCGACGGCTTCAGATCGTCCAGCACCATCTGCACACATCGCTTGCCGGTCTCATAGGCCATCGCCATACGCTCGCGGAACGGCGCCGGGATCGCCGAATTGCCCGGCAACGACATGCCCAGCGCCTCGGCCATCGCGTTCATCGTGCTCGCCGTTCCCATCGTGTTGCAATGCCCCAAGGAGGGAGACGAGGCACAGGCCAGCTCCATGAACTCGGCGTAGCCGATCTCGCCCCGCGCCATCAGGCGCCGCCCTTCCCAGATCGTCGTGCCCGACCCTGCGCGCTTGCCCTTGTACCAGCCATCCAGCATCGGACCGCCATTGAGCGCAATCGCCGGAATATCCATCGTCGCCGCCCCCATGAGCTGCGCCGGCGTGGTCTTGTCACATCCCGTGGTCAGCACGACCCCGTCGATGGGATAGCCATGCAGCACTTCGACAAGGCTCAGATAGGCAAGGTTCCGGTCCAACGCCGCCGTCGGGCGCTTGCCGGTCTCCTGGATCGGATGCACAGGGAACTCCATCGGAATACCCCCACCATCGCGAATCCCCGCCTTGATCCGGTCCATCAGGAACACATGGATCTTGTTGCAGGGTGCCAGATCCGACCCGGTGTTGGCGATCCCGATAATCGGCTTTTCGGCCTGCAATTCCCCTTGGGTGAAGGACTGGTTCTGATAGCGCTCCAGATAAAGCGCCGTCATGCCCGGATTGTTGGGATTGTCGAACCATTCCTGTGACCGGAACCGCTTCTTCGCGCGCGTGTCGGACATCTGATCTCTCCCCTCATCTGTCCCCAGCGTTCTGGACAATCCGCGCGCCAACAGCAAGTGTCAGCGCAAACAACAGACAGGAGACACCCCATGATCGAACGGCAAGAGATCGGCACGCGGATGAGCAAGATCGTCAAACACAACGGCACCGTCTATCTCTGTGGTCAGGTCGGCGCAGGCGACACCGTGACCGAACAGACGCAGGACTGCCTCGCCCGCGTCGATGCACTGCTGAAACAGGCCGGATCGTCGCGCGAACAGATCCTGCAAGCTATCATCTGGGTCGCCGACATGGCCGATTTCGCCGAAATGAACGCCGTCTGGGACGCCTGGGTGCCCGAAGGCCAAGCTCCCGCCCGCGCCTGCGGGGAGGCCAAGCTGGCCCGCCCCGAACTCAAAGTCGAAGTGATCGTGACAGCGGCCTACGAATAAAGCCCGGCGGTCCGCGCCCGAAGCTGCACCAGCGCCAGCACCGTATCAATCGTCGGTGTTGGCACACCCACCACGCGGCCCAGCTCCTGCACCGATCCCACCAGCGCGTCGATTTCCATCGGGCGGCCCTGATCCAGATCCTGCAGCATCGACGTGCGGTGTGCGCCAACGGCCGCACCGCCATCAATGCGGCGCTCCACATCAATCGGGAACTTCACCCCCAGCGCCTCGGCAATCTCCTGCGCCTCGAGCATCATGCCCTTGGCCACCGCCCGCGTGCCCGGATCGGTGCAAAGCACATCCAGCGTCGCATGGGTCAAAGCCGAGATCGGATTGAACGACAGGTTGCCCCAAAGCTTCACCCAGATCTCGTCCCGCAACCGGGGCCGCACCGGCGCCTTGAGCCCCGCCGAAGAGAGCGCCTGCGACAGCGCCGTCGCGCGCTCCGACTTCGATCCGTCCGGCTCCCCCAGCGAGAAGCGATTGCCCTCGATATGCTTTACCACGCCGGGCTCGATCACTTCCGCCGCCGGATAGACCACACAGCCCAGCACCCGGTCCGGGCCGAACCCGTCCCATTGCGCATTGCCCGGATCGACCGACTCGAGCCGCGTACCTTCGTGTTCACCGCCGATCTTGTGGAAATACCACCACGGCACCCCGTTCACCCCCGACACAATTGTCGTGTTAGGCCCAATCAGCGGCTTCATCTTGTCTACGATCGGCGGCACCGAATGCGCCTTTAGGGTCACAATGATGTAATCCTGCACCCCCAGATCCGCCGGATTGTCCGAGGCGGTCACGGACACAACGGTCTCTTCCCCGCCCTCTTCGATCAGCTTCAAACCGTTGGCTTTCATCGCCGCCAGATGCGGCCCGCGCGCCACAAGGCTCACATCCGCCCCGGCCTGCGCCAGCTTGACACCCATATAGCCGCCAATGGCGCCCGCTCCGAATACGCAAATCTTCATCGCTCACCCGAAACGATCCGCTGGTTTTCCGCGAACCGCTCCCCCTTCATCTTGCCAAATAAACTCCCGCCGGAGGCTCCCTCTCGATCCATCCGACATCACCGCCGATCAAAGACGTAGGCCGGGCTGTCGCCCGGCACACTCTCACGCGGTCTCAACCAGCCCAAGCTTTTCCGCCAGACCGATCCGCTGCATCTTGCCAGTGGCCCCTTTTGGGATTTCGTCCAGAATGATCACCTTGCGCGGCACTTTGAAATCCGCCATGCGCTCGGCTGCGAAATCGCGGATCTCGCGCTCGGTCGCCTCGGTACCATCCTTCAGCACTACGGCAGCCGCTACTTCCTCACCCAGTTTCGGATGCGGCAGGGCAAAGGTCACCACCTGCGCAATCGCCGGGTGATCCAGAAGCACGCCATCCACCTCAAGCGGCGAGACCTTCTCGCCGCCGCGATTGATGATCTCTTTCAATCGCCCTGTCAGATGCAGGAACCCGTCTTCGTCGAACGCACCTTGGTCGCCAGTGCGGAACCAGCGCTTGCCATCCGCTTCAAAGAAGTTCTTGGCGTTGGCGTCGGGGTTGCTCTCATAGCCCGGTGTCACGTTCGGGCCGGAAATCACAACCTCGCCCGTCCCATCGACCAGGCGGTTTTCGGTCTCATGCGCCACGCGCACTTCGGGGCCAGCGGCCACACCCACCGCACCGGGTTTCTGCCGGTCAAACGGGTTGCAGCACATCTGGTGCGCCGCTTCGGTCATCCCGTAAGCCTCGATCACCGGCGCGTTGAAGGTCTCGCGCAGCTGCTCCATCACCTGTGCGGGCAAGGACGCCGACGAGGATCGCAGGAACCGCAACGGCACCTCCGCGATCACATCCGCATTGCGGCCTGCGCGGGTCAAAATCGCCTGATGCATGGTCGGCACCGCAGTGTACCATGTCGGCGTCGCATCGCGCATCCAGCCAAAGAAGCGCAGCGCGTCAAAGCCCGGCGCGCACCAGATCGACGCGCCGACCGACAGCGATGCCGACACGGCGGCGATCAACCCGTGAATGTGGAACAAAGGCATCACGTTCAGGCAGCGGTCGTCAGACGTCAGGTTCAAAGACGCCGCGATGTTATGCGCCGACGCCGCCACGTTCGACTGCAACAGCGGCACGATCTTCGGCCGCGATGTGGTGCCTGACGTGTGCAGGATCAGCGCCACATCGTCATCCGTCGGATCGCTGGCAGGCAGGGCATCGCCTGTCGCGTCATCGGCGGACAGGGTGAACGACCCAGCGGGCGCGCCTTCGGCCACAACCGTGCGCAGCACCATCAGCCCCAGGGACTGCGCCGCAGCCAGCGCCGGACCGTCATACCCGTCGCCCAACACAATCGCCTTTGCGCCAAGGTCCTCGAGGTAGAACTTGTACTCATCCTCGCGATACGCCGGATTCAGCGGGGCCGTCGTCGCCGCCTGCGCGATGGTCACAAACGCCGCCGCCATTTCCGGCCCGTTCGGCAGCACGATGGCCACCCGGTCGCTTGGCCCGATCCCGAAGCCGCGCAAGGACGCGCTCACCTGAGCCGACAGATCCCGCAGCCCGCCATAGCTGAGCCAATCCCGCCCCGGTGCACCCAAGGCCTTCGATCCGGCATCATGTCCCTCCAGCAGTGCTTTGACGTTGGTAGCCATAGTCCTGTCCCCTTTTAGTCAGTCGGTCCTGTTTCGTTATTCCATCGGAGCTGCGCCCCGTGATCCACCCTTGCCCCTATTTAACGGGGCGGAGCGCAAAGAAAAGCACTTCTATGGCAATTTACATTTGCGACATCGGTTCCCTGATGACGGCTAGCCGATGGATCACGCCGTTTTTTCCGACCGCTTGCGGCGCAGCAGCTTGATTGCCGGCAACAGGATCAGGATGATCGCGATCACGGTGATCGGCCCTGCGATGGGTCGGGTGAAAAAGATCATCGGATCACCCGAAGACAACAGCAGGGATTGGCGCATGGTCGGCTCGGCAATCGGGCCAAGCACAATCGCCAGAACAGCCGGTGCCAGCGGATAATCGAACTTGCGCAGCAAGAACGCCGAGAGCCCGAAAATAACGATCAGCCAGAGGTCGTGCATGCTGCGCGACGCGGCAAAGCCACCGACGATGGATAGCACGAAGATCAACGGCGCAAGGATGGTGAACGGCATCCGCAGCATCCACACAAAAAGCGGGATGAACGCGAGATTGATAATCAGCGCCGCGATGTTCGAGATGTAGAACGAACCGATCAGCCCCCAGACAAACTCGCTTTGGTCGACAAACAGACGAGGGCCCGGTGTCAGCCCCCAGATGACCATGCCACCCAGCAAGATCGCCGTTGTCGGAGACCCCGGAATGCCGAGTGTCAGCATCGGCAACATGGACCCTGTAGAGGCAGAGTTGTTCGCCGCCTCAGGCGCCGCAACCCCGTCCGGTGTACCCTTCCCGTATTCCTCGGGGTTCTTTGAGACCATCTTGGCTACACCGTAAGACATTAGGGACCCCGGTGTGGCGCCTGCGGCTGGCAGAACACCAACGAAGAACCCAAGCAACGAACCAATCCCGGTGCCTTTCCAACCTCTGCGCATCGCTTCTTTGGAATCTGACACCATGCCCTTCACGGTCATCTTGGGGTTTGTCGTTGTCACTTCACCGCGCGTCTGCTCGATGGTCCAAAGCATCTCGCCGATGCCGTAAACCCCGATGGCCAGCACGATAAAGCCGATCCCCCGCAGGAAGCCTTCGATCTCGAACAGTACGAGGCGCGGTTCGCCGGAGATGGTGTCAAACCCGACAGTGGCCAGCACCAGGCCAAGGCAGATCGAAAAGATCGTCTTCGGGATATCATCCCCACCAAGCCCCACAAAGGTTGCGAAGGCCAGAAGCATAAGCGCAAAGATCTCGGGCGGGCCAAACGAAAGCGCCATGGTCGCAAGGAGTGGCGCGAACAGGGTGAACAGGACGTTGGCAACCGTGCCCCCCACGAATGAGGCAATCGCCGCCGTCACCAAGGCAAGACTGGCCCGTCCCTGAAGCGCCAAAGGTCGCCCGTCAAACGTTGTGGCCACGGCGGTCGACGCGCCAGGTATGCCCATGGTGACCGATGAGATCGCGCCACCGTACATTGCCCCATAGTAGATGGCGGCCAGAAAGATGATGGCAGAGCCCGGAGGCACGAGAAACGTGATCGGCAAAAGGATCGCCACACCGTTCACAGACCCCAAACCCGGCATCGCCCCGATGAACAGGCCTACTGTGACGCCAATCAGAATGAGAAGAAGATTGAGCGGCTCAAGCGCAACGAGCACGCCATCGGCCAGAAAAGATAAAGCTTCCATGATGGTCCTTGGATCCTGGCTGCGTCAGTAAATGATGTCGTACATCACATCGAAGAACGGCTGTGTGAAAGGCAGGCCCTGTGGCATCGAAATCTGCATCGCCCCCTCGAAAAAGAAGAACAGGCCGATGGGCAGAATGATCGCGATGGCCAGTGTCAGCGCCCAGGAATGCCTGCCCAGGAACCGCAGGTAGTAGACAAAGAACAGCGCAACCGCGCCATACATCGACACCACCGAAATCAATGCGACAAACGCAGTGACCCCACCACCAACATGCAGCACCGTGCGCCAGCCAAACGAATCCATAAGCGG
>NZ_JAEPMO010000038.1 GCF_017643905.1 Marivita sp.
CCATGTCGATCACTCCAATGACCCCCGACAAATCCCGTCAGGGGGAGGGTTCCACATGGGTCAATTCTCAGTGACAATGTTGATCGTTGCTGGGTCAGTTCTCAGTGACATCCAACATCTGAAGACGATCTACCGAGACAAGACCCGCCTTCAGTGAAAGCTCGCAAAGAAGCGAGATTTCTTCGAGAGTGGCATGTCCACAAAACGCCATCCTGATCCGATGTTTCGAAACATCCAGCCAATTCTTTGCGTTCTTATCTTTTTGAACTTCGGAGTTCTTTTGCAGTTGGCTTCTAAGCGTACCCGCCCGTTTGTAAGCACCGCCTCCCGTGCCTGACTTGTAGCGTGTGATGGCGACCTTTTTCACACCTCCGCCCGGCAATCGCACAGGCAAGGCATGACAGATTTCGACGAATTCCGAACACCATAGTTCTGGTTTGAACCTTGGAAAGTTGGCGTTTCGGATTTCCTTGATTGCCGGATGGTCGCGGTAATTGCCCATCTCAACCTCGAACCGAAAATGCTCAGGCTTGAATGGCGCAATAAAACCACGTCGGTGCGATTCCTCAAAAGTCTTTTGTCGCTGGCGGAATTCTCAAAAACCAAACTGAGGTCGACTGATCGCGACTTGGCAGACTACACCTCTGACACAAAATGGAAAAAGGCCCAGACGTGAACGCCGGGCCTTTCGTACTCAGTGAGCTGGTTTTTGCCGATTGGCTTAGTACCGATAGTGCTCCAGCTTGAACGAGCCGTCCGGGGTGACGCCGATATAGGCGGCCTGTTCCGAGGACAGCCGTGTCAGCTTCACCCCAATCCGGTCGAGATGCAGTCGCGCGACGGAACTCCTGATCCAGCTATCCAGAAAATCCCATCCAGACCAGGGCCGTGGTTGGTAGGCTTGCGTCCATTCGGCGCGCGGACAGCAATGATAAATCGTTCAAAGAGCGTTTATTGTTCGTCCAACATCAGGTCTCGTGCCAAGCTGGTCTCCTTTGCAGATACCAGCTTGAATCACGCCCATCCCGCGGTGTGAATCCCTTTGTCAACACGACCTCACGTCAGCCGAAAAGTACCGAATTGACAGCGTGAGCCGCGCCTCTACCGACAAACTCAGCCTCACACCAACAACCGACAAAACCACTTGCTCAGTTCGCTCTAAGCAAAGGGATCGTCAATGACCCCTACAAGGGGCATCAGGAATTCGCCTGTATCCGCATCGAGCGCATCTACGAAGTAGCCGTCAATTGCCGCAACGGTTTGCTCGATGCTGGCCTCGCTGCCGTCAAAAAGTGCCATCGCGGCCGAGGCGTTGTCGACGTCTGACATGCCTCGGGTGACCGCGAAATATGCTCCAATGTCGGTTTTGTTCGCAAGATAGGCACGGTCCGCGAGTTGCTGATCAATGAAGTCCGGGCTGGCACCGTCAGGCGGTTCGGCTTTGGCGCCACGCAAGACTGCCAAAATGAACTGATCCCGCCCGACGGAGCCATCATTCAGGACATCAACCCAAAAGTTGAAGCCATCCTCATCCGGAACTCGTCCGAGCACGTTATTGTAAACTGCCGTGGCAAAATCTGTGTTCGAAAGGCTTTCCGGGTAGGTGGCGCGTGTTTCGTCCTGATCGATAAACAGCGCAGCAGACTCTTCCAACGTCACGCCATTGGCAAAGGCTGTTCCCCAGAAACCAAGCCCCACCGCATCCGGCGCGCGGTTGAAATACGCGATATAGAGCTCAATAAAGCTTTCAAGCGCGTCCGATGCGAGACTGGCCAAGCCACCAAACATCTCAAGGTCAAAGAGACCGTCGTATCGGTCGATCTCGAAATCCAGCAGTTCGATTGATGTCAGCGTGTCGGACCCGTTCTCGCCGCTGCGGTCCGTAACAACAGGGCCGTCTGGAGAGATGGTCAGGGTGTACCGCGCCTGATCCCCGGAGAAATATGCGGCATCCCGGCCTGCTCCGCCATCCAGACTGTCATCGCCCTCGCGCCCGCGCAGGACATCATTGCCGTCGCCACCCCAGAAGCTGTTATCGGCATCGTTACCGGTGATGAAATCATTTGCAGCTGTGCCGATCACGTCTTCGACGTTTCTCACCGTGCTGTCCTCGGACTCGCGTGCGATCGTCTGGGACTGGACCCGAATGGCAAAACTAGGAATATCCGAGCTTTCTTCTTCGCCACTTGGCAGGCGCAGAGCCAAATCACTGGCCGCCCTGGCATAGTTCGGGTCAGAGCGCAGTACGTCTTCGGGACGAATGCTCTGACCATCAAAAATCCGCGCTGATTGTGATCCGTCGTCCGCCCAAACCAGAGTTCCGACTTCAAGCTCGCGTGTGATCAGGTCATTGCGCAAATCGATGATGAGCGACACGGTCCGGCCTCCCCCATCAGCTGTGTCTGTGACAGCAGAGAAATCCAACCTGTCGCGGCCTGAACCGCCATCCACGTCAAACGTGCCGGTGCCAAGGATGAAGACATCGTCTCCACCCCCGCCGTTCAATTGGTCGGCCGCGTCGGAAAGGCTGCCGCCTCCAGTCATCAGAATATCGTCGCCACCACCGCCGTCGATTGTGTCGCTGCCCCCACCGCCAAAAAGCAAGTTGTTCTGGTCATCACCAACCAAGGTATCCCCTAGGATCGTGCCATAGAGGTCCTCGATGGAAATCAGTGTGTCGGTCTGCCCACCACGGGTGGCCTGTCCCGTATCCAGGTTCGCAGCAATCCCTTCAAACAGGGTCGCTTCGAGCATGGCATCTGGTCCGATGGGCATGGCAATCGCGTAGGATGCGGCGTCTGTCCCGTCCCCTCCGTTCAGGGTGTTCTGCCCGGCACCGCCCACCAGAACGTCGTCGCCTTCATCCCCTTCTAGCGTGTCGTTCCCGTCGCCGCCAAAAATCTGGTCGTTTCCATCGCGCCCTTCCGCCCGGTCATCACCGCCATCCAGAACGATCAGGTCGTCGTTGTCAGACCCAAGTACGGTGTCAGATTCACTTGTTGTGATGATCTGCTCGATACCGCCAATACTCATGCTGATGCGGCCTGAGTCAGAGGTCACCCGACCAGAAGCGGCATCAACCGAAACTCCGCCATCGGTGGGGGCAAGAAACAGGGTGTCAAAACCTGCGCCCCCTTCGACATTTGCGCCGTAGTCGATAATTGTGAAGTGATCGTTGTCGGCCCCTCCGTTGGCGGTTGTGTCGGTTGCAAGGTTTTGACCGAAATTGTTGAAACTGAAACGGTCGTTACCGGTACCGCCATCCGCATCGCCGACTTTGCGTTCAAAAGTGATCGTGTCATTGCCGGTGCCGCCATCAATGCGGACGACTCCATTCCCCGAACTTGGGCGCGCGACAAAAAAGATATCGTCGCCAGCGCCACCCGACAGCAGGACATTGCCGGAACTCGAATGCCCAAAGTAGTCATCTCTATCGCCACCGAGGATCGTTTCAAAATCCGACACCCCGAACACATCCACCAACTCAGGCTGGTTTCCAACGGTGCCAGACAGGTCTCCTGTAAAGCCACCCTCTAAAGCGTAAACCGACTGGTTGCCGCTGCTTGACGTCTGGAGCGACCAACGCACGTCACCTACTTGTGTCAGGTCCAGCGTGTCGTCTCCTGCATCGCCATAAAGCGATGTGCCGCCGGGCACCCGAAAGGCTCCAAAGGTCGCGACCACCGTGTCATTGCCAGAGCCACCGCCGGCCGTTGCGCCGCCGCTAAACAGGGTATCATCGCCACCAGCACCAAAGACGTTTAGGCTGCCCAAGCGGGCATCGACGCCACCGAACATCTGGTCAGCCCCATCGCTGCCGTAAATGATTTCGATATCGACCAAGATGTCGGTCGCCACGAACTGGCCGCTTTCGTCAAGTCGATCCACCTCACCCTCAAGCGCGCGCACGACGACGGAACCAAAGGCAACGCCATCTTGCCTGAGATAGTCCTTCGCACGCTGGCTGAAGGTGCTTTGGCTCTCTCGGGATACAGCGTCGATTGGCGCTTCGGACAGACCGTAGCTCAGAAAATCGCGCCCTTCACCGCCATCATAGTATTCGGTTCCGCCCATATCAGACATGTCAAGAACGATCAGCGCATCGTTCTGTGCGCCACCGTAAAGCGAGTCGATCCCGAGTCCGCCAAAAAGGACATCCCGGCCGTCCCCAGACAACAGCTTATCGTTGCCGCTGTACCCACTTAGAATATCGTCACCGGCACCGGTGGAGATGATGTTGCCCGCCTCATCGGTTCGGATTATTACGTTCGCAGGGTCGTGGAAAATGAAGTTTTCGACCCGCGTGAAGTAGTGGTTTTCCGTATTCACAAAGTTGTTGCGGCCCTCGATTGTCAGGTCGATGTCGAATGACCCCCGACGACCGAGATCTGCAAAGAAAACCGTGTCAGAACCCGGCCCGCCGTCGATGACGTCTTCCCCGTTACGGGGCAGGATGAAGTCGTCCCCCTCACCGCCGTTGATATAGTCGTTGGGAGGGACGACAATTGGGAAAGGGGGAAGGATGCCGGGTGGATCAAATGTTTCGGTTATCGGTGCTGTTGTGCCCTGAATGCGGTCATCACCGCCGTAGCCGAAGACGACATTGACGTTTTCGAACGTGATTCCATCCACGACGACATCCTGACGCGTGCCGCCGGGTTGAAGAAAGATCAGCTCGTCTTCATCAGGTCCGGGCGCGCCGGGCTCCCGTGCACCGCGGTCAATCACCGAAGGCGCGATGAGTGCCGTTTCCAGCTCTGCTGCCGTAAAGCGCCCGTCCTCGAAATCGAAGAATTCGATGTTGATTGCAACTTCAACCCCATCATCGCGACTGCCAGGAGCCACATCGGAGTGGGTGAAGGTGAATACGACGCCGTCGCCAGTGTCTTCGCTTCGGCTGATATCGTATTCGACGCTCTTGCCGGAAAAGACGAGCGTGTCCGTGCCCGCCCCGCCATCAACGGTATCCTGACCCGCGCTGGCGATGATCATATCATCGCCGCTGTTGGCGCTTATGTCATCATCACCCCCGCGGCCATCAAAGACTTCTGCCGCGCCTGTGCCGACAATCCGCCCGGTGCCTCCGGAGCCGTCATTGTCGTTTCCTTCAACGGTTGTTGTGTCAGGGTCATCATAGGTGCCAATCCGAAAGGCAGGTCCGGCAAAGTTGTCCAGAAAGCTTTCTTCGAACCGATCAAACAGATCAATCGCATTCTCGGTGTACGCTGTGATGCCAAAATCCGTGTCAATAAAGTCCGTCAGCCCGTCGGTGATTGCAGCTGCCTGTTCCAGAAATTCATCGAAGAGATTGATATCCGGAAATAGCGAGGTGATCTGATCCGCCAGAGCGTCAAGAATTCTGTCCAGCCCCAATTCCTCGGTGAGGTAATCAAAAGCGCGTTCCAGTCGCTCAGTGACCTCTCCGATGGCATCCAGCAAAGGCTCCAACGGCCGCAGGACGAAGTTGGCTTTGTCCATTATGTCGGCCAGGAAAGCGAGTTCGTCCTCGAAATCAACAAGATCAGCCATCTTGGCTGCAATCTCGCCAAAGTCTGCGACGCGGAGCAGGTCAACCACACGGTTCAGGTCAACGTTGATCCCATCGAAATCGTCGAACAGATCCAACACATCCCGCGCGCCATCTGCCGCTCTGTTGATCGGCGCGACATAGGCATCAAGACGGTCGGACAAATCGTCGAATTCCGAACCGGACCCATTTTGGTCAACGACGATGAAGCCTTCCACAACTTCAAACGTGGACGCGACAACGTTCACCATGAACAGGTCTGCTGCGGCCAGCTTGTCAAGAACGCCGTCATCCCGTGTCAAAACGTCATAGGCGTCGGAAGTGAGCTCTGCGACTTGGTTCAGAAGGTGGGCGTTTTCAGTTTTTTCCTTCAAAGCCTCGACGCGAGGTTGAATAGCTTCCAGCGCATCCTTCAACAATTTGGCTGGGGCGGAAACGGGTCCAGCTTTCTCGGCCAATTCCAGACTGCGCAGCGCGTCTTCGATCAGGGAATCAGAGAGTTTAATGATACGCTTGAAATTGAGATAACCCTTGGCTGCAGCTGCTGCCGGCTGCATCGCATCGGCAAACTCTTCTGCCTCCTGCCGGACAGTGCTGACGTGATCTTGAGCAAGGGTAGCATTTGTTTGAAACGCTAGAAACTCGGGTCCTGCAGGCATGATTATCTCACTTTAACTCGGTGCGTGAGGCGTCGCGATCACGCACCAGAAAATACAGCCGCCATCTAAGGCAGCTAACGCCGGATAGGGCACTTGTTTGCCTGCCGTGAGTCGTGTGGCCCTTTCGAGGGCGGTGACAGGCCTATGGGTGAAGGTTGCAATGTCTTAATGATCAGTTTGGTGAGCGGTTCAACGAACCGCGCCAGCCAGACATTCATTAAAGATGCAACCGGTGGATTTTCTGAACGAAAGTATTCGATACAGTCGTGCGCTTTTCTATAGGGTAAATCACCTAATTTACCTTTTTCGCCTTCGCCGTATGTCAGAGCGAAATGAGTGATTTACCCCATTTCCCCAGAGGCAAACCTTTGTCAAACTGCCAAAGACGTGCCGAAAAGGAACAGCGTTTGCTGCAGGCTTCATCCGTACGAGGACAGCTGATATCGTTGTGGGCTGGTGTTCTTCTGATCTGGAGCGCGTCCGGGCTTTGGGCAGAGGCGCCGGTTCTGGTGCTGAACCCAAACTATGCGCCTTATGATGCAGTCCCATTCACCGCATACGTCATCGACGACTACGCACCGCGGGACATCGAATATACCGGCACGTCCCTAAACGATGTTTTGTCATTGGATCGCGATGGGAAGTTCGAACCTGTGACTTCACAAGAGATCGGATTCGGCCGGATTTGGAACCTCGTGCATCTTAAAACGCGCGTCAAAAACCCTACGGACACTGCGCAGACCTGGGTGCTTGCCAGCAACACGACGTACCGCAACTTAATGACAGTCTATCTTATCATGGATGGCGCAACACAACCGACAGACCCCATTTATCAAAACCTGAAGTATTCAGAATGGCGTGAAATAGATGTTCACCCGCATGTCGCCTTCTCTTTGCCTGCGCAATCAACCGCAACGATTTACGTGTCCTATTCAAACGGGTCGTCCAGCTTTCCGATGACCTTCGAAACCGAGTATGGCTACGATAACCGCAGGCGTTTTGAGACGATTACCGCGTTCGTCAAATTGGCACTCGCATCAGGTTTTGCAAGCGTCGCAGTGGTATTCATGGTCGCCATTCGACACGTCGCAACGATACCCTACACGATTTATGTATCGTCTGTAGTGGTTTCGCTTTTGGACCTTGGAGGGCACCTCTATCTGTTTTTCCCATATCCCTTGATTGCAGATACGATCGTTATTGAAAGCATCTTCTTCAATCTGATGCTTGTTGGAATTCTGTTCTTTCAACGTGCCTATTTGATGGGCGAGAATGCGGTGCCTCGATATTGCACCTTTCTGGCAATAGCATCAATTCTGCCTATAATCTTTGCTCTTGGTGATCTGCTTCTTCCCCAAACCATTCCAGGCAATATCACCTATCCTGTGACGGCCCTGTTATTCACATTGTCACCCGTGTCCGGAGTATTGGCGTATGTGCACAAGCTTAGAGGCAGCGTCCTGTTCTTGCTGGGCAACACGGTTTTGACTGCATCGATCTATTGGTTGCTCGTCGCAGCATTTCTTTCCGACACACATCTGCTGATCTTTGCGCATTCTCTGACGCGATATGCGCTGATGTTTGAGGTCTTCATGTTCTCACTGGCGCTGTTTTATCAAGTGCGCGGTATGAGGATTGATACGGAGAACTCCTTGCGCGCAGAAATCCGGGCGACCAAGGAAAAGCTTGCGATGGCTGAAGCGCTGTCTGCAGCAGCGCATGACATGCAACAGCCGCTCACATCTCTGCGGTTGACGATGCGCGACATGAAGGGGAAGGCAAGCGCAGACATCGACGCTGCGTTCGACTATCTAGACGAACTGTTGCGACGCAATATCACCGAGCATCAACCCGCAGACACTGCGCAGTCGGTGGACTCGCTGGTGTCACACGCGGTACTTCCGCCAATAGTCAACGACGAACCTTTCGAGGTCGGTACCGTGCTCAATCATGCGTACAGCATGTTTCAGGAAGAGGCCGCTGCCAAGGGTGTGAAACTGCTGATGGTCCCCAGCACGTTGCAGTCACGGGGTACAGTTTTTGCCGTGATGCGGATTGTCACGAACCTTCTTTCGAACGCGATCAAGAACACATCCAGTGGAAAGATCGTCATAGGGGCGCGAAGCGCGGGTCAATGGGTTAGGATTGAAATCCATGACAGCGGAACCGGCATACAAAAAACTCAGTTGAAGGACATCATGCAGCCGTTTCAGCGGGCTGGAGAATACCCTGGGTCCGGGCTCGGCCTTTCAATCGTGCAACAGTTAAGCGAAGAAAACGGCTTTCATTTTGAACTAGTTTCCGAAGCCGGGCGCGGGACGATCGCGCGTGTCTGCATTCCAAAGGCAGAACGCTGAAATACTTGATTGCGCTGGCATATTCCTTAACGCTTGCTGATAAATTTTGAGTTGCGTGTAGGTGAAAATGCAAGTTCCTAAGTATACCGCAGTTGTTGCAGATGATCACAAGCTGCTGCGCGCCGGGTTTATGCAGATCCTGTCTTCATTGTCGGAAATCGAGATTGTCGCCGAAGCGACCGATGGTCTGGCCACGATTGTAGCCGCAAAGAAATACAAACCTGATCTTCTGACGCTCGATATTGCAATGCCACATGCACAAGGGATTTCGGTTGTGACGGAGGTTCAGCGATGGTCACCGGGAACGCGGATTGTCATTTTCACGGGCATTACGTCGGCCAACCTTCTGAACGAGATGGTTCATGCCGGAGTGCACGGCATCTTTACGAAGCGTGGAGACATCACCGAGTTCGAAGAGGCCATTCCAACTATCCTGCGCGGAGGCACGGTTCTTTCAAGTGATGCGCGCACGATCACCGTTAACGCGGATGTTGAACTGACCCTGACAAAGCGCGAAAGACAGATTCTCAGCCAAATCTGCGCTGGACACTCCACGAAGCAAATTGCGGAAACTTTTTCGATCAGCGTGAAAACCGTGGAGAACCACCGCGCCAGCCTCATGGCAAAGCTGAACGTCCGCTCGCTGGCAGAACTCTTGGCATACGCAGTACGTGAAGGTCTCTTGAACCCGCAGCGCCATTTGTGATCCGCGAGTGTCCGTCGTCAGGATATTCGGACTATTCGGTCTATTTCGCAATGGCGGCTCTGGTTCAGTTTATGTTCCAGATTGGGCCGTGTTGACAAAAAGGATTCGCACCGCGGTGTGGGCGTGATTCAAGCTGGTTTCTGCAAAGGAGACCAGCTTGGCACGAGACCTGATGTTGGACAAAGAATGAACGCTCTTTGAACGATTTATCTTTGCTGTCCGCGCGCCGAATGGACGCAAGCCGACCAACCACCGCCCTTTTCAGGATGGGATTTTCTGGATAGCTAGAAATCGCGACTACACCTCTGACACAAAAAGGAAAAAGGCCCAGACGTGAACGCCGGGGCTTTCGTATTCAGTGAGCTGGTTTTTGCCGATTGGCTTAGTACCGGTAGTGCTCGGGCTTGAAAGGGCCTTCCGGAGTGACGCCGATATACGCGGCCTGTTCGGGCGAAAGTTGGGTTAGTTTCACACCGATCCGGCCCAGATGCAGGCGGGCGACTTTTTCGTCGAGATGCTTGGGCAGGATGTAGACCTTGTTCTCGTATTCGCCGCCATTCTTCCATAGTTCGATCTGCGCCAGCACCTGGTTGGTGAAGGATGCGGACATCACGAAAGACGGGTGGCCTGTGGCGTTGCCGAGATTCAGCAGACGGCCTTCGGAGAGCAGGATGATGCGGTTGCCCGAGGGCATCTCGATCATGTCCACCTGTTCCTTGATGTTCGTCCACTTATGGTTGCGCAAGCTTGCGACCTGAATTTCGTTGTCGAAGTGGCCAATGTTGCCGACGATGGCCATGTCCTTCATCTCGCGCATATGCTCGATACGGATCACGTCCTTGTTGCCGGTGGTTGTGATGAAGATGTCCGCGGTCGAGACCACGTCTTCCAACAGAACAACCTCGAACCCGTCCATCGCGGCCTGAAGCGCACAGATCGGGTCGGCTTCGGTCACTTTAACACGGGCACCGGCTCCTGCCAGCGACGCTGCAGAGCCTTTGCCCACGTCACCATATCCACAGACAACGGCGACCTTGCCCGCCATCATCGTGTCAGTGGCACGGCGGATGCCATCGACCAGTGATTCCTTGCAGCCGTACTTGTTGTCGAACTTCGACTTGGTCACGGAATCGTTCACGTTGATCGCGGGGAACGGCAGCATCCCCTTCTTGTGGAGGTCATAAAGGCGATGAACGCCTGTGGTCGTTTCTTCGGAGACACCCTTGATCGCATCGCGTGTCTTGGTGAACCAACCGGGGCTTTGCGCCATACGCTTGGCGATCTGCTTCTTGATCACCTCTTCTTCCTCGGACTGCGGCACGGGAATGATCTCTTCCCCCGCTTCCGCGCGCGCACCAAGCAAGACGTAGAGCGTCGCATCGCCACCATCGTCGAGGATCATGTTCGCGCCTTCGGGGAACATGAACGACTTGTCGAGGTAATCCCAATGCTCTTCCAGCGTTTGACCTTTGATCGCAAAGACCGGCACGCCGGCTTCGGCAATCGCCGCTGCTGCGTGATCCTGTGTCGAGAAGATGTTGCACGACGCCCAGCGCACATCAGCGCCCAGCGCTACGAGCGTTTCGATCAGCACCGCCGTTTGGATCGTCATGTGCAGCGATCCGACAATACGCGCCCCGGTCAGCGGCTTCTCCGCGCCATATTCTTCGCGCAGTGCCATCAGACCCGGCATCTCCGTTTCGGCGATGTCCAGTTCCTTGCGGCCAAACCCAGCCAGCGCGATGTCCTTGACGATATAATCTTTGGCCATTCCCGGCACTCCACATGTCAACCTTGGTTGGAAGGGCAGTTAGCACGGGGTCGCACTCCCGGCAATGCGGCGCTGTTTACAACCTGCAGGCAGCGTTCTACCCAAGATCAAAAAAGAGGCTCACGATGGCAAATCCCCCACGCGCGTGGCAACGCATGTTGTCTGGACGACGGCTGGACCTACTGGACCCAACGCCGGTCGACATCGAAATTGAAGACATCGCGCACGGGCTGGCTTTCGTGGCGCGCTGGAACGGGCAGACCTTTGGGGATTATGCCTATTCCGTAGCCGAGCATTCGCTTTTGGTGGAAACCCTGTTCGGGCGCCTTTGCCCCAAAGCCTCGGCGGCTGAACGACTGACGGCGCTTTTGCACGATGCGCCAGAATACGTGATCGGGGACATGATCTCTCCGGTCAAAGCAGCGGTGGGTCCGGACTACGGTGCGCTGGATGACAGGCTGAAATCAGCCATTCACATTCGCTTTGGCCTGCCTGCGGTCACTCCGGCCAAGCTCAAGAAACAGATCAAGAAGGCGGACCGCATCAGCGCCTGGATGGAAGCGACGCAGATCGCCGGATTCACACGCGCAGAAGCGGACAGGTTCTTTGGCGCGCCTGATCTGGATTTGATTGCGGATCTGTCCATCGTGCTCCGCCCGCCGGTCGAGGTGCGCAATGACTTCACGATGCGGCATGCGGCGCTCATCGGAGGAATGGTGTGATCACAATCCGGCATGCAGGCAAACTCGACGCGCGGCAGATGGCAGAGCTTTTGGATGCCATCATCGAAAAAGGCGGCACAACGGCACACACCTCGCGCGTTTCACGGGATACCATATTGGAGTGGATGCAGCGCGCGCCCACCCAATCCGCATGGCATGTCGCAGAGGACGTTTCGGGCGAAATCCTTGGGTTCCAGTTCATTGAACCCTATCCTGACCTGCCACCAGACGCCTGCGATATCGCCAGTTTCGTGCGCTTGGGGAAAACCGGCCTCGGGGTTGGATCAAAGCTCTTCGAGGCTTCGAGAAAGGCCGCGAAAGACCTGGGCTATCACTGGATCAATGCCACGATCCGGACCGACAACACAGGCGGTTTGGCCTATTATCAAAGCCGTGGATTCGAGACGTACGCGCACCACCGTGCGCAACGCCTGGCGAATGGCGATTTGGTGGACAAGGTCAGCAAACGCTACGACCTGACCTAACGCGGGGACCGTTTCGCAAGGATTCGCTGCAATGTCCGACGGTGCATATTCAACCGCCGTGCAGTCTCTGACACGTTGCGATCACAAAGCTCGTAGACGCGCTGGATATGTTCCCAACGGACCCGATCCGCGCTCATCGGGTTCTCTGGCGGAGGTGGAAGATCGTCGCCCTTGGCCAGCAAAGCATTCGTGATGTCGGTGGCGTCAGCTGGTTTGGACAGGTAATCAGTTGCACCAATCTTCACAGCAGCGACCGCCGTGGCAATCGCACCATATCCCGTGAGAACCACCACGCGGCTGTCAGGGCGCTTGTCTCGGATGACCTCAACCACGTCGAGTCCGTTACCATCTTCCAACCGCAGATCGACGACAGCATAAGCCGGCGGCCGCGCGGTTGCGATGGCGGACCCGGCAGTGACCGATTGGGCGGTTTCGACTTCAAAACCGCGCTTCTCCATCGCCTTGGCCAAACGGCGCAGAAACGGCTCGTCGTCGTCTACGAGAAGCAGGCTCTTGTCTTCCCCAAGATCATCACCGGTACGCTCGCTCACCGTGGTTCCCTCCCGTAGCGTTTGCGTTATCCGCCAGTATTAACGGCGAATTTTCCAACATCAACGCACAAATGACGCTCTAACTGGCCGCGTCAAGGAAGCAAGAGGTGCGCTCTGCAACCTGCTCGGGGGTCAATTCACGGCGGAAGAACTCGGCGAATCCGTCTTCAGGCATGACGAGGTAACTGAATGTCGAATGGTCCACGAGGTAGTAATCGTCATCCCCTGGCTGCGCCCTGAAGTAGGTGCGATAGGCTTTGCTGGCGGCTTTCACCTGCTCTTCCGAACCCGTAAGTCCGATCATGTTTTCATGCAGGTTCGCTGCGAAATCACCAACGACTTCGGGCGTATCACGCTTCGGATCAATCGAGATGAAGATCGGGGTCACGTCATGCCCCTGCTCGGCCAGAAGATCGATCGCTTCGGCGTTTCGGGCCGTATCGAGAGGGCAAACATCCGGACAGAACGTGTAGCCGAAATAGATCAGCGACGGCTTTGTGATCACATCTTTGTCCGTTACCATCTTTCCGGCGGAATTGACCAACGTGAACGGTCCGCCAATCGTGTCCGCCCCACCCGCAACCTGCGTGTTTCGGCAAGAAGCATACTTGTCGCCGCCATCAACGGGTTGGCTCGCGTACCAGATCCCACCCAAAAGCGCGACAACCGCCACACCTGCCGAAATCGCTGCCAAACGTACCATGTGATCTCCTTCGCTTTTGCACCAATAAAGCCCTTCTCATCAGAATTGCCTTGCCTATGCTTTGCTAAAGCCGAGGTAAGGATTTTGAACTCCGGCACAAGTGGCGAAAGGGCGCAGATGACGCAAACCGAGTTCGGGATCTTCCAGGAACGCCAGCGCGGCAGCTTTATCCGCTTGAGGACGATGATCTGGCTGCGCTGGTGTGCCATCGTGGGACAGGTCGCTGCAATCACCGTAGCCCAGACGTTCTACAACCTGCAGCTCGAGCTCGGATTGTGTTACCTGGCGGTCGGCGTTTCAGTTGTCGGCAACCTGATCGCCATCTTTGTATTCCCTGAAAACAAGCGACTGAACGAGGCTGAGAACTTTCTCATGGTCCTGTTCGACCTGCTTCAACTCTGTTTTCTGATCTATTTGACGGGCGGTTTGCATAACCCGTTCACCATTCTGATCCTTGGCCCGGTGATCGTGTCGGCCACGATCATGACGCTTCGATCGACCATCATCATCGGCGCCACGGCGCTGACGCTTGTGACGCTCATGGTGTTCTTTCACCTGCCGTTGCGCACCGAGCAGGGCTTCATCATGCGCATCGCCGACGTGTTCGTGTTCGGCCAATGGACGGCAATCACCATCGCCGTGATCTTCCTGTCGCTCTATGCGCGACAGATCACCGAGGAAATGAATTCCATGGGCGATGCTGTTGTGGCGACCCAAATGGCGCTCAGCCGAACCCAGATGCTCAACAATCTGGGTGGCGTCGTCGCGGCGGCAGCACACGAACTTGGCACGCCCTTGGCCACGATCAAACTGACGAGCGCCGAACTGATCGAAGAATTGGCGGACCAACCTGATCTGCAGGACGACGCGCGCCTGATCCGCGAACAGGCCGACCGCTGCCGCGACATTCTTCAGTCGATGGGGCGGGCAGGTAAGGAAGACCTGCAAATTCGCTCTGCTCCGTTGGTGGAAGTGATCCGAGAGGCGGCAGAGCCGCATCTGAACCGGGGAAAAGACGTGCTGATCGAAGCTTTCGGACCGGAAGACGCGAACGAGGAAGATTTCGATCCTCCGCTGGCCTTAAGGCGACCCGAAATCATTCATGGATTGCGCAACCTCATCCAGAATGCGGTCGATTTCGCGAGGTCCACCGTCTGGGTTGAGGCGCATTGGACAGACAAGGTCGTATCCGTGCGGATCATGGATGACGGTCCGGGATACCCGACCAACATGCTGGGCCGGATTGGCGATCCGTTTGTCCGCAATCGTCGCACGGAACGCGACCGCACGGCGCGACCCGAATACGAAGGGATGGGATTGGGTCTGTTCATTGCCAAAACCCTGTTGCAACGGTCTGGCGCAGAATTGAGCTTTGCCAATGGTGCAGATCGTGTGAACAGCGCATCGCGGCGCAGGGGCGCAGTTGT
Organism: Marivita sp.; assembly: GCF_017643905.1. Taxonomy (GTDB): domain Bacteria; phylum Pseudomonadota; class Alphaproteobacteria; order Rhodobacterales; family Rhodobacteraceae; genus Marivita. The sequence continues at coordinate 14,909 of NZ_JAEPMO010000038.1, forward strand.
CGAAGTCGTCTGGCCGCGCAATGCCATCGTGCCACCCAGCCTGCCCAAAGGCAAAGGCATCGGGGAAAATCCGTCCTTCAAGATCTAACTCGGCACGCTGCGGTTAATACGCTGTTAATCAAATCATCATTGAATACCGGTTTGGCGGAACCGGGGTTGGACAATGGAATCATTTGCTTGGACTGCGTTGGGGATCGGTCTGATCTGCGCTGCAATGACGATTGGCCTGATCGCCTTCAGTTTGCGCGGCAGGAAAGCAGACACAAATGCTGGAAACAGACCCTACCTTGCCATGCTTTTTCAGGGCGAAACGCTGATCGACGCGGATGACCGGATTTGGTCGCTGTTTCCGATCCCCCCAACCGCACCGGTATGGAGCGATTTGAGGCTCGCTTTGCTTCCGATGATACCGGATCTCCCGCAAGCTCTGCGCCCCGGAGAACACAGATCGGATCTGTCGGAAATGGAAATCACCATCGCGACGCAAGGAGACCGGACGCATGTCACTGTTTACCCAAGCGGTCACGCTGGGGATGACTGGTTCACCACCCGACGGTGCAAATCTCTGGGCGGGCATCTGCAATCGGCAATGATGCTCGCGCCGGATCCGATCTGGGCGGTAACGGATGAATCGGACCTTTTGTGGGGCAATGAAGCGTTCAACCGCTATGCACATGCGCATGGTGGAGGCTCTGCATTCCGTGACCTCGTTACGGCAGAGGTTGCAAAACACGATCCCCAACGCCCGAAAAGGCTTGACCTCAAGGCTCCGGGTCTTGGATCGGGCGAGAACCGTTGGCTTGAAGTGACGACGCAGAAAACAACGGGCGGTCAGGTCTATTTCGCGACGGGCGTCGATGCCGTTGTTCGCGCCGAGGCGGCGCAACAAAACTTCGTCCAGACACTGTCAAAGACATTTGCCAATCTCACGACGGGCCTCGCGATCTTTGATCGTGACCGTCGGCTTGTTCTGTTCAACCCGGCGCTGGTTGACCTCAGTCGCGTACCGATAGATTTCCTGAGCAGTCGTCCCGCCCTGTTCGAATTCTTTGACAAGCTGCGGGATTGTCGGGTCATGCCAGAACCCAAAAGCTATGACGACTGGCGCGAACGCATGGCCCGTCTGGTAGCGGCCGCCTGTGACGACCGGTTTCGCGAAACATGGTCGCTGGCCAACGGTCAGACCTTCGATGTCACCGGCCAGCCATACCCCGACGGCGCAATTGCGTTCCTGTTCAACGACATCACGGCAGAAGTGTCTTTGACGCGGGGGTTTCGTACAGAACTGGACACCTTGCAGTCGGTCATTGACACGTTTGACGACGCAGTCGCCGTCTTTGACTCGCAAGGCACGCTGACCGTCTGCAATACCGCTTACGCAATCTTGTGGAGCGTCGAACCCGAAGCGTGCATCCTTGAAACAACAATCGTCGAGGCAACCCAAACGTGGAAATCCGCCTTTCATCCAAGCCCGGTCTGGCCGGAATTGCGCGACTTCGTGACCAGCTCTCAGGAACGCGTCAGTTGGGACAGTGAATTGCGCAGCAAAGACGGGCGCGAGGTGATCTGCCGGATCGACCCAATCTGCCATGGCGCAACGCTGATCCGCTTCTGTCACCGCTCCAAGAACCTTGGTGTCCACCCAGAACCTGACGGGTTGAAGATCGTTTCCGCCTGAGCATCGGTTTCCAATCTTGCAGCCCGCACCAAGCCGGGTAAACATGCCCGCATGACCCAACACAGCGCGGCGTTCACCTCGACCTCTCCTGATGAAACCGCGCGACTTGCCATTCGTCTCGGTGCCGGTTTGCGCGCCGGTGATACGCTCCTTTTGGAAGGTAAGATCGGCGCCGGGAAAAGTCATTTCGCCCGCGCTCTGATCCTGTCGCGTCTCGCTGAACCCGAAGACGTGCCCTCACCCACCTTTACCATTGTGCAGGCCTATGACCTGCCCGATTGTGAGTTGTGGCACGCCGATCTGTACCGCTTGGGTGATCCGGACCAGATTGTCGAACTGGGTCTTCTGGATGCTTTTCAAAACGCCATCTGCCTGATTGAATGGCCGGATCGGCTTGACGATCTGGCACCGCCAGAGGCGTTGACGGTGCGTCTTGAGAACCTCGATACATCCGACCGTCGCGACATCACCTTGTCCTGGACCAATCCGGCATGGTCGGATCGCGTTGCAGAGGCATTGGTATGAGCATCGATGCGTTTCTGACCGCTCAGGACTGGGCCGAAGCGACCCGGGAACCATTGGCCGATGATGCGTCTTCGCGCCAGTATATCAGGCTCTATAAAGGCTCAAATCGCGCGATCCTCATGATCGATCCACAAGACGACACAGAGCGGTTTTCAAAGCTGTCTGCCGAATTGAACAGTCTCGGCCTGTCCGCTCCAACCATCTTTGCCAAGGCGCCCGGCCTGATGTTGATCGAGGATTTCGGCAACGCGCAATTCGCGAAGGTCGCGCAGGAACATCCTGAACTGGAAGTCGACCTGTACGCCGCAGCAACAGATGTTCTGTGCCATCTGGAAACCTGCCCTGTGCCAGCAGGTATGTCGCACGCAACGCCTGACGTGCTGGGTCAGATGATCGAACCGGCATTCACCCACTACCTGCCACGTCTTGGCATCAAGAATGACGCCGCAGCGCAGACCATCACCGCACGCTTGACGGACTTACTTAGCCAGCATGTGCCCGATGAAACGGTTCTGGTTCTGCGCGACTACCACGCAGAGAACATGATCTGGCTGCCGGAGCGGGATAACCTGCGTCGCGTGGGCCTGCTTGATTTTCAGGATGCCCTAGCCGGACCCCCGATCTACGATCTGGTATCGATGCTGCAGGACGCGCGCAGGGATGTCTCTATAGCCTGCCAAACAGCCACTCTGCGCCATTACCTCGACCGATCTGGCCGATCCGAAAGCACGGTGATGCCGATGTTTCACCTTCTGGGTTTGCAACGGAATCTACGCATTCTCGGCATTTTTGCCCGCCTCGCCACCGAACGGCAAAAACCGGGTTACCTGTCGCTGATCCCCAGGGTTTGGGGTCACATACGGTCAAGCCTTGCAACCCCGGTCGCCGATGACCTGGAATTACTGATCCTTGATCTGTTCCCCGAACCCACGCCGGAACGCTTTGCTTCGGGGGCGCAGTGATGCCAGACGCCGTAATGCTCTTTGCCGCAGGGTTTGGCACGCGGATGGGAACGCTGACCAGGGACAAACCCAAACCTTTGATCCGCGTTGCGGGCAAGACGCTGATCGACCACGCGATGGACTTCGTTAAAGCCATCTCCCCGGCGCGTGTCGTTGCGAACGCTCACTACAAGGCGGATCAGATCGTCGATCACTTTGTCGGAACCGACGTTCAGGTCTCGGTCGAATCTCCTGACATCCTTGATACCGGCGGCGGGCTGAAAGCTGCGTTGGCCTTGCTGAAGGCCGATGTGGTTTTCACGATGAACACAGATGCCGTCTGGGACGGGCCCAATCCGTTGGACGTGCTCAACGCCGCGTGGAAAGATGACATGGACGCGCTGCTCTTGTGTGTCTCCATGTCCCAAACCGTTGGACGTTCCGGCAAGGGTGACTTCGACATCACGTCCGATGGTCTTGCCCATTGGGGTGCGGACACTGTTTATTCCGGGGTTCAGATCATTCGGGCTAAAATAGTCTCTAACTCATCTGAAAACGTTTTTTCGCTCAGAACGATCTGGGAGGAACTGGAAGCAAAAGGCCGCTTGCATGCGGTGACCTATCCCGGTCGCTGGTGCGATGTGGGGCATCCCGACGGGATCACTCTTGCCGAAGACATGCTGAGGTCTTCGGATGTTTGATCCAACGGACAGACCGCGCCTGTTTGCGTTGCCTCCTGGGGCCGATTTTGCCCGTGAGCTTGCGCTTGGCCTGAAGACGCGCCTTGCGGATCACCCGCCAGACGCCATGGCGCGGGTCGAGCTGTTCCTGAACACACGACGCATGCAGCGGCGGGTGGAATCAGTGTTCGACAGTCTGGGCGCGGGGTTCCTGCCAAGGATCAGGCTGATCACCGATCTGACCGATCCGGTGGATCGCGCACTCCTTCCCCACCCGACGCCCACACTGCGCCGCCAACTGGAACTCGCGGAACTGGTGCGCAAGCTGATTGATGCCGACCCAAGCTTGGCACCGCGTTCGGCAGTTTACGATCTCGCACAAAGCCTCGGCGCGCTTCTCGATGAAATGCAGGCCGAAGGCGTGACGCCCGAGGATATCGCAAACCTCGATGTGACCGACCAATCTGGCCATTGGGAGCGTGCCCAGCGCTTTCTGAATATTGTCACGCGCTACTTCGATCCAGACAGTGACACCCCGGATGCCGCTACCGTCAATCGCATGGCATTGGACCTCCGCTTGCGGCGGTGGCAGATCGCACCACCAGAGCACCCCGTCATCATTGCGGGATCGACCGGATCGCGCGGTTCGGCCTTTCAACTGATGACAGCCGCCGCGTCCCTTCCGCAGGGCGCAGTTGTCCTTCCGGGGTTCGATTGGGACATGCCTGCATCAACCTGGGATGTGTTGCGCAGCAACGTGCGCAACTCCGAAGCCATGCAGGGAGAAGACCATCCGCAGTTCCGCTTTGCCCGATTGCTGGAACGGCTGGAGTTGGAGCATCGCGATGTTGTCCCATGGACACATACACCCCCTCCGAACCGGGAGCGCAACGCGTTGGTGTCACTTGCGCTGCGCCCCGCCCCGGTCACGGATCAGTGGCTTCTGGATGGGCCGAACCTGCCGTCCTTGTCCGACGCGACACAGTCTCTAACCCTGCTCGAAGCGCAATCTCCCCGCGATGAAGCGCGGGCAATTGCCATGCGGTTGCGGCAAGCGGCCGAAGATGGCGTAACTGCTGCCCTGATCACGCCAGACCGGATGCTGACGCGCCGGGTGACCGCTCTTCTGGACCGTTGGGGCATTCTGCCTGATGACAGTGCGGGCACCCCTGCACAATTGACCGCTCCGGGTCGGTTGCTCCGTCACATTGCCCAGCTTCGGGTCAACGGACCGACGGCCGATGCGCTTCTGACGATCCTGAAACACCCGCTGTGCCATGTGGGTGCCGATCGCGGACAGCATCGGCTCTGGACCTCGGAACTGGAACTGTTCATCCGCAAGACTGGCATCCCTTACCCGGACCTGCCGCTACTGATGTCCTGGAAAGGGGCGGACGCGGCACAGGACTGGCTTGCCTGGATGGATCGCTGCCTGCTGCAACCCGCCGTTTCAGCGGAAAACGATCTGGATACGCACGTGGCACATCATCTCGCGCAGACCGAGGCGATCTGCGCGGGCTCAAGCAGCGATGATGCATCCGAGCTTTGGAACCGGAAGGCGGGTGAGACCTGCCGCAAAGCCTTTGACGCGTTGATCGAAAACGCCGGGTTCGGAGGGGAACTCTCTGCGCGCGACTATGCGGACCTGGTGGACAGCCTCTTGCGTGCGGAAGAGGTCCGCGACCGCGATGCGCCGCATCCGCAAATCCTGATCTGGGGCACCATTGAGGCCCGTGTGATGGGCGCTGATCTGGTGATCCTTGGCGGGCTGAACGAACAGTCATGGCCAGACGCCCCGCCCGCCGATCCGTGGCTGAACCGGCGCATGCGGCAACAGGTGGGTCTTCTGCTTCCGGAACGGCGCATTGGCCTGTCGGCACATGACTTTCAACAGGCCGTTGGCGCAAAGGAGGTTTGGCTGAGCCGGGCAGTCCGATCCGAAGACGCCGAAACCGTCCCGTCGCGCTGGCTCAACCGCCTGACGAACCTGCTACGCGGTTTGCCTGAAACAGGTGGACCCGACGTTCTGGACGCGATGCAGAGCCGGGGGCGTCACTGGCTGCGGCTGGGACGTGCGCTGGAGCAACCCATCTTCGCACCCGCTGCACCGCGCCCGTCACCAGTGCCGCCAGTGATCGCGCGGCCAAACGAATTGTCTGTCACCAATATCGAGAAACTGATCCGCGATCCCTATGCGATCTACGGATCCAAGATCCTGCGGCTGCATCAGCTTCATCCGATCCAGCACGCACCAAACCCGATGCACCGAGGCACCGTCATTCACAAGGTTTTTGAGAAATTCGTCTCTGATACAGCCCAAACTGAGCAACCAATCACCGAAAATGCGCTATTGTCGATGGCGCAAAGCATCCTCGATGCCGAGGTGCCCTGGCCGACGGACCGCATTCAGTGGCGCGTTCGGATCGAGAAGATCGCGCGCTGGTTCGTTGAAAACGAAATCGCCCGACAAGCTGTGGCAACGCCCGTCCTGTTCGAGAAGAAAGGCGCGATGGACATCGCCGATCCCCCGTTTCGCATCACCGCCAAAGCCGATCGGATTGACCTGAACGACCGCGCCGAAGCGTTTGTTTACGACTACAAGACGGGAACAGCGCCTACCAAAGACCAACAACTGCAGTTTGATGTGCAGTTGCTCGTGACGGCGGCCCTGATCCTCGAAGGCGGGTTTGACGCGTTCAGCCCCCGCTTTGTGGCAGAGGCCCGCTATATCTCGCTGGCCGGCGACGGCACGGAAGTGCCTGCGCCACTTGGGGACTGTCCGCCAGAGCGCGTCATGGAGATGCTGAGGTCGCTGATCGACGCCTACCGCCATCCCGACACTGGCTACACGGCGCGAAACCGCATGCACAAGGATGCATTCGGATCGGATTATGACCAGCTGTCGCGCTATGGGGAATGGACGGTGTCCGACCCCGCGTCCAAGGTGCGCCTGACATGATCCGCAACGAGGCGACCGAGGCACAGGTCCGTGCCGCCGACCCCACAGCCTCGACATGGCTCAGCGCCAATGCGGGGTCCGGCAAGACGCGCGTTCTCACGGACCGCGTGGCGCGGCTGCTGCTGGGGGACACGCGTCCCGAACATATCCTCTGCCTTACCTTCACCAATGCTGCGGCGAGCGAGATGCAGAACCGTCTGTTCAAGCGGTTGGGCGAATGGGCGATGTTGGACAACGCGTCATTGCGTGCACAGCTTGAGGAACTGGGCGAAGACCGCGAACGACTGTCACCCGATTTCCTGTCCCGCGCGCGGACGCTCTTTGCCCGCGCCATCGAAACGCCGGGCGGCCTGCGCATTCAGACGATCCACGCGTTCTGCGCATCCATCTTGAGGCGCTTTCCTTTGGAGGCTGGCGTCAGCCCGCAGTTTCAGGAAATCGACGACCGTGCGGCGCAATTGCTGCGGGAAACCATCCTTGACGAGATGTCCAGCGGCACAGACGCAGTTCTGATCGCCGAAATTGCCCGCATCGCGTCAAACGAACCGCTTCAGGTTCTAGCAGAATCTATCGTGGGCCAGCGTGACGGGTTCACGCCTGCATTGACCCGCGCTGACCTCCTGCACCGCTACGGTCTATCCGAAAGCGAGTCGCTGTCCATGTGTCTCACACAGGTGTTCCCCAGCGACGAAACCGCGTTTTTGGCCGATTTAGTGCCTGATCTTCGCACGGGCGTCGGCATGGACAACGGACTGGCGGATGCCATCGGCACTGTTCAGGCAGGCGGTGTTGATGCCCTGTTGGCGATGGAAGCCGTCGTGTTCACCCAGAAAGGCGAGCTGCGCAAATCGTTGCCGCCGTCCGCCAAATTGCGCAAAAGCGCATTGGCCGCCAGCGTCAATCGCCTCGAAGACCTCTACCAACGGGTCGAAGCCGCGCGCGAGACGCGTCTGGCGCTGGAAGCGGTGGATCGGGATGCCACGCTGCACCGCTTTGCCGAGGCCTTTCTGCGCCGTTACGAAGAGACCAAACAGGCACGCGGTTGGCTTGATTTCGACGACCTGATCACGCGCACACGCACCTTGCTGACCGACAGGCAGCAGGCGCAATGGGTGCTCTACCGCCTTGACGGAGGGATTGACCATATCCTTGTGGATGAAGCGCAGGACACCAGCCCGGCGCAATGGGATGTGATCAACAAACTTGCTCAGGAATTCACCTCAGGCGACGGCGCCCGCGACGATGTCCGCCGTACGATCTTTGTCGTTGGTGACAAGAAACAGTCGATCTATTCCTTCCAAGGCGCCGATCCCCGCGAATTCGACACGATGCGCAGCGCGTTTCGGGAACAGATGCGGGCAACCGATGCACCGCTTCAGGATGGGCAACTCAGCTATTCGTTCCGGTCGTCTGTGCCGATTCTGCGTTTGGTGGATCAACTGTTCCAGGGACGGGAGAAGGCCGGTTTTCTGCCAGATCAGACCCACATATCGTTCCACGACCAAGTTCCCGGCCGCGTCGATTTGTGGCCCCTGATCGAACCCGCCGAAAACACCGAGGAGGAACTGCCATGGGACACACCCGTCGACCGGGTCAGCCCCACGCATCACAACGTTATTCTGGCCAAACGGGTCGCGCGGTTCATACATCAGACGCTCGAAAACAGGATCGCGATTCCCGTCGGGGCAAAGAACGGTGAGGTAGAGGCGCGGGCTGTTCATGCCGGGGATTTCCTGATCCTTGTGCGCAGCCGAGGTGCGCTGTTCCACGAAATCCTGAAAGCCTGCAAGGTGCTCAGCCTGCCAATCGCCGGCGCGGACAAGCTCAAGGTGATGGCCGAACTCGCGGTCAAGGACCTGCGCGCGCTTCTGTCCTTCCTCGCCACACCCGAAGACAGCCTGTCTTTGGCATCTGCCTTGCGGTCCCCCCTGTTTGGCCTCGACGAACAGGCGATTTTTGATCTCGCCCATCGGCGCACGTCGCCCCACCTTTGGGAAGAGTTGCGCCGACGTAGAGACGATTTTCCATTGGTCATGGAGATATTGGACGATCTGCGCGGGCAGGTGGATTTCCTGCGGCCCTATGATCTGCTGGAGCGCGTTCTGATCCGGCACAAGGGTCGGCAGAAACTCATCGGGCGCTTGGGGGAAGAAGCGGAAGACGGGATTGATGCGCTTCTCAATCAAGCACTGGCTTATGAGCAGACCGATATTCCAAGCCTCACGGGCTTCCTGCATTGGATGGAAACCGACGACATCGAGATCAAGCGCACCGTCGACAGCGCGGGCGCGCGCATTCGGATCATGACGATCCATGGGGCCAAGGGGCTGGAAGCGCCGATTGTGATCTTGCCAGACACGCACAAAAAGGCGTCCCAGTCCGGAAAGGAAGCATTTGTCCGCGCATCCGGGTCCGCCCATTGGCGCGGTTCTGACAAAACACGGGCGGCGTTCCAACGTGCCGCGTTGGACGAGGCGCGGCAGGCCGAGGAAGAAGAAAAGGACAGGCTGCTTTACGTGGCCCTGACACGGGCGGAGCGCTGGCTTGTCGTGGCAGCGGCCGGGACCGCCGACAAGAACGCTGAAAGCTGGCATGACCGCGTAAAGGCAACGTTGGAGGCTGTGGGTGCAAACCCGCATCGTTTTGGCTTTGCCGATGACAGCCCAAGCGACGGTCTCCGTCTTGAGCATATGGCGTGGCCACAGCCGGTGTCTGACAGTCCCGCGCTGGAAGCAGACGAAGACATTACCCTTCCCGAAATTTTCGACACCCGCGCACCGGAACCCGCAAAGCCCACGGATGTTCTTAGCCCGTCCAATCTGGGAGGCGCCAAAGCCCTGCCGGGAGCGGATGGGGACCTGACGGACATCGCGAAAGAGCGGGGAACTTTGGTCCATCTCCTTCTCGAAATCTTGCCTGTGGTGCCGTCCGAACAACGTCAAACCGCAGCGCTCCGTCTTGTTGGCGAACACCCGTTGGCTGTTGAATTGATCGCAGAGGCACTGGCGGTTCTCGATGCGCAGGAACTGTCACCTTTCTTTGCAAAGACCGCCTTGGCCGAAGTCGCCGTAACCGCGACGGTCGATGTATTTCCAGCCTCGCCGCTTCATGGAGTTATCGACCGCCTTGTGGTGACGGACAACAAGATCATAGCCGTGGATTTCAAAACGAACCGCACCGTACCTGAAACCGAGGATCAGACCCCCGAAGGTTTATTGCGCCAGATGGGCGCCTATCACGCTATGCTGCGCCAGATTTATCCGGACAAAGAGATCGAGACCGGTATCCTCTGGACGCGGACCGCGACCTATATGCCGTTGTCAGAAAACCGTGTGACACAAGCACTCGTGAGAGCGCGCCACCTTGACGACCCTTTGGAGGCTACCTAGTCTCTCGTTCCGACTGAACCATGCGCCCGAGCCTCAAGGAGAGCCCAAATGCCCACCGTCGCCGTGACCGATGAAACCTTCGATGCCGAAGTCAAGAACTCCAGCGTTCCCGTTGTCGTAGACTTCTGGGCCGAGTGGTGTGGCCCCTGCAAGCAGATCGGCCCAGCGCTTGAAGAGCTGGCCGCCGAATATGGCGACAGCGTGAAGATCGCAAAGGTTGATGTCGACAGCAACCCGAACTCCGCTGCCGCAATGGGTGTGCGGGGTATTCCGTCGCTGTTCATCTTCAAAGACGGTCAGGTTGTCTCGAACAAAACCGGCGCCGCTCCGAAAGCCGCGCTTAAAGGCTGGATCGACGAAAGCATCTGATTTTTCGACATATTCGTGCAAACGCCCGGCCCTCTGCGCCGGGCGTTTTGCGTTGCGGGGCTTGTGTGACATGAATGTTCGGCCCATATCGGGACAAAGCGAAGAGGATGAAACATGGCTGATAACGACTTTCCCGGCTGGCACGGCACCACGATCATCGGCGTGCGCAAAGGCGGCAAGGTGGTGATCGCAGGTGATGGACAAGTCAGTCTCGGCCAGACCGTGATCAAGGGAACCGCCCGCAAGGTGCGCCGCATTTCACCGGGTGGATATGACGTTGTTGCCGGTTTTGCCGGATCGACCGCCGATGCGTTTACTCTGCTGGAACGCCTTGAGACCAAACTGGAGGCGACGCCGGGCCAATTGCAACGCGCCAGTGTCGAACTCGCCAAGGATTGGCGCACGGACAAATACCTGCAAAAGCTTGAGGCGATGCTGATCGTGTCGGACGGCAAGGACCTGTATGTCATCACAGGCGCTGGCGACGTGCTCGAGCCGGAACACGACGTGACCGCGATCGGGTCTGGCGGCAACTACGCCTTGGCCGCAGGTCGTGCTCTCATGGACACTGACAAGGACGCAGAGCAGATCGCCAGAGCGGCGATGGCGATCGCGGCCGATATTTGCGTCTACACCAACGGCAACCTGACGGTTGAGACGATTCAGGCCTGACTGGCCTTTTTCGCCTCCATATAGGCGCGCAGAACCGCATTCATGCGGGTCTGATACCCGCGACCTTCAGATTTGAAGAACTCAAGCACGTCGGGATCGACCCGAAGCGAAATCGCCTGTTTCAGGTCGGGGGTCACGATACGCGCCTTGGACCAGTCGACTTCGAACTCCTGCGGGCCTTCGTAAGGCGGTGCGTTTCTGAGTGCTTCCCAATCTGTCTCGCTCTTAAGCTTGCGGGCCTCTTCCAAGGTGTAAGTTTTGATATTGGTCTTGCTCATCTTGGCGTGCTCTCCGTGCCCTAATCAAACGATACGTCTGTCTCCGCATGGTAAAGACCACTGCGATCAGCGTGCCGTCCAGTGGACCAACAGCGATGTAGCGGGCTTCAACATCGCTGCGCGCAGGTAGAATAAGCGGCTCGTTCGCCAAAACTTCAATCGCATCGGAGAAGTCAATCAGGTGTTTGGCGATCGTTAAACGCCGCTTGTTTTCATCCCACTCAAACACGACGGTCCAGAGAGCTTACTTTTCGCGCGACTTTCGTTGCCGTCATGGATGTGGATACTTCTGTATATACAAATGGTCAAGCCTTTTAAATCACGTTGAGTCCCACTATCTCGACACCAACAGAGCAAAGGACGCCTTAATGACCGACCTCACCCCCCGCGAAATCGTGTCCGAACTGGACCGCTTCATAATTGGCCAGAAGGATGCCAAGCGCGCTGTGGCTGTTGCGTTGCGCAACCGCTGGCGGCGCAAGCAATTGAGCGATGATCTGCGGGAAGAGGTGTATCCGAAGAACATTCTGATGATCGGACCAACCGGCGTCGGCAAGACCGAGATCAGCCGCCGTCTGGCCAAGCTGGCCAAAGCGCCGTTCATCAAGGTTGAAGCCACGAAGTTCACTGAGGTCGGCTATGTCGGGCGCGACGTCGAGCAGATCATCCGTGATCTGGTCGATGCGGCCATCGCCATGACCCGCGACCACATGCGCGAAGACGTCAAGGCTAAGGCGCACGAAGCCGCGGAGCAGCGCGTGATCGAAGCCATTGCAGGAGAAGGCGCGCGGGAAGGCACGCGCGAGATGTTCCGCAAAAAGCTGAAGGATGGACTTCTGGATGACACGGTGATCGAGCTTGAGCTTCAAGACACATCAAGCCCGTTCCCGATGATGGATATCCCCGGTCAGCCCAACATGGGTGGTGGCGGCATGATGAACCTCGGCGATCTGTTCGGCAAAGCCTTTGCCGGGCGCACCACGCGCAAGCGTTTGACCGTGGCAGAAAGCTATGAGGTTCTGATCGCGGAAGAAGCCGACAAACTGCTGGACGACGAGGTGGTCAAGGAAAAGGCGCTCGAAGCCGTGGAACAGAACGGCATCGTGTTCCTTGACGAGATCGACAAGGTGGCTGCGCGGCAGGAAACCCGTGGCGGCGATGTCAGCCGCGAAGGCGTACAGCGCGACCTGCTGCCCCTGATCGAAGGCACAACGGTCAGCACGAAATACGGTCCGGTCAAAACCGACCATATCCTTTTCATCGCATCCGGTGCATTCCACATCGCGAAACCGTCGGACCTGCTGCCTGAACTGCAAGGGCGTCTGCCGATCCGCGTGAATTTGCGTGCGCTCACCGAAGTAGACTTCGTGCGCATCCTGACGGAAACCGACAACGCGCTGACGCTGCAATACACGGCACTCATGGCGACCGAAGAAGTGACCGTCAGCTTTACCGAAGACGGGATCGCCGCTTTGGCCAAGATCGCAGCGGATGTGAACCAGTCAGTCGAAAATATCGGGGCACGACGGCTTTACACCGTCATGGAGCGTGTGTTTGAGGATCTCAGCTTTGAGGCACCGGACCGGTCCGGCGATCAGGTCACGGTCGATGCAGCCTTTGTTGAAAAGCATTTGGGCGAACTCACCCGGTCTGCTGACCTGAGCCGCTACGTTCTGTAGTCGACGACTGTGACCAACGAAAAAGCCCCGCCGGTTTGGCGGGGCTTCTGTGTTTCCTGCAGGAGGCTTAGACCATCCACCACCGCTCTGCCATGCGGGCATTGTCCATCTGCCAGAGGTTGCCGACAGTGTCCGCCGTCGCGACCTTGTTGGACACGGCCTGCACATAGTTGGCAAACATCGGGATGATGACACCGCCATCGTCGCGCAGGATCTGCTGCATCTCGAAATACATTTCGCGACGCTTGTTGCTGTCCAGTTCCGCGCGCGCCGAAAGCAAAAGCTCTTGGAAGCGCGGCTGATCCCACTGGCTGTCGTTCCACGGCACACCGGCTTCGTAGGCTGTTGCGAACATCCAGTCTTCCGTGGCGCGGCCCGAGAAGTACGACGCACAGAACGGCTTTTTCAGCCAGACGTTCGACCAGTAACCATCCGCCGGTTCCTGCACCACGTTGATGTTGATGCCAGCACCCTTGGCCGAAGCCTGATAAAGCTGCGCTGCATCGACAGCGCCGTTGAACGCCGCATCGGACACGTTGAGGTCGATGTTGAGCTCGGTCAGGCCTGCTTCCTTGAGGTAGAACTTGGCCTTGTCCAGATCATAGGCCAGAGGTTCCATTTCGGAATGGAAATACTGGTTGGCAGGGCCAATTGGTGTGTCATTGCCAGCCATACCGTGGCCCAGCAGGATCTTGTCCACCAGCTCTTGACGGTTGATGCCGTACTTTAGCGCGCGACGGACGTTCACGTCGGTGAACGGATCGACCTTGGTCAGCATCGGGAAGGTGTAGTGCTGGTTGCCCGTCACTTCCTGAATGCGGATCATCGGGTTGGCCTTGAGCAGCGCCTCGGTCTTGAAGTCGATCCGGTTGATCACATCCACCTGACCCGTCATGAGCGCGTTCATCCGCGCCGTGGAGTCGTTGATGGCGATGTACTCGATCTCATCAAAGAAACCGGCGCTGTCGCCCTTGTAGTGGCTGTCGACCCGCTTGGCCGTCATGCGCACGCCCGGCTCGAACGAGGTCACGGCGTAAAGACCTGTACCGATGCCCTTGGCAATCGCTTCTTCGATCTGACCGGCCGGGTACATCAGCAGGTGATAGTCAGACATCAGGTACGGGAAGTCTGCGTTGCCCGCTTCCAGCGTGAACTGAACCTGATGTTCGCCGGTTTTCTTCATCTCGCTGATCGCCGCAACGATGGGCTGCGCCGCGGATTTCGCACCTTCGGCCACGTGCAGTTGCAGTGACTCGATCACGTCGTCCGCGCCAAACGGCTTGCCATTGTGGAAGGTCACGCCCTGACGAAGGTTGAATGTCCAGGTCTTCGCGTCCGGGGTTGCTTCCCAATCGGTGGCCAGCTCGCCGATCAGCGAACCATCTGCCGCCACTTCGGTGAGGCTGTCGAACACAGCGCCCTGAGCGGAGGCGATCATGTAAAGGTCGGAATGCGTCCGGCCATCCCAGCTGTCCGAGGTGTTTGCACCATTCAAACCTGCCCGAAGGCGACCGCCACGCTTTGCCTGGGCAAACAGCGGCAGGCCGCTGGCCGCCAGAACACCGGCGGCAGCACCGGTTCGAAGTAGTCCACGTCTTGAAATGCGAGTCATCATCGTCTCCCTGTGATTATGAGCGGTCTCAGGCCGCCTGATGGTCCTTCATGGACCGATTCTCATGACATCTTATCAACGGCTGCGTCGCCGATGTTATCAACTCCACGTTCGTTGAGTAGATTAGTAAGCCAATCCGGGTCCATTTCTGGCACCGAACTGAGCAATAGGTCGGTATACGGGTGATGCGGCGGCACGAACATGTCCTGTTTCGGCCCCTGCTCCACCACCTCTCCGTCTTTCATCACCACCACTTCGTCGGCGATGGCTTTGACCGTCGCAAGATCATGGGTGATGAACATGTAGCTGAGCTTGAGATCATCCTGCAGCCGCGCCAGCAGTTTGAGGATACCCTCGGCCACAAGCTGGTCCAAGGCACTTGTCACCTCGTCGCAGATGATAAACTTCGGCTCTGCGGCAAGCGCGCGGGCGATACCGATGCGTTGTTTCTGACCGCCGGACAGCTCGGATGGCAACCGGTCGATATACTGAGCTGCGGGCAGTTCGATCTCGTCCAGCAATTCCTCGACACGGCGGCGCTTCTGCTTGCCAGTAAGCCCCATGTAGAACTGAACAGGCCGGCCGATGATGTCGCCAATCGTGGTGCGGGGGTTCAGCGCCGTATCCGCCATCTGGTAGATCATCTGCGCTTGCCGCAACTGATCCTTACTGCGGCTCTTGTAGTTCGCGGGAAGCGCTTTGCCGTCGAATTCGATCATTCCTTTCGTCGGCGGCAGAAGGCCCGTGATGCAGCGCGCGGTGGTCGATTTTCCCGACCCCGATTCACCCACGACTGCAACAGTGCGACCTTCGTGGATGTCAAAGCTGACATTGTGCAGCACCGGAACCTTGCCATAGGCGGCGGATACGTTCTGAACAGACACCACAGGCGTGGCACTGGTGTGAACCGCTGGTTTTTGCGGACGCTCGAACGCGCGGACAGCCCAAAGGCTTTTCGTGTAGTCTTCCTTCGGCTGGGCCAACATCGTGCGGGTGTCGGACTCTTCGACTTCGTCCCCCTTGAGCAGAACCTTGATCCGATCCGCCATCTGCGCGACCACGGCAAGGTCATGCGTGATATAGATCGCCGCTGTGTCGAACTGCTCGACGATATCGCGGATCGACGCCAGCACTTCGATCTGCGTCGTCACGTCCAAGGCGGTCGTCGGTTCGTCAAAGATAATCAGGTCAGGACGGCAGGACATCGCCATCGCCGTCATCGCCCGCTGAAGCTGACCACCGGACACCTGGTGCGGATAGCGGAACCCGATCTGATCCGGGTTTGGCAGGCGCAAGCGGCGATAAAGTTCGATCCCGTCCTTCACGCTTTCGGCGCGGGACATGACCCCATGCTGCACCGGGCCTTCGGTGTGCTGGTCGATCAATTTGTGCGCCGGGTTGAAACTGGCGGCAGCGGATTGCGCGACATAGGCGATGCGCTTTCCCAGCAGCTCCCGCTTTTTGGCCGCAGACGCGGAAATCAGGTCGATCCCGTCGAACATGACCGACCCTTTGGAGATCCGCACGCCGTCGCGCGTGAACCCCATCGCGGCTAGGCCTAGCGTCGATTTCCCGGCACCGGATTCACCGATCAAGCCCAGAACCTCACCCTTGTTCAAAGACAGACTGGCGCCATTGATGATCGGGGACCAAACCTCGTCGCTCCGTCCTTCGATCCAGATATCCCGGATTTCAACAAGAGCGTTCATTCCTTCAACCCCGAGCTTCTGTGCAGCATCCAGTCCACTACGAAGTTGACACCCACCGTCAGCAACGCGATGGCCCCGGCCGCCAGCAGTGGCAGCGCAGCGGTCAGCGGCGAGAACGCCGCGAAGTTGATGAACTGCGCCGAGTCGCGCACCATCGTGCCCCAATCCGCCAGCGGCGGCTGAATGCCAACCCCAAGGAAGGACAGCGACGCGATGGTCAGGAACACAAAGCAGAACCGCAGTCCGAATTCGGCGAGCAATGGCGCGGTCGCATTCGGCAGGATTTCCTTGAAGATCAGATAACCCAAACCTTCGCCGCGCAACTTTGCCGCTTCGATA
>NZ_JAEPMO010000158.1 GCF_017643905.1 Marivita sp.
CTCTGCCGCTGACACCGCCCCAAAACGCACCGCGTCGCCCGAGCGCAACTGCACCAATCGGTCGGCATCCGGCGCGATCACCGTCGCGATCTTGGGATACCCGCCCGTGGTCTGATGATCCGCCAAAAGCACCGTCGGCACTCCATCCCCGGACACTTGGACCGATCCCCGGACAATCGGCTCGGACGGGATCGACAACGCCCCTGAAAGAGCCAGTTCAGGTCCTCGCAACCGCATCCCCATCCGGTCATAGGCATCGGTCACCGCAAACCGATCCGACAGAATCCGCTCCAGCGCGTCGCTGGTGAAGTGCTGGTCCTGCGGTCCGGTCACCACCCGCAGTGGTCCGTCCGGCAGAAAATCGGGCGGCGCAATATCGCCCGTCCGCTCTTCGCGCACAGCCGCGCCAGTGATCCCAAACGTCTGCCCAGCCTGCAGCGTCCCCCCGCCGAAACCAGACGTGGCATGCGTCGCCGTGCTTCCCAGCCATTCAGAGGACGCGATGGACCCTGCAAAAGCCAGATACGCCCAACTACCAGTTTTCCCGCCGCGAATGGTGATCCGATCACCTTTTTCAACGGTCAGCACGGTCCACGATCCATGCTTCTGTCCGCGATGCTCGACCACGAAATCTCCGCCCGTCACCGCAAGCGTTACCGTTCCAGAGGCGCAGTGCAGCGCCAGTCCCCCAAGCGAAACCTCGATCGCTGTCGCACCCGCTGGATTGCCCAACGCTGCATGTGCGGCATCAAAGGCGAGCTGATCCATCGGCCCCGAGGCGCTGACGCCATATCGCATATGTCCCGGACGCCCGGCATCCTGCACCGTCACCAAAGGCCCAGCGAAACTCACCGTGAACGTCGCATCAGACATGGGCCACGTCCTTCTGCAAAACCTCGAACTCCGCGCGGTCGATCTGTTCGAACACCACCCGATCTCCGACATCAAAGAGGAACGGGTGCGCGGGGTCGCCGGTTAGGATCGGCGTCGGCGACCGCCCGATGATCGACCAGCCCGTCGGCATGGTCAGCGTGGTCACAAGGCATTGCGGCCCCGCGATGATCACGCTGCCCGCCGGTACGTCACGCACCGGTGTCGGTTTGCGGGGGATTTGGATCTCGTCTGGAATGCCGGACAGGTAGGCGTAGCCTGGCGAAAACCCGTACATCAGAACATCATACCGCCCCGCCAGATGTGCGGCGATCACCGCATCCGGGGGCAATCCCGTTGCCTCTGCAACCGCCTGCAGATCCGGCGCGAAAGGCGCGTCGTAGCACACTTGTACGTGCCGCACCTGTCCCACGTTCTTTTCCACTTTCAGATGGTCGAGCAATTCCCGCAGATGGGCTTCGACTGAAACATGTTCGGTGACGGCCACATCGAACCGCACCAGCAGGTTCACAAGCGCCGGAACGATTTCGATCATGCCAACAGGCGGGTTTGCGGCAATCGCCTTGTCGAGCGCCAAGACCTGCATATGGGCGGCCTCGTCATGGGTTTCGGAAAAGCAGACCAGCACAGCATGATCGGCAACAGGTTTGAACCAAGGCTCCATTGTGGACCTCTTTCAGGCAGTCAGCGGGTAGGGTTGGCGTCTATTGCAGCGCGTTGGGCAGGAAGAGCGCGATACTCGGGAACGCGATCAACAGGAACGCCATTGCCAACATGGTCAGGCAGTAGGGCAACGCCCCCAGCATCACTTCGTTCAAAGATCCAGATTTCCGCGCGCCTTGAACCACGTAGAGGTTCAACCCGACCGGCGGTGTGATCAACGCCATTTCGATCAGCACGATCATCAGGATGCCGAACCAGATCACGTCATAGCCCTGCGCGATCACCAGCGGCACGATGATCGGGATCGTCACCACCATCAGCGACAGCGTTTCAATGAAGAACCCAAGCACGATGTAAAGCACCACCACCACAAGGATTGTCTTGAGTGGTGTCAGACCCAGCCCAGTCATGAACTCGGTCAGCTCGCGGCCCAAGCCCGCCGAGGCCAGCGTGAAGTTGAGAAACGAGGCGCCGATGACGATCAGCATGATCATCGAGGTGATCTTGACCGTACCCATCAGGCTCTCGGTCAGCATCCCCCAGGACACGCCGCCAAACACCAGTGCAATGACCAGCGCCCCGGCGACACCAACAGCAGCCGCCTCGGTTGGGGTGGCCCAGCCGCGATAGATCGAGCCGACGATCAGGCCGAACAGGATCAGGATCGGGATCAGGTCGATCAACGCCCGCAGCATCTGCGGAAACGGAAACGTGCGGCGCACACCGCCAAGGTTTGGACGGATCAGGCAGATCACCGCAGTGACCGCCATGAACGCCACCGCCAGAGCCAGACCGGGGATCAGCCCGGCCAGAAACAGTTGCGGGATCGAGGATTGGGTCAGGAACCCGTAGACGATCAGGTTGATCGACGGCGGGATCATGATGCCCAATGTCCCACCCGCTGCAATCGCGCCGGAAAAGAGCTTGGGATCATAGCCGAGCTTTTCGGCCTGCGGCATCGCAACCGTGGCGACTGTTGCTGCCGTGGCCACCGACGACCCCGACGTGGCCGAAAACATCGTCGCCGTGGCAATATTGGCATGTACCAGTCCACCCGGCAGCCATGACACCCAGCGATCCAGCGCGGCGTAAGTGCGTGTCGCGACACCGCTGCGGACAAGGATCTCACCCAGCAGCACAAAGAACGGAATGGCGATCAGCGTGGCCGAGTTCGAGGCCGACCACACCATGTTCCCCAGACCTCGGGTCAGCGGGAAGCTGGAAAAGAACGTGTCGATTCCGAAACCGAGCAGGAAAAGCACAATCCCGACGGGAATCGACAGGGACAACAGGCCCAGAAGACCAACTGAGACATAGAAGATCATTGCAGGCTGTCCTGTTCCGCGAAGGCCCCGACAAAGCTCTCGGTCTCTTCGTGGCGGCGTTTGAGCAGCAGGCTCAGCGCGGCAAGTGTGACCAACGTCGACATCACCGCAAACCACACCCACCCGGCAAACCACGGTGCCTGCACCCAGGCAAGCGGAGTCTCAAGCGGTGTATTCGCCCGCGATCCGTTGACCAATGAACGTTCCAGCACAGGCCATGACTTGATCGCAATGGTGATGATCACACCCGACATCACCACCATTGAAAATACATCGAACAATGCCCGGACAAACGACCCCGCGCGACTGCGCAGCAGGTCAATGCGGACATGCCCCAACTCCAGAAGCGTAAAGGACATGCCCCACGAGGTCGCGAGCGCCATTGCGTAGCCCGCGATCTCTTCGGTGCCGCCAAGCGACGTGCCGATCTGGCGCATGACGATGTCGAGCAGCACAAACCCCGCGCAGATCAGCAGGCCCAGACCCACCACAAGCGCAACGCCTCGGTTGATCCGCCGCAATCTGTCGATCATCTCAAGTTCCATGTCCGGCACGCCTCCTGATGGCTTCAAAGCAAGATCAGTTGATCGTCACACCGACAACTTTGCCGACGCTGTCGTTCCAACGCGCTGCCCAGTCGCTGCCAGCACGCTCCGCCCATTCGGGCAGCACTTCGCTGGTCAGAATATCCCGCGCGCGTTCGAAATCGGCATCGCTCACCTCGACCAATGTCATCGACCGCGCGTCACCCGACGGGCAGTCGCCATTGCCGGTCAGGCAGGCGATGTCATTGACCAAGGCATCCTGCGCGCTCGCCCATGCCGGGTCTTCAAAACCGGTCTTGATTTCGCTTTCGATCAGCGCCTTCTGATCGTCTGACAGGCGGTACCACTTGTCCATGTTGATCGCGGTCACAACCGAATCCCAGCCGCCAAGCGGGATCGGCAGCAGATGCGTCGATACTTCCCACCAGCCCGCGCTGTATCCCGACCCGGCACCGGTGACGGCACAATCAACCACGCCATTCTGCAACGCGCCCGGCACTTCCGCGAAGGACACGTTCACGCCCTCGGCTCCCAGAGCCTCAAGCAGCTTGGCGGTCATCCGGCCCGAGGCACGCACTTTCAGACCTTCCAGATCGGCAAGGTTGGAAATCTCGTGATTGCAGAACACGACCTGCGGCGGGTAGGGCGAAATTGCCAGCACATGGCTGTTGAAGCGCGCGTTGTAGATGTCTTCGACCATCGGGCGCGCCGCATCAACCATGGCACGGGCCTCGTCGGCGGTCAGCGCGATCAGCGGCACATCCAGCCCTTCCAGTTCGGGCGCGTCGGCCACCGCATAATCCGCCACGGTCATCGCCACGTCATAGACCCCCTGACCAAGAAGCGGGTAGATGTCGGCCAGTCCAAGGCTCATCTGGTTGTGCGTGGTCAACTCAACGGTCAGATCGCCGCCAGACGCCGCAGGCAGCGTTTCGCTCCAGAACGGGGCTTCGTACTGGTTGTGCAGCGGCAGGCTGGACCAGCTTCCGACAACGGACAGGGTTTCGGCAAAGACGGGCGTGGCACACACGGTGCTTGCCATCAACAGAGCGAGCGATTTTTTCATTGGAAAGGTCTCCTTGTTGGATCGGTTTTATGTGTTTTTCAGGATCGGTGTTTCGGCATCTTCGGCCACATCTGCGATCAACATGTGTCCCGGTGAATGCGTGATGCAGAGCGGCAGACCTGCCGCCAGTAGAACATTTTGCGGGGTCACGCCGCAGGCCCAGTAGACCGGCACCTCGCCATCATGGATCTCGACCGCGTCCCCCCAATCGGGCTGCGACAGGTCGTCGATGCCGATATGCGCAGGATCGCCATTGGCAATCGGCGCGCCATGCGCCTGTGGATACCGGGCACAGATCGTGCGGGTCTGCTCGACCTGATGTTCGGGGATCGGACGCATCGTTACCACCATCTGGCCGCCAAACGGACCGGCGGGAACAAGGTCGATGCTGGTTCGGAACATCGGCACGTTGCGACCACTCTCGATATGGCGCACCGGGATGTCATTTCGCATCAGCGCGTTCTCGAACGTAAACGAACAGCCAAGCGCGACGGTCACAAGGTCGTCGGCCCACACATCGCTGATATCGGTGACTTCCTCGCTGAAGGCCCCATCGCGGAACACCCGGTACTTGGACACATCGGTGCGGATGTCGATGTCATGGCCCAAGGTGCGCAGCATCGGATCACCGGTGTCGCCGACACCCACAACCGGGCAGGGCTTGGGATTGCGCTGGCAAAAGCGCAGGAAATCCAGCGCATAGCGTTCCGGCAATATGGCAAGGTTGCATTGCAGATAACCCGCGGCCAGACCTGCCGTGTGCCCGTCATACGATCCGCGACGGATCGCGCCCCGAACCTCTGCGGGCGATGCGCCGATCAGACTGGAATGCGAAACGAGCTTTTCTGCCATGGAGCGATCCTTCATGTGATTGGCTAAGCATCACACGGCGCTCCGTTTTCATGCAAATTATCATTTTGTATCAAGATTGATAAAGATAATTGATCTACTTGGGGTGCGTTCTGTCCCACTCAATCGCCACCTCGCGGGCAAATTCCGCACTTCTTTCAACAAGAAAGCTTCGAGGCTCGGATAAGTACGATGCGGTGAATGCCAAGGGCTGAGGGTGGAAACCCGGATCGAATTCGACGATCTGCCCGGACTTCAGAAAATCATCCGCAAGTGCCCGCGGGTAGGGACCAACAGCGATTCCCGCCGCAATCATCTTGAGACTCGCGGACAGCGACGCCGAGGTGTAAATCCGCAGCTTCGGCCCCACCCGGCGCGACAATTCGGACATCAATTCCCGGTAGGGCCGTGTTTTGCTCGCATAGGAAATGACCGGGATCTTGCTCAGGTCGGTCTGCGGGTTCGCCGTTGACCGATACCAGTGCAGATCGAAGGTTGGGAGCGGCACATTCTCAACCGAAAACTCGGAGATCGGTCCCATCAGCAGCGCCAGATCAAGGCTCCGTTCCAGCAGCGCGGACCGCAGGTTCAACGAGATGTCAACGGTCAGATCGACGTTCACCCGTGGATAGTGCTCGCTGAAGGTCTTGAGGAACTCCGGCAACCACGCCTGCGCGATGGTCTCGGACGCCCCGACGCGAAACAGCCCTTCGGTCTCAGACGGATTGGCGACCCGCTGTTTGATCTCTTCCTCCACGAACAGCATCTGTTCTGCATAGGACAGCAACAGCGTGCCATGCTTGGTCAGGATCAGATCACCGGGGCCGCGTTCGAACAGCGGAACCTTGAGTTCCTGTTCGAGATTGGAGATGCGCGTCGATACGGCAGGCTGGGACAAATGCAACTTGTCGGCGGCTTTGCGAAAGCCGCCAAGTCGCGCCACCCAAAGGAAAGTTCGGATCTGATCGAAGGTCATGGTCTTTCATAGAATTTATCAGTCCGGCCACAAAACGATAAATTGATTGGCGGTCTCGGCTTGGGACTTGCCCGGAATCCGAAATCCGAAAATTCGCCAAAGGTTAACAAAGGGTTAATAGGGCCGATGTGGCCCCAATGTTTCGCGCGCTAAACAATAGGTCATAAAGGATGCCGTTCTGCCCTGCGACCATCGCCCCACAGGGTGGCCATATTTCGTGCCATGCCTTGTATGCCCCTCACCTGCATTCTACATGGGCCGGTATGAAGCGCTTTATTCCATTTGTGAAATCCGACCCCACAGTCGCTGTCGTTCGGATGCAAGGTACGATTGCTGCGGGGTCACGTGGGACCCTGAGCGACGCAAGCCTTCGGACTCTTCTCGAAAAGGCGTTTCGCAAGGGCAAGCCCGCCGCGGTCGCGCTCGAGATCAATTCGCCGGGCGGATCGCCTGTGCAAAGCTCTCTGATCGGCGCACGCATTCGACGTTTGGCTGACGAAACCGAAACCCCGGTCTATGCCTTTGTCGAAGATGTTGCTGCGTCGGGCGGCTACTGGATCGCCAGCGCCGCCGATGAAATCTACGCCGATCCGGCCTCCATCCTTGGCTCCATCGGTGTCATCTCTGCCGGGTTCGGTGCGCATGTGTTCCTGCAACGGCAGGGTATTGAGCGCCGCGTTTACACGGCGGGCAAATCCAAATCCATGCTCGACCCGTTCCGCCCCGAGAGTGAAGAAGACGTTGCGCGCCTGAACAAGTTGCTGGGCCAGTTGCACGAAACCTTCATCAATCAGGTGAAGACCGGCCGGGGTGCAAAACTTGCGGACAACCCGGATCTTTTCACGGGCGAGATTTGGGTGGGGCAGGGCGCTGTCGATGTCGGTCTGGCGGATCACATCGGGCATCTTGTTCCGGCGATGAAAGAGCGTTTCGGCGACAAGGTGAAATTCCGTCGCTACGAACAACGCCGCCCCTTCCTCAGCCGTTTCGGCGCGAAACTCACCGACGACGCGCTTGGTGCCATCGAAGAACGCGCTGAGTTCGCGCGCTACGGGCTCTGACGTGATCAGCAAGATCGTTCTACTGTTCCTCGTTTTCATCGCCGTGCTGGCCATGTTCGGCAAGCTGCGCATCCCTGGCGCAAAACGTCTGGCCAGCGCCAAGTGCCGCAAATGCGGACGTTATCGCATCGGCAAAGGCCCGTGCCCCTGTACCGGAAAGGCAAGCTGACATGGCGATGATCTGGGGGGGTGTCGTCATCGGTCTGGTGATCCTGCTGTTGGCAGGCGACGCGCTGGTCAAGGGTGCGGTCAACCTGTCATTGCGCATCGGTATCCCCGCGCTAATCGTCAGCCTGACCGTCGTTGCCTTTGGCACCTCCGCGCCCGAACTGCTCATCTCGATCAAGGCGGCAATGGAAAACGTGCCGGGCATCGCGCTTGGCAATGTGGTGGGCTCGAATACTGCCAACGTCCTGTTGGTTCTGGGTATCCCTGCCTTGCTGGCTGTGATGCACACCAGCGAATGCGACACGCGCAAAAGCTATGTGATCATGCTGGCCTCGTCCGTGCTGTTCATTGCTCTGGCGTTCCGCGGTGTATTCGACTGGATTGCCGGGATTGTCCTTCTGGTCGTCCTTGCGGTGATCCTGGGTGACTCCGTGCGCGAAGCGCTGGCCCACAGACGCGCAGGTCAAGAAGCGGACGATGAAGAAGAACCCGAAGGCGCTGACCCGGACATGCCGTGGTGGAAGATCATCCTCTACCTCGCCCTTGGCCTCGTGGGGCTTCCGTTGGGCGCAGACCTGCTTGTCGACAGCGCGGTTGAGATCGCGACGATCTTCGGTGTCAGTGACACGGTCATTGGACTGACCCTGGTCGCCTTGGGCACCTCGCTGCCAGAGTTGGCAACCACCGTCATGGCGGCGCTGCGGCGTCAGGCGGATGTGGCGCTGGGCAACGTGATCGGGTCGAACATGTTCAACCTGCTGGCCATCATCGGTGTCGCCTCCCTGATCGCTCCGATCCCGGTCGATCCCGAATTCTTGCGCTTTGACCTGTGGGTCATGCTGGGTGCATCGATCCTGATCTTTCCGCTGGTGTTCCTTGCCAAAGACCTGACGCGCCTCTGGGGTGTGGTCTTGTCGGCGCTTTATCTGGGCTACATTGCGCTTGTCATCATGTAAGCGCAAAGGGCAGACCTCATGAGCAAAGCATTGATCACAGGCGCAGGAAAACGGCTGGGGCGCGCGATGGCGCTCTACCTTGCGGATCGCGGCTTTGATGTTGCCGTGCACTACGCCAGTTCTGCCGATGAAGCCGAAGAGGTGGCCGAACTGATCCGCGCCAAGGGTCAGCAGGCCTGCACCGTAGAAGCCGATCTGTTGAACGAGGACGAGACACAAGCTCTGACCGACGCCGCGATTGCGGGCATCGGCGGGCCGTTGACAGTTCTCATCAACAACGCCTCGATCTTCGAATATGACAATATCGAAACGGCAACCCGCGACAGTTGGGACCGGCATCTGGAAAGCAATCTGCGCGCACCCTTCGTGCTGACCCAGCATTTCGCAGCGCAACTGCCCACCCCCGAGATCGACGACATGAACGAACCGGTTGCACCCGGTCTGGTCATCAACATGATCGACCAGCGGGTGCGCAAGCTGACGCCGGAGTTCATGACCTACACGATTGCCAAGATGGGACTGTGGGCCTTCACCCAGACCGCTGCGCAGGCCCTCGCGCCCGCCTGCCGCGTCAATGCGATCGGTCCCGGCCCAACCTTGCGGGGCGGTCGCCAGAGCGAGGCGCATTTCGCCAAGCAGCGTGCCGCAACGGTGCTGCAACGTGGCTCGAACACATCCGACATCACAGGTGCCTTGGGCTACTTTCTCGACGCGCCGGGGGTCACGGGACAGTTGTTGTGCGTCGACGGCGGACAGCATCTGGGATGGCAGACACCGGATGTAATCGGGGTCGAATGATGCCTCCGGAAAACAAGTTTTGCACCGTTCACGTTGACGTTACGAAAGCGTTACGAAAGTGTTATACCGCGCTTACCCCAGAACCCGA
>NZ_JAEPMO010000080.1 GCF_017643905.1 Marivita sp.
CAGAAATTTGCCCGAACACAACCGCTAAATCATTGAAATAACTCAGCCAGCCACCCTCAATTCAGGCGAATTTCGGCGGATTTTGTCGAACTTGGGTGACCTGAGTTTCGAGGGCAACCGCGCCGTTCTGGTCCAGCAGGACAGGGCATTTCCCGACGCAGCGCTGCGTCAGGTTCCATGCTGCGCTGACCTATCGTTTAAGGCGTTAGCGGACGATCGGGTCGATCAGTGTCACGGGCAGGTTCAGCGCCTGTTCCAAAGTATGCGCCACCTGCAAGAGCCGAGCTTCGCCACGTGGAGGACCGATCAACTGAAGTCCGACGGGCATGCCTGAGGGCGTGAAGCCAACAGGTAGGGATAGCGCGGGAAGGCCCGCCACCGTTGCAAGAAACGCGAATTGCAACCAGTCGATATAGTCGCGCATCGGACGGCCCGCGACCTCGGTCGGGTATTCGATTTCGACCGGCAGAGGGGCAAGGCCATTGACCGGGCAGGCCAGCACGTCATGTGTTTTGAAGAAGCCCGCCATCGTGTTGTAGATCGCGGCGCGGTCGCGTTCCGCCTGGACATAATCGTCAAAGGTCATCGCGCGGGCGTCTTTCAGGTTGCCCTTGATGGTATCCTTGTAGTGCATGGTGACGCTTTCCGGCGTCACCTGATAGCTGCCGAGGAAGGACAGGCAGCGCAGGGCGCGGAAAGTCTCGTCCAGTCGCGGCAGGTCGGGGCAGGTTTCTTCGACCGTGATCGAGGGCAGTTTCAGGTTTTCCAGAGCGCCCCGCAGAACACTGTCAATTTCTGAGGTGACGGCGGCAAAGCCATTGAGGTCGGGCGTGTAGGCGATGCGGATTTTGCCAGCGTCGCGGCCCGCGGTCTCAAGATAGGAGGTTTCGGGAGCCGGGAAGGAAATCGGCCAGACAGGATCGTAGCCCGCCATCGCGTCGAGAAAGAGCGCACAGTCGAGAACGTCCCGTGCCATGGGTCCATCGACACCGCCATTGGTGAAGCCCAGATGTGCCGAGCTGCCGCCAGCGATACCGGGCGAGGGGCGCAGGCCTACGATGCCGCAGTAATTCGCTGGGCTGCGCAGGCTGCCGCCGAAATCCGATCCGTGGCTGAGCCAGAGTTCTCCGGTTGCCAGCGACACAGCCGCACCACCCGATGAGCCGGCGGCATTCATCCGCGTGTCCCATGGGTTGCGGGTGGCACCGAAGACCGCGTTGAAGGTGTTGGCCCCAGCGCCCAATTCGGGCGTGTTGGTCTTGCCTAGTACGACGCCGCCGCGCTGTTCCAGCCGCAGGACAAGCGGGTCGGATGCGCCGGGCACGTGATCGGCCATGCCTTTGGTGCCAAAGGTGGTGCGGACACCTTCGACCGCGTTGAGATCCTTGATCCCGATGGGAAGCCCGCCCAAAGCGCTGTCTTTGGAGACAGTCGCCGCACGTGCCCGGTCAGGGCAGCGGGTGACCACAGCGTTCACCGCAGGTTCCACCTGATCCATGCGTGACAGGCTGGCGGTGATCAGATCCTCTGTTGTCACCTCTCCCTTGCGGAGAAGAGTGATGACATCACGCGCGGATTTCGCGCATAGCTCGGGGCCGGAAAAGGCAGTGTCAGGGCGCGTCACGATCCGCAGAACATCCCATGCAGATGCGCGATCAGACGCGCGGTGTTTTCGTCGTTCAGGCTGTAGTAGATGGTCTTGCCATCGCGTCGGGTCTTGACCAGCTTTTCGTCGCGCAGACGCGCGAGCATCTGGCTGACCGCGGCTTGCCGGATATTGAGCAGGGCTTCCAATTCGCCGACGGACTTCTCGCCCACGCCGAGGTGGCAGAGGATCATCAGCCGGCCTTCATGCGCAAGCGTCTTGAGATAGGCGGCTGCCTTTTCGGCACTTTCGGCCATGTCCTGCGCGGCATCGGGCGCGACACTCGTCTCGTTCATCGGATAACCCCCAGCAATCCCCGCGCTTTTAACACCGAAGGGAGGCAGGTTTCAAAGATTTATCGCGGCCTTTAAGCCTCGGATCTTGTCGGAGCGCCGCCGGTGAAGGCGTTGCCATTCTTGTAGTCACACGGTGCCTCTTGCATTTGCAGGTGCAGGCCGGTTCCGGTGAAAGGATGCGCGCGGGCGAGATCTTCGTCCACGTCGATGCCCAGACCGGGGGTGTCAGGAGCTGTGATGAACCCGTCCTCGACCCGGATCGTGTTGCGGATCAGGGCAGCGTGGAACGGGGTTTCGATGCTTTCTGCCAAAAGGACATTGGGAATGGATGTGCACAGATGCACGTTCGCCGCCCATTCGACGGGGCCTGCGTAGAGATGCGGTGCCATTTCCGCGTTGAACGCTTCCGCCATGCCAGACAGCTTTTTCATCTCCCAAATGCCACCTGCGCGACCCAGGGCGGGTTGCAGGATTTTGGCGCCCCCCGTGCGCAGAAGTGTGGCGAACTCGGCCTTCGTGGTCAGGCGTTCGCCGGTCGCGATGGGGATGCGCACGGCGCGGGCGACTTCGGCGAATTCGAGCAGGTTGTCGGGCGGGATCGGCTCTTCGTACCAAAGCGGCAGATACGGTTCGATTGCCTGTCCCAGACGGATCGCCCCAGAGGTGGTGAACTGGCCGTGGGTGCCGAACAGAAGATCGGCCTTGTCACCGACGGCGGAGCGGATCGCCTTGCACATCTCGACGGACAGCGAAATGTCCGTCAGCGCAGGTTGGTGGCCGCCCCGGATCGTGTAGGGACCGGCGGGGTCGAATTTCAGCGCGGTAAAGCCCAGTTTCAGATAATGCGCCGCAGCCTCGGCCTGTGCGTCAGGGTTGGTCCAGAACCCATCGATGTCGTGATGGGGCAGGGGGTAGAGATAGGTGTAGGCGCGGACCTTTGGCGTCATCTGCCCCCCCAGAAGTGCCCAGACGGGACGTCCGCGCGCCTTGCCGAGGATGTCCCAGCAGGCGATCTCCAGACCCGAGAACGCGCCCATGACGGTCAGGTCGGGGCGCTGGGTAAAGCCCGAGGCATAGGCGCGACGGAACATCAGTTCGATGTTCTCGGGGGACTCGCCGCACATGTGCCGGTCGAACACGTCCTCGATCACCGCTTTCATCGCGTCAGGGCCGACGCTGGAGGCGTAGCATTCGCCCCAGCCGGTGATGCCGGTGTCGGTGGTCACCTTGACGAGCGTCCAGTACCGCCCGCCCCAGCCCGGAGCAGGGGGTGCGGTGGTGATCACATCGAGCGCGTGCAGTTTCATGTGCTGTCCCTTTCCTGTGGGCCGAGGATGCGTCGACGCATCCTCGCGTTTCCGTCCACGGAAACGCGTGTTTGGCGGAGGTCGGTCAAAATAGGATCACGTTGCGCTTGGCCCCGCCGGCCTTGGTGTCGGCGATGGCTTCGTTGATCTGGTCAAGGGACCAGCGGCCGGACACCAGCTCGTCCAGCCTCAGACGGCCCTGGCGGTAAAGGTCGGCCAGCCACGGGATGTCGCGGCGGATCACCACGTCGCCCATCTTGGAGCCGATCATGCCCTGCGCCATATAGGCCAGCACAACCGGCTCGTATTCCGCCATGGCACCGGAATGGGGCATCCCGATCATCACCATGCGGCCGCCCCAGCCCAGATAGCGCGGCGCGTCGTTGTAAGCCGGGATCGCGCCCACTGTGACTGCGACCAGATCTGCGCCGCGTCCGAGGATTCTCTGAACCGCTTTCCACGGGGCCTTGTGTGTGGCAAGGACGCCGTCGGTTGCGCCAAAGGCTTTTGCTGTTTCCAGCTTATCCTCGGTCATGTCCACGGCGACGATGCGCCGTGCCCCGGCGATCCGTGCGCCCTGAATGGCGTTGAGACCCACGCCGCCCGCACCAATCACCACCACGTCTTCACCCGCGCGCAGTTTGCCCGCATTCACGATGGCACCAACGCCAGTGATGACGCCGCAGGCCATCAGCGCGACGGCTTCGGGTGGCATGTCGTCGGGCAGGGGGACAACCTGGCTGTGATGTACAACGACCCGCTCGGCAAAGGCGCCGCAATCCATCGCTTTCTTGACCGGTGTGCCATCAGGGCGGGTGATCGGGGACGCGCCCGTATCTGGGGCCTCGCAGATCGTAGGCTTCCCGCTGGCGCAATTCGCGCAACTGCCGCAGGAGCGGATCAAAGTCACCACGACGCGCTGCCCGACCGTCAGGTCCCTGACGGATGCACCCACGGCTGAAATCCGCCCTGCCGCTTCGTGGCCGTACACCGCAGGCAGGTCTCCGCCCCATGCGCCTTCGGCATAGTGGATGTCGGAATGGCAGATCGCCACCGCTTCGAGTGTGACTTCGATCTCGCCTGCCTCAGGCGCACGCAATTCCAGCTCTTCCAGCTGGAGCGGTTGGCCGAATTCGGTGCAGACAGCGGCTTTGATGCGGGTCATGGGGTCTCCCTTGTGTTGGGGCCAACCTGAGGGTCACACGGAACAAGCGCAAGCGGGAAGTCGACCTCTGCAGGTCACGCCGCGACAGGGCTGCGGCGCGGGGCGAGAAACACGACGAGGGCCACAAAGATCAACGCCAGCGACAACAGGAACGGCGCGCCGGGGAAGAAGATCTCAGCTTCCGCGCGGGTGTATTGCGCAAAGACGCCGGTCATCACCATCGGTGAGACAATCATCGCAATTGCCCCGATCGAGGTGAGGGCGCCTTGCAATTCACCTTGCCGCTTCGCGCCGACCGCCTTGGACATGATGCCTTGCAAGGCGGGGGTTATGACCGCGCCAAGGGCAGCCAGCGGTGTCAGGATCAGTGCCATGGTGCCCGATGTGACAAAAGCCAGTGCGCCGAACGCGAAGACATCGAAGACAAGACCGTAGATCACCGTGCCGCGTTCGCCCAAGCGGGCGAGGATCAGGCGGATCAGCCCGCCTTGCACCACTGCCATCATGATCCCGAAAAGACCCAGCGACAGGCCGATCATGCCTGCGTTCCAGCCAAAGCGCGCCTGTCCGTAATACGCCCAGACCGCCGGATAGACGAAGAACGCCACCTGGTAGAGGAAGAACACCGCGAAGAGCCGACCAAGACCCGGCAACTCGCCCAGCGATTTGAAGGCCCCGAACGGATTGGCGCGGCGCCATTCGAAGGGGCGTCGGATCGCGTCGGTCACGGTTTCCTGCAGGACGAAGTAGCCCAGCACGGCATTTGCGCCCGCGAGCGCCGCGGCCGCCCAGAAGGGTGCGCGGGTGCCCCATTCGCCCAGCAGCCCACCCAAAAGCGGGCCAATCACAAATCCCAACCCGAACGCTGCGCCCACGAGGCCAAAGTTCTGCGCCTTTTTGTCGGGGTCCGAAATGTCGGCCATATAGGCCGACGCGGTGGCCTGGGTGGCCGAGGTGATGCCCCCGACGATCCGACCCAGCAGCAAGAGCCAAATGGTGCCTGCCACGGCCATGACCACGTAATCCGCCGCCATCACAACAAGCGAGATGAGCAGCACCGGCCGTCTGCCAAAACGATCCGACAGGTTGCCGATCACCGGACCAAAGAGGAACTGCATCACGGCGAACACGGTTGTCAGCACACCGCCCCAAAGCGCCGCATTGGCCAGATCGCCGCCTGTGACCTCGCGGATCAGGTCGGGCATCACGGGAATGATCAGCCCAACCCCCATCGCGTCGATCATCACGGTCAGCAGGATAAAGACGACGGGCAGGCGCATGCGCAGAGCTTTCGGGATCAGGCAGATGTGCCCTCGATGTGTAAACTACACTTGACAGTTCGCCAGTCAATGCGCCTGTGCGGCAATAAACGCGCTCAGCACGCGGGCGTATTCGTCAGGGGCTTCAACGCAGGGCAAATGGCCTGCCTTACGGATAAGATGGAACTGCGATCCCGGCACCAGAGCGGTGGTTTCGCGCACCAGATCGGCGGGTGTCGATCCGTCCTCGCTGCCCGCGATCCCCAGTGTCGGCAGTCGCAATGACGCGGTGGTCGTGTAGAAGTCTGTGCCCGCGATGGCATGGGAGCAGCCGATATAACCGTCTGCTGGCGTGCGCACCATCATGTTGCGCCAGATGCGGAACTCGTCCGAGGCGCGAAAGGCGGGTGTGAACTAGCGGATCATGGTGGCATCCGCCAGCGCCTCGACCCCGCCCGCTTCGACATCGGCGATGCGTTGGGTCCAGATCTCGCGCGTGGCAATTCGTGCGGCGGTGTTCGACAGCACAAGCGCGCGGACAAGGTCCAGCCGCTTGGCCGCCAGCCCTTGCGCGGTCATCCCACCTATGGAGAGGCCGACGAAGACGGCATCCTTGACGTCGAGATGGTCCATCAACCGCTCGACATCGCGCACCAATGTGCCCATCCCGTAGGGCGGTGGCGTGCACTCCGACAACCCGTGTCCGCGCGTGTCGCAGCGGATGTATTTCAACCCGGTTTGCGGCAGGCGCGCGATCACTTTGTCCCAGAGGCGCAAATCGGTGCCAAGGGAGTTGGAAAAGACAACCGGCGCGCCGTCGGGATCGCCGTCGATGCGGTAGTGCAGGCGGATATCGTCAAGATCAGCAATCAGCATGGCCCGGGGTTTATCCTTCGCCGAACTGTTCAAGCGCATGCAGGAACACCGCGCGGTCCACATTGCCACCGGAGATGGTGCAGATCACCGTGTCGCCGTCGATCTGGTCACCGTGATAAAGCGCTGCCGCAAGAGCCACTGCGCCACCGGGTTCGGCGACAAGCTTCAACCGCGCAAAAGCCTGCGCCATGGCACGCTGTGCCTCGTCATCGGATACGACGATCCCCGGACCGCAAAGCCGGTGCATGATCGGGAAGGTGAGGTTCCCCGGTTGCGGTGTCACGATCGCATCGCAGAGGCCACTCGCGCTGCCGGTGTTGCGTTCGATCTGGCCTGACGCCAAAGAGCGGCTCACATCGTCAAAGCCTTCTGGCTCCGCTGGGCGAACCCGCATGCCCGGAGCGCGGGCCTCCAGCGCCAAAGCGATGCCGGATGTCAGGCCACCGCCGCCGCAGCAGACAATCACATCGGCCTCGGTCACGCCCAGTTCCGCCGCTTGTGCTGCGATTTCGAGCCCACACGTGCCCTGTCCTGCGATCACTTCGGGTTCGTCGAAGGGGCGGATCAGGGTCAGGCCGCGCTCGTCCGACAGTTTTGTTCCAATGGCGTCCCGGTCTTCTGTTGCACGGTCGTACAGCACCACTTCGGCCCCAAGGGCGCGGGTGTTGTCGATCTTCATCTTGGGCGCATCCGCGGGCATGATGATCACAGCGCTGGCCCCGAATTGCCTAGCGGCCAAAGCTACACCCTGTGCGTGATTGCCCGAGGAATAGGCGATCACCCCGTTCTTGCGCTGCTCGTCCGAGAGGGCGGATACCGCCGACCGCGCGCCGCGGTATTTGAAGCTGCCGGTATGTTGCAGGCATTCCGCCTTGACCAAGACGCGCCGCCCGGCGATCTCGTCAAGAAACGGTGACGACAAAAGCGGCGTGACCCGCGCGTGACCTTTCAGGCGGCTTGCTGCCGCCTCGATGCGTTGAATGTCCATGGGTTACCTCAGCATATCCAGCCAGCGCCGCAGCGCGTTCAGGCTTTCGGGTTCATCAAGAAAGGGAATGTGTCCCCGGTCCGGGACTTCGACCGCGATCATGTCAGGGCGGCGGCGTTTCATCTCGGCAAAGGTTTCGGGTGACAGCAGATTGGAATTTGCAGCCCTAATGCTCGCGAGCGGCAGGCCGGACAGGGCATCGAAGAGCGGCCAGAGATCGGGCATTGGCTGCGCTCCGCCCTCCAGCACCGCGTCACGCAGGCGGGGGTCGTAGGTCAGTTCAAGCCCGTCGTCGGTTTCGTTGAACAGGATCTGTGCCTCACGCAGCCAGCGCTCGGGCGGCACGTTCTGGAAGGCGGTCATCACCCGCGCGCGGGCCTCTGCCATCTCGGCATGCGTTTTCAGCACAGGCGGTCGGCCAATATAGTCCTTGATCACCTGAAGTCCTTCGGGCGCGATGTCTGGTCCGATGTCGTTGAGCGCCACGCCAAGCAGCCGATCCTTGACCGTCGCTGCGAGAACCATCGCGATCAACCCGCCGCGCGACGTTCCCAAAACTGCCGCCTTGTCGATCCCAAGGTGATCGAGCAACTCCACCGCGTCCCGGCCTTCAACCGGGATCTGATAGGTGGCCGGGTCACCCCAATCGGATTGGCCGCGCCCGCGATAATCCAGCCGGATCAGGCGCACCCCTTCAAGATGTGGTGCCACGAATTCGAAGTCGCGCCCGTCGCGGGTGAGACCGGCAAGGCAGAGCAGGGGCAGGCCGTCGCCTTCATCGGTATAGTGCAGGGACAGGCCATCTGACGTGGTAAACTTGGCCATCACGCCAACTCCGGGATCGTGGTCAGGTCTTTGAGCACATGTGCAGGGCGATGCGGCAGGCGGTCCACCGGATCGCCCGCGCGATTGACCCAAACCGTCTCAAAGCCATAGCCTGCGGCACCAGCAATATCCCAGCCGTTCGAGGACACGAAAAGCACATCCTCCTTGGTGCAGCCGAACCGCGCGCCGACCATGTCATAGACGCGGGATGAGGGTTTGAAGATGCCCACATCTTCAACCGACAGCACGGCGTCAAGAAATTCTCCGATCCCGGCGCTGTCGACCGCACCTTCGAGCATGTCGACACTGCCGTTCGACAGGATCGCGCAGGTTTTGCCCGCTGCCTTGAGCCGCGCCAGCATCATCGGCACCTCGCGGTATGCCGCCAGTTCCCAATAGAGCGCCAAAAGACGTTCGCGCAGTTCGGGATCGTCGGTCAGCCCGACCTTTTCCATCGCCCAATCCAGACCGTGTTTGGTGACCTCCCAAAAGGGCGTGTAGTCAACAGTGATGGTGCGCAGCCACGTGTATTGGAGTTGCTTCAGCCGCCAGTGTTCTGCCAGTTGTGGCCACACAGCCTTGAGCGCATCACGCCCCGGTTCTTCTGCCGCGTTGCGTGCGGCCGCCGCCACGTCGAACAGCGTGCCATACGCGTCGAATACACAGATCTGTGCCATCAGCGCCGCCTTCCTTCCGATCATTCAGCCGCAACGTGTCAGATCACGCGAGGGGAGGGAAGCGCTGTTTCGTCCTCAAAAGTCGGCACTGGTCCAAGCGACCCGGTCGCCATTGCGCCGAAGCGGTATAACCGGACGATAGAGCCGCTGATACGACCGCGGATGGTAGTCGCAGATCAAGGTATCGCTGGCATCCTTGATGAACAGATATGCTCCGTTTCGGTGTTGCCAAGCGACGCCGCCATAACTGGCAATCGTCATAGCAGTGATGTGGTTGTTGGCCGACCAGAATCCATAATCATCGGTTCCATAGATACCACCGCGCACCGCTTCGGGCTCATCCTGCTTGGCCTCTTGCACAAAGCCGCCAACATAGTCATCAACGGCGGCCTTGATGATGCCAGTCACAGTGGCAGGCACAGCAAGAATCCACCCTGCCATTGCCCCTGCGGCACCAACGCCGTAGATGAACGCATCGGCGGCGTCAGGACCATTTCCTGTAACCGCCCAGACAACCGGTTGGACCAACAGGCCGGCAGCCCCGCCCCGCGACAACCCGCCAGCCATGCTGATCCTGCCTTCTATGGCATATTCAACTGAAAACGCCGCGACGGTGACTGCGGCATTGGTTGCAGAGTTCTCTCCAGTCATAAATCACCCCTCGAAAGGTGGCCTCACCGGAACGCAGAAAAGCAAAGGCCGTCCATGTGGGCCGAGAATAAACAAAGCTTCGGCGGAAATACTGTGCCGGGCTGGTATCAAGCTGGCACGGACGGGGCGAGTCGTGCAAGTGAGGACCGCGGAAAGCGCCGTATACTTGCCCGTCGAAAGGATGATCTCATGACAAGACGCTCATGGGTGCCCGAGAATCTTCGTACGAAGATTCTTTGGCCGGCTTGGTTTCAAAAGAGTTAACCGGGCAAAAAACAAACCCCCGGAAGCGCGGGGCTCCGGGGGCTGTCAAAATCAAAGCGTGTTGGAAAGAACTGCTTAGACCATACCTTCGCGCTGTGCCTTTTTACGCGCCAGTTTGCGCGCACGGCGGATCGCTTCGGCTTTCTCGCGTGCTTTTTTCTCAGACGGCTTTTCGAAATGCTGCTTGAGCTTCATTTCACGAAAAACGCCTTCACGCTGCAGTTTTTTCTTCAGAGCGCGGAGCGCCTGATCGACGTTGTTGTCACGAACACTTACCTGCATGTGGTTTTCACCACCTTTCTAAGTTGGATTTGCAAGGATTTGCAGGAGCGCGCCGTATAGCAAGGCTCGGATGCTTTGTCCAGCGCAATGCTTTACCAAACCTGCCTTAGCTCGGCTGATGCAACTGACCGATAAACCACTGTGCCGCGTGGTCTTCGGCGGGTCCGTGCGCTACTCTTACACATGAACCTGCAACACAGGAGGCGTGTGATGCCTGAACCCATGCAAGACCCGGCAGACCTGGTGCTCAACGCGGCGCTTTTGCATGTGCCCTTCGATGGGTGGTCCGAGACTGCGTTCAAGGCCGCGATCGCGGATGCCGATGTGTCGCCTGCGGTGGCGCGTGGCCTGTTCCCGCGCGGGGCCATCGATCTTGCTGCAGCCTATCACCGGCGCGGCGACGACGCGATGATCGCGGCGCTCGAGGCGCGGGATCTGACAGACATGCGGTTCCGGGATCGGGTCGCCTTGGCGGTCCGTCTGCGGCTCGAACTGGTTGAAGACAAAGAGGCGGTGCGCCGGGGCGCAACCCTGTTCGCGCTGCCGATGCACGCCGCCGAAGGGGCCAAGCTGATCTGGGGCACGGCGGACCGAATCTGGACTGCGCTGGGTGACGGGTCACGGGACATCAACTGGTACACCAAACGCGCAACGCTGTCGGGGGTCTATTCGTCGACCGTTCTCTATTGGCTGGGGGACGATTCGCTCGACAATCAAGCGACATGGGCATTTCTGGATCGTCGGATCGACGACGTGATGCAGATTGAAAAGGTCAAGGCGCAGGTGCGCAAAGCGCCGGGGATAAGTCGGCTGATGAAGGGCGCGGAATCTGTTCTGTCGCGGATCAAGTCTCCCAAGGCGCGGCGCGATGACCTGCCCGGCGGTTGGACGGCCCCGCGCTGATCTTACCGTATCGGATCGAACAATGCATCTGTCGCGGTGCAATCACGCACCACATCCCGACCGCAGGGCACGGGTTCCAGTGACTTCGACAGGCAGATGCGCGCCTCCTGAATGCGACCGTCCTTGCAGGTGATGGTGATCATATCAGGCTCAAGCTGCGGATTTGCCTTGAGAAACGCCTCTTCGACCACCGAAGCGGGCAGTTTGACCGCCTTCTCCAGCCGTCTGAACACCTCGGGCCGCACCACTGTGCCATAGGCTTTGCGCGAGAGGTCATAGTAGTTCTGCGCTGACAAACCGCTGCACACACCGTGCTTGTTCCACTGGTGCCAGGCCAAACCGGAGGTCCCCATGATATCCGCCATGTCGTTGGTCATTGACCGCGATGGATTGCGTTCGACCGTCGGGCAATAGGACGGCCAGCCGCGATGGTATTGCGGCCAAAGCCCGTGCAGCACCCAGCCGAAATCCGCATCCGCGTCGCATTGCGGCGACTGTCGCGCATCGCCTTCGATGGCGCACCACGTGGGCGACCAGCTGAGCGACATGACATAATAGTCGAACTCACCAGAGCGTTCGCCTTTCGCCCACGCCATCGACGCCGCGATTAGCCCTACCAAGGCCAGCACCAAAACCCGCATTGCCTCTTCCCTCTTTGCCTCTGCGGGACTATAAGGCCGCCAAGTTCCCTGACAATGGAAACCGTCCCGGAAGACCGGGACCTCTTGGACCCGCTCCGAGAGACTGAAAAAGCTATGCGTAAGGAGACGCGAGATGGGTAAACCGATTATGGCAAAAGCCACCGCAGTCTGGCTGGTGGACAACACGACACTGACCTTCAAGCAGATCGCGGATTTCACCGGAATGCACGAGCTTGAAGTGCAGGGTATCGCGGATGGCGACGTGGCCGCCGGGGTCAAGGGTTTCGATCCCATTGCCAACAATCAGCTTGACGCCGACGAGATCAAGAAGGGTGAAAACAACCCGATGCATGTTCTCAAGCTCAAGGTCTATGCCGCCGCTCAGGGCGAGGAAAAGCGCCGTGGCCCACGCTACACGCCGCTGTCCAAGCGTCAGGACCGTCCGGCGTCGATCCTGTGGCTGGTCAAGTTCCACCCGGAACTCAGCGATGGTCAAATCTCCAAACTGGTCGGCACCACCAAACCAACCATTCAGGCGATCCGCGAGCGTACACACTGGAACATCAACAACATCCAGCCGATTGACCCGGTGGCACTGGGCCTCTGCAAACAGTCAGAACTGGATGCCGCTGTCGCCAAGGCTGCGAAGAAACAAGAAGCGGTGATGACCGATGACGAGCGCCGCAAGCTTGTATCGACCGAGCAGAGCCTCGAGATGGATGCGGAACCGCGCCTTCCGAGCGCCATCGAAGGTCTCGAAACCTTCAGCCTGTCCGGTTCGTCCTATGACAGCAGCGAATCCAAGAGCAAAGAAGACTACGCGGATGCGGATAGCTTCTTCAACTTGCCGGACGGCACACATGATGACGATGACGAAGATGATGACGACGACGATCCGCGTCGCTGATTGACTGAGATAGTCCTTTAAAAAACCCGGCCCGCCCTGCGGAGCCGGGTTTTTTGTTGTTTTAAGATGACTTGCGCATCTCTTTGGGGGCGCCGGTGGCCATGTCGGTGCCGACATAGGTCTGGCCCGCATCTTTCCACGCGGCAAAGCCACCCGCCATATGGGCGATCCGGTCTTCGCCAGCGGCAAGGCACAGCTTGGCCACACGTGCCGACCGCACACCGGACCCACAGTGAAACACGATCTGTTTCTTCGACTGGTCTGGCATGTGGTTCGGTTGGAACGACTGCATCGGTGCCAGTAGCGCACCATTGATCCGCTCCAGTGCAAATTCCTGAGGGGTGCGCACGTCGATCAGCACGATCCTGTCCTCGTTGAACGCCGCCGCAACCTCTGCCGGGCTCCAATGTTCAAGCGTGCCCTGTTCTGTCTGTTCGATATCCATGACGGTCTCCTAAAGCCGTGTCAGCCCCGTCCGAGTCTTGCCCGATCCGGGGCGTTGGAACGAGCCTTTTCTTGCGGTGCGCTTGCACGCAAAGAGAGTTGTGAGGCCTAGATCGGTTTGCGCGCGTTCATCGCTGCCGTGATCGTCCCTTCGTCGAGGTAATCCAGTTCTCCGCCGATAGGCACGCCCTGCGCAAGTGACGTCATCGTCACCCGGCCTTCCAACTGATCCGCGATGTAATGCGCCGTCGTTTGCCCGTCGATTGTGGCGTTGAGCGCAAGGATCACTTCCGTGATTTCTTCGCTTTCCACCCGCGCCGACAGTTTCGGGATGCGCAGTTCTTCCGGTCCAACCTGGTCCAATGCCGACAGGGTGCCACCCAAGACATGATAGCGGCCTTTGAACACACCCGACCGTTCCATCGCCCAAAGGTCCGACACGTCCTCGACCACGCAGAGCAAACCGTTGTTGCGCTGGTTGTCCTGACAGATGTCGCAAATGTCCTGCGTGCCGATATTGCCGCAGTTCAGGCATTCGCGGGCATCCCGTGCGACACGCGTCATCAACTCGGCCAGCGGCCCAAGCAACAGCCCACGCTTGCGGATCATGTGCAGCACCGCGCGACGGGCCGACCGGGGGCCAAGCCCCGGCAGCCGCGCCATCATCGCAATGAGCGCTTCAATGTCGCCGCCGTCACGCATGTGTCAGGTCCAACCGCTTGCGTAGGAAGGGAGAATAATCCGCAAAAATCAGAACGGCAGCTTCATGCCCGCTGGAAGGCCCAGACCTTCGGTCAGCTTGCCCATCTCTTCCTGCGCCTTGTCCTGCGCCTTTTGCTGCGCGTCCTTGATCGCCGCAAGGATAAGGTCTTCGACCACTTCCTTGTCGTCGCTGTTAAAGATCGATGGGTCGATATCGAGTGCGGTCAGTTCGCCCTTGGCCGTTGCGGTGGCCTTGACCAGACCTGCTCCGCTTTCGCCGGTCACTGTCATCGTGGCCAGGTCTTCCTGCATCTGGGCCATCTTGCCCTGCATTTCCTGCGCGGCCTTCATCATCTTGGCCATGTCGCCCATCTGGCCCAAACCCTTGAACATGTGTCTCTCCGTAAGTCAGCGCCCCTTGATCGGCGGCGCGGTGTAAAAGATCATTGCTACACATATTGCAGCGATGACCCCGATGAACAAGGCGGGCGAGCCGACGCAGCCTTCCGCCGTCGCCAGTTTCCGCGAGGCGGGTGCGAGCATGGTCAGGAAGGTGACAAAGGCCGTCCAACCCAGCACCACCGCCAGCGACCCCCATTGGCTCTTGAAGCGGATGGCGACGGCGGTGCCGAGCAACAGCACCAATGCGGCGGGCGAGGACGCAAGAAACACCGCCTCCTGTACCACGCTGACCGGCGCTCCATCCCATCCAGGTCGCTGCACAGCGCAGTCCTGCGCCCATGCCATACCCGGCAGGAGCGACAGGATCACTCCTCCTCGAACGGGTCCCATTCGTCTTCCACTTCGGGCAATGCCTCGGCTTCAGCCACGGCGGCCAGTTGATCCGGTGTGCGCACTTCTTCGATCACTGAGCCGGGAAAGGCGTCCAGCACCGCCTTGACCAAGGGGTGTTCCGCCGCCTGTGCCTTGATTGCCGTCTCGGCAGCATCGCGGGTCTCAACGATGGTTGGTGCGTCGGAACCGTTGACCAAAGTCACGGCCCAGCGATTGCCCGTCCAGCGCTGCAAGGCACCACCAAGGCGCTGCGCCAGATCGCTAGGGGCGTTGTCGGTAGGTGTGAACTCGATCCGTCCGGGCTGATAGGCCGCCAGACGCACGCAGCCTTCCACCTCGACCAGCAGTTTCACATCGCGGTTGGACCGGATCAGTTCGATCACGTGCTCGAACGTGGGATACCGTGCCAGTGCCTGATCGGCGGCAACCGCCAGAACCGTGCCTCCGTACGCGGCGTGGGGCCCCGATGACGACGCATGCGTCGGGGCAGGGCCGCCCATCGCTTGCGTCCGCGTGGCACCGCCCGCAGACATCCCGCCACCCGAAGGCGGGGGCGGTGAAGGCGCTTCCTGCAGCCGTTTCACGAGGTCTTCGGGGCTTGGCAATTCCGACACATGCGTCATGCGGATGATTGCCATTTCGGCGGCCATCATCGCATTGGGGGCCTGCGCCACCTCGTCCAGCGCCTTGAGCAACATCTGCCACAGCCGTGTCAGCGGCCGCATGCCGAGCGCATTTGCGAAATCCTGCCCGCGCTGGCGCTCATCAGGGCTGATGGTGGGGTCTTCGGCAGCTTCGGGTGTGATCTTGACCACGGAAATCCAATGCGTGATTTCCGCCAAATCGCGCAGCACCGCCATCGGGTCGGCCCCGTCGGCATATTGCGCGCTCAGCTCCGTCAAAGCGCCCGCCGCATCGCCCTTCATCACCAGATCGAAGAGGTCGAGCACGCGACCACGGTCGGCCAGACCGAGCATCGCGCGGACCTGTTCGGCGGTGGTTTCCCCCGCACCGTGGCTGATCGCCTGATCCAGAAGCGAGGTCGCGTCTCGCGCAGACCCTTCCGCCGCGCGGGTGATCAACGCCAGCGCGTCATCCGTGATCTCTGCATTTTCCCGCGTTGCGATCTTGCGCAGCAGCGCAATCATCATTTCGGGTTCGATCCGCCGCAGGTCGAACCGCTGACAGCGCGACAGAACGGTGACCGGAACCTTGCGGATTTCGGTGGTGGCAAAGATGAATTTCACATGTGCTGGAGGTTCTTCCAGCGTCTTCAAAAGCGCGTTGAACGCACTAGTCGACAGCATGTGAACTTCGTCGATGATGTAGATCTTGTAGCGGGCTGATGCCGCGCGGTAATGCACGGAGTCGATGATCTCGCGAATGTCTCCCACTCCGGTGCGCGAGGCCGCGTCCATCTCCATCACGTCAACATGCCGACCTTCCATGATCGCCACACAATGTTCGCACTGGCCACAAGGGTCGGTTGTCGGCCCACCAGTACCATCCGGTCCGATACAGTTCAGACCCTTTGCAATGATCCGCGCGGTGGTGGTTTTCCCAATCCCACGAATCCCGGTCATCACGAAAGCCTGGGCGATGCGGTCGGCGGCAAACGCATTCTTGAGCGTGCGCACCATCGCCTCTTGCCCGACAAGGTCGGCAAAGGTTTCGGGGCGATACTTGCGGGCAAGCACCTGATACGGGGTTGCGTCGGTCATTCAGGCATCCTTGGTTGCGGGCAAACCTAAGCTGCGCGTGCGCCAGCGTCCACCATTTGTCGGACGGTTTTCCGCGTCATCCGTTCCAACGGACCGTTCCGGCCTCGGAAAGGTCATAGCCTTTCATTGCGGCCGCGTATTCGATGAACTCGGCCGAACGCAGGAACGCCAGAAACCGTTGCATCGGCGGCTCGAAATAGGCGTGGTGGGCGACCAGCAGATCAAAGTTTTCCTCGATCAACGGGACAAAGGCCAAATGATGCTGGGCGGCCAGCGCTTCAAGCCCGAAAGTCACGTCGGAAGGACCCGTTGCCACATCCAGCACCGCATCCGCCTCACTCCGGGCGACAGGCCGCATGCGCAGGGTCTCAGGCAGAATATCGGCGTCGCGCAGCAGAGTGTCGAACAGCGTGCGGCTGCCAGCGCCGATTTGCCTCGGTGTCACGGACCGACCCACCAGATCGGCAAGACCGCCGATGTCTGCCGCCAGATCGGGTTTCATCACCAGCCCACGCCGCCGTTTTGCGAAGCCCAGCAGAACTGCCGGAGATCCGGACAGGGTGGCATTGACC
This sequence comes from Marivita sp., assembly GCF_017643905.1. Lineage (GTDB taxonomy): Bacteria > Pseudomonadota > Alphaproteobacteria > Rhodobacterales > Rhodobacteraceae > Marivita. The sequence continues at coordinate 16,921 of NZ_JAEPMO010000080.1, forward strand.
GAAGCCACGTTCCACGTGCCCGACGCGGCGTGGAACATGTGCAACCCGGCTGCCACACCGTCGCGGGCGGCAAACCGGTCAAGACCGTCCTGCGATCCGTCAAAAAACGTGGCGATGCCGCATTCGGACTGGCGCAATGCCCAGTCGAGCAGCGGGTCGTGGCTGCCGAGAAACACCGCCGGTCGGGCCGCCTGATCCTGTCCCGATCCGGTCTGGCCACGCTCAAGCCAACGGCGCACGGCTTGTTCAGGAAACAGCAGTTTGCCAGTGACCTTGGAACAAGGCACGGCTCCGGTGGCCGCGAGATCGTAGACCTTGCGTTCCTTGATCCGCAAAAGCGCCGCCAATTCCGGCACTGTCAGGTAGCTTTCCGCAGGGGATGTGTCTGTATTCGCCATAGCGACGCGACTATGGAGGACACGCCGAGGCGCGGCAAGATGGGCAACGCATGCTTTCTTGCTTAGCGTGATCGCCACTGGCCATCGCGACCAAACTTTGCATTCTGTCACGGTACCCGTCGCGGAGGTGAGAGATGACCGATTCCAACCCGACCGATCTGCGTGAAGGCGAAATCGCCATTGATCCAATCCTGCCCGATGGCGACACCGTTTATTTTATCGGAATGATCCGCACACCTTTCACCACGCGCGATCTGTGCCCGCGGCAAGGCAAGCTGACTGGCCCGGAGTGCCGGATCGAACTGCATCCTGATTGGGCACCCGCTTTAAAGGGCATCACCAGCTTTGAATTTCTCGATGTGCTCTACTGGTTGCATCGATCCCGGCGGGATCTGGTCCTGCAAAGCCCGCGCGGCGATGGTGTTACCACAGGTACATTCGCGCTGCGGTCTCCGGTGCGACCAAACCCCATTGGCCTGTCGCGCGTTCGCCTGATCCGGCAAGAAGGCCCAACCCTGGTCGTCAAGGGTTTGGATTGCCTCGACAAAACACCGCTGATCGACATCAAGCCAGAGCGGTGCGCCTACACGCCTCAAGCTCCGCACAAGGATGCCGACCACGACTGACAGTGGCAAAATGCCTCAAATCTTCGATTGAACACGAAAGAGAAGTAGGCGGATCGCGTTGGATCGGGTAAAACGCCGCAACAGTGACAAAAAAAGCAGGCTTATGTCCGAGCAGTTTACAATTTCCGGGCAAACGCCCGTGCAAACATCCGCCAAAGACTGGGTAAAAGTTCTCGCCAAATATCGTGAACCGAACGCAATGCGCAGTTCTTTCGAACTCGCCGTGACGCTTGGCCCGTTCGTCGCCCTTTGGGTCGCCGCTTGGTGGGCCTTGGGGATCAGTTATTGGCTGACCTTCATCATCTCTTGTGTAAACGCAGCCTTTCTTCTGCGTTTGTTCATTATCCAGCATGATTGCGGGCATGGATCGTTCTACAATAACCGGACGCTCAGCGATTGGCTGGGTCGCATTTTGGGGGTTCTCACGCTCACCCCGTATGATGTGTGGCGGCGTACCCATTCGATCCATCACAGCGCACACGGCAATCTGGAACGCCGGGGGATCGGCGATGTCCACACGATGACCGTTGCAGAGTACAAGGCGCTTTCTGGCTGGAACAAGCTGATGTACCGGCTGTACCGCCACCCGATCATTCTGTTCGGATTGGGGCCGGGATACCTGTTCCTTGTTCAGAACCGCATCCCGCTTGGCCTGATGTCCAGCGTCCGCTACTGGGCCAGCGCCATGGGCACAAACGCGGCGATCCTGACCGGGCTGCTGGTCATGCTTTACTTCGGTGGACTGATGCCGATCCTGTTGATTTTCCTGCCATCCACGCTGCTTGCAGCGACGGCAGGTGTGTGGCTCTTCTATGTGCAACACCAGTTCGAGACCACGTTCTGGGAAGGCGAGGAGCAGTGGCAATTGCACGATGCTGCGCTGCATGGCAGTTCGCATTACGTGATGCCAGCCGTGCTTCAATGGCTGAGCGGAAACATCGGCATCCACCATGTGCATCATCTATACAGTCGCATCCCGTTCTATCGACTGCCCGAAGTGGTGCGCGATCATGCAAGCCTTGCCGAGCACAATCGCATGACGATCCGCGAAAGCTTTGCCAATGCACGTCTGCATCTGTGGGACGAAGGCTCCCGTCGGTTGCTGTCGTTCCGCCAGGCGCGGTCGCTTTGATCCTTTCTCAAGCGTAGGCCGGGCGTCAGCCCGGCACCTCCAGGACGTGATGCCAGAAACAAAAAGGCCGCCCCGAAAGGCGGCCTTTTCGATATTCTGAAAGCGTGGATTAACGCTTGGAGAACTGGAAGCTCCGACGCGCTTTGCGCTTACCGAACTTCTTACGTTCCACAACGCGGCTGTCGCGTGTCAGGAAGCCAGCAGCCTTGAGCGCCGAACGCAGGTTCGGATCATAAAGCTGCAGCGCCTTGGAGATGCCGTGCTTAACCGCACCGGCCTGACCGGACAGACCGCCTCCCTTGACGGTGGCCATTACGTCAAACTGGTCGGCAACGCCGGCCACGTCGAACGGCTGGCGCAGGATCATCTGCAGAACCGGACGCGCGAAGTAGGCGTTCATTTCCTTGCCGTTCACATTGACCTTGCCGGAACCCGGCTTGATCCAGACGCGGGCAACCGCGTCTTTCCGCTTGCCGGTGGCATAGGCGCGGCCCAGCGCATCACGCTGCGGCTCACGCGGGATTTCAACCACTTCCGGCGCAGCATCGAGGCCTGCGGCGGTGTTCAGCTGTTCGAGAGAATTGAGTTGCTCAGCCATTATTTCGCCGTCCGGGTGTTTTTGGAGTTCATGGATTTGACGTCCAGCACTTCGGGGCTCTGGGCCTCGTGCGGGTGCTCGGCGCCAGCATAGACGCGCAGGTTGGTCATCACCTTGCGGGACAGGCGGTTGCCCGGAAGCATGCGCTGAACCGCTTTCTGGACGACGCGCTCGGGGTGTGCACCCTCGAGGATCTGCTGCTTGGTGCGGGATTTGATGCCGCCCGGGTGGCCGGTGTGCCAGTAGAAGTTTTCCTGACGCTTGTTGCCGGTCATCTGGATCTTGTCCGCGTTGATCACGATGACATTGTCACCCATGTCCATATGCGGAGTGAAGGACGGCTTGTGTTTGCCGCGCAGGCGGGTGGCGACGATCGCAGCAAGACGGCCCAGAACGACGCCCTCGGCGTCGATCAGGATCCATTTCTTGTCGATGTCTGCCGGTGTTGCAGAAAAGGTTTTCATCGTGGGATGTCCCTGACGTTTGATTGGTAAGGCAGGGTGCGGGCACCCCGTATATTCCGATGGGCGGGTTATAAGGATTGCCAAATCGCAGTCAAGCGGCGTTTATCTGAATAAATGGTTTGAAATCAGTGGCTTAAAAATAAGGTATTATTATACCCCACATATTTCGACTGTTTCAGGCGTCCGCCAGTTCGAGCTTTCGATAGACGAGATACTTCTCGAAGGCCGCCGGATTCGCATTCCCGTCATAGCGGGGGGTTTCGCTGAACCCCAATCGGTCATAAAGCGCCAGCATGGAGCTGTTGCCGCGCACGGTGTCTGCAAGGATTGTCGTTGCCCCAAGTTCCTTGGCTTTTTCGATCCGCATCTCGATCATCCGGCGACCAAGTCCATAGCCTCGGGCAAGGTCGCGCACGAAAAGACGCTTCAGTTCGGCCCGGTGGTCGTCGATCATCCGGACAAAGCCGCACCCCAGAAGGTATCCGGAACTGTCCCGCGCCAAGAGAATACCGCCATTCGGCGGCATGAAGTCATCAATCACATCAAGGCTGGACTTTACATGATCTTCGACAGACAGGCTTGGACCGCCAACCGCCATCAATCGCTCGAGAATCTGGGCGTAATATTCGGTCAGAATGTCGGACAATTCGTCGAGATCAGGCCGCGTTTCGACGAAGGCCACGCTGATGTCTAAACCCATTGATGTCTCTTGGTAGGTGAGTCGCGAAATGCAGCCTAGCCTCCGAATTGGTGGCAGGCGACCGTTTTTTAATCATTCCAGCGGGAAATCAGACACTTATCTGCTCGGGCGGGTGTCCAAGAAGATCACGCAACTGCAACATGGCGTTTTCGAACTCCTGCAGGGGAACCTGCGCGTTCACGGCGATTCGGACTGCATGAGGCGCGCGACCGTCGCGCAGAGCGAATTCATCGGCGGATCTGATCTGCACGCCACGCGCTTCGGCGGCCCGGCAAAACGCGGCGGCGCGCCAGCCTTGGGGCAGGGGTAACCACAGGAACGGGACGTCCTCGTGCCAGGTCAGCCTATATGTTCCGAGGGCATTTACCGCGACGCGCACGTATTCGGCCATACGTTCGCGGATCGCGACAAC
>NZ_JAEPMO010000067.1 GCF_017643905.1 Marivita sp.
CAATCACCCCGGAACAATTGGAGCTCTTCGACACCCTCGATATACCAAAACCCGCTTGATCCCTTCTCGGTAGTCACACAATGGCAGACCTGGCCATAACAATATCAATCACTTAGACGATTTGCTGTCGAACTTGGCAGATCATGCAGCGGCCAGCCGATCCAGCCCGCCGTTTCGCCGCGCGGAGCATAGACGAGGCGAAGCTGCGTGTCGCAGAAGAGGATACCCACTTCCACGCCGCTTTCGCGGAGCAGGCGTTCGAACCGCTGCTGCGGCGATGCCTCCCATCCGTCAAGAACGCCTCGCGCATCCGGGTCAGTGCCCGGCGCTTCGGTGCGAACCAGGAGGAGGGTTCGGTTGTCGGAACGCGGGTCGATCAGTGCCATGTTGGCACAAAGCACCGTGTCCAGTTCCGGCAGCGCAAGTGTTGCGAGATCTGGCAAAGGAGGACCATCAGGCGCACCCGCTATCCTGGCAATCGGCCAGCCGAGCACGGCTTGCAAGAAGCCGAGGCGGTCAGCCACGGCTGGTTCGTCGCGGCTACTTGCCAGGAATGCAGCAATTTCCTCGCTATCGGCACGGTTCTGCTGAACAGGGCTGATGCCCAGTTCTTCCAGAATCGGCCGGGCGAAGACCAAGCCTTCACGTTGGACATGATCCAGCCATTCAAAAGGCGCGTATTTCAGAGGCTCGGAAATAATCATCAGGGGGTCTCTGGCCAGAGATAGATCAGACCGACCGGTTCCAAACGACAAGCGATGACCTCGTAGCCTTTTCGGACCTTCTCAGGCTCGACCTCAATTTCCTGCGTCAGGCGATCCAGTTTCTTTTGCCAGTGTCTTCTGTCCGCTTCCACCTGACGCTGTTCTTCGAAGTTGAATTCCCCCTGCTCCGGGTCGCGCGCCCGTTTCTGCAGACGATTTCGTTGGTCGAGCAGAAGCTGGCGCATGCTCTTCTCTTCCTTCCTGCCCAGCTCTTGAAGTTGCCCGGTCACTTCTTCGATCAGAGGCGCCGAGCGTTGTTCGAATTCTGTTCGCAAGACTGCGATATCACCATGACGTCGTTCCAGCGCCTCGAGTGAAACGGCCTCGCTCGCCGCTCTACCGTCGCGAAGAGCATCTTCCAGTCTCGCCAGCGTCAACGCTTCAGCGTCCAGCCCTTGCCGCAAGATGCGCAGCTGACCATCTGCGCCAATGCGTCCCGTTGTCGGTATGATTTCCTCGTGCAGACGCACCCCTTTGGGACCATAAAGCGACATCCGACCGAGCAGGACAGCCCGCCGCTGGGCGCTCGGAACACCTAGGACACATGCCCTGTTCAGACGCGCCCGAAAACCTTGAGATACAAACCGCGCAACCAGGCGCCTAACCAAACGATGTTCGACGTGCAAATGGCACACCTCTGGCGCATCACGTTGATCAGGCAATATGACTGGATCAAAGGACAGCCGCTTCAGGGGCTGCGACGCTCTCCACTCATTCAACTTTTGTCCCTTGGCAGGGGGGGCGATGCGCAAATCATCAAGGATTTTTGCCCAGCCGGCACCAGAGAATAGTGGATCACTCTCCTGGATTGAGAACACCTTCGCATCGGGGACCTCGGAAACGATCGAACGAGACAACTGTCCGCCAGATTGGGACAGTGCGATTTCGATAACTTGCTGTAAATCGCTGCCCAGCACTCCGACGCGGCGGCGGGACTCTTCGAGCGTTTTTAGCAGTCTAGCGTTCTGTTCGGCGACCGCCTTCCGGCGTTTGTCGTCACTTCCGTTCAGTGCTTGGATCTCTGCTCGGTAGACCGCTGTGTCGTCATCACTCTCGAGTTCAGCCGCCAGAGCGACAGCCCGCTCACGTCTGATGCCTTCTGATGTCAGTCGTCTCATCAAGCGGTCTTCTATGACACGACCGACGGCACCCAGTTCATTGCGGATCATTTCCGTCTTCCGGACCAAAGCTGCCTGGACAATATCGGTCGGTCGCTGGGTATACCGAAAGTAGCGGCAGTACACAGTTGGTGCCGGTTGCAGTTTCCGATCAATGCGACCGTTCCTCTGTTCAAGGCGTGAAGGGTTCCAAGGTAGGTCGAAGTGGATCAGGTCATAGCAGCCCTTCTGCAGGTTGATCCCTTCCCGTGCTGCGTCTGTACAAATAAGCAACCGTAGCGGGTTCTCGGCAGGGTTGCAGTTGAACGCAAACTTTATGCGCTCGCGATCTTCCAACGACGTCATTCCTGTCAGGCTTGAAGAGTGCTCTTCGGGATCAAGGTCGTCCAGAAGCTCCATTAGCCTGTTTTCAAGCCAAAGACGGGTGTCTTGATATTCCGTGAAAATAATCAACCTGCGATCATTCCACTGACCATCCGGCGCCATGTTCCGGCGAACCCAGGACGCAATCCATCTCACCCGCGCATCGGGTTTCAAGCTCGCCTTGCGCGCTTCCTCCAACATCAATTTGACGAACGCCTTCTCGTCCTCAACAACAGGACCTGCTGCTCCATTCAGGCCGGCTTTCGTTGCAGCTATGACCAGACTTGGATCGTCGTCGGTGTCATCGATAGTCGACACGGAATAGTTCAAATCATCCTCGTTTAGCCCATCCACTTCCTTCCCTTCCGCAAAGGCTCTCGCTAGCGAGGTAAGTGTCGAGCTTTCGGCCAATGTCGGGGCTTTCATTGCCCTCAGGTGAACCTCGAGGGTCTTCTTGAAAGCCTCCGGTGAGGATAGCAGGCGCTGCTGCAATCCCGAAAATACAAGCTTTCCTTCCGCTCGTTTCTTAGGTGTCATCGCGTGAAGTCGAGCATCCCGCATTGCCCCGTAGGCCTCCAGCATTTCAGGAAGCCGCAGGTCCGAAGCATCTGCTTCCAAGCCTTCAAGTCTTATTTCTTCGACAACTCGCTCAGGAAAGTGTTCGCCAAGAGCCCGTAGATCCGATTTCAGTCTCCTTACCATGACGGGCTCAAGGTCAGAGTTTTCGACAGGAACACCACGTGTAAATCGGTGAGGATCAAGTATTTCGAGAAGCGCTGTAAAGCTGTTTGAATGGCCATTGTGCGGCGTTGCGCTGAGAAATAGACGATGCTCGAAGCCTTGCGCTATGTCGCGCACCGCGCGCGTGAATTGACTGTCGATCGCGTAGCGGCTTCCGCTCGCTGGAGCTGCATGATGTGCCTCATCCAAAATGAGCATTGAGTTTGAACGCATAGGTCCAAGGATTTCGCGAAGGCCTGACGCATAAGTCTCGTCGGCGAGGAGGCGGTGCGAGATAAGGAAACAGGAGCCAGACGCCCAGGGATTCGTGCCGAAACCGCGTCTGCGCCGGATCTGTGCTAGGTAGTTTCGGTCAAGTACAGTTGCTGCGATACCGAACTTTTGACTAAGTTCTTCGTGCCACTGCATTATCATTGATGGCGGGCAGGCAATTACCACAAAGTTTACTCTGCCGCGAAGCAGCATTTCGCGGAGCACGAGCGCAGCTTCAATCGTCTTGCCCAACCCTACATCGTCAGCAATCAGCATATTTACCCGGGGTAGGGCCAATGCCTTTTGCAAAGGAGCTAGCTGATACGGATCAAGCCGAATTCCAGCGCGAAATGGTGCTTGGAATAGGTCTTTGTCGGCGACAGAAGTTGAATTCCAGTCCACTGTTTTCAGCCATGCCGAGAAAGTTGCCGCCGTATCAGTACCTTCTGAACCTATAGCATTCCAAAGGGAGTCGGTTGCAGTATCGGCAGCAACCTCCGCGTCCCAGATTACTGTTGCCTCTTCTCCCTGTGCATCGTCTTCAATACAGGAAACCCGCAAGACGTTCAGATCGTTGGAAAGCCGTTCGGCACCTTGTGATAACCATTTCCGTCCCCGCAGCTCGACGAATTCACCAAACGCTATGTGGTCGAGGACTTGGTCACTCAATTCTCTACTCCAAAGAATTTGGCACATAGATCATGCTGTCTCCGTCTAGAGATAGCAGTTCTGCGCAGGCCATTGTTTCAAAACAAAATTGCAGCAAGTCGGTTCAGATGCAATGGGTGTGGCGCAAGTCTTGGTTGTGTTATGTCTCAAGACAATCCCTTTCCGGCTCTTTGAACGTTGGCACCGTCACCCTCGGCGTCCGATCTGCATCTTGCTACCGCACCTGCCACACCTCTCCATCATCCAGCCGCTTCACGTAATCCACGCGGTCCCCATCCCAGTGATACGCGAAATGAGCCCCTTGGGTCGGGATCGGGATCACGTCGGGCCAGAAGACGGCGATGCATCGGCCCTCGGGAAACCGCACGCTGGGCCAGGTGAGGCCGTTCGACCCGGCCGCACGACGCTCGGCACCGAAGAGTTGCGAGGGGCGGTAGTCGTCGGGATCCAGCAGGTCGGCGCGGCCCGTGGCGTCGTCGAGATCGGCATCGATCGATCCGATCAGCTCGCGGAATTGCGAGGTCCAGCCCGGCGACTCGTCCGTCGCGCGCATGAAGCGGGCGTGGTGATGGACGGTCTCGGCGATCGCCACCTCGGTGCGGTCGCCCGCGTAGTAGAGACCGAAGCTGCCATCCGAGAATCGTCCGGGCCTGAGCGGCGAGCAATGCACGAAAGGCGCCATGACCCAGCTCGCACCGGGCCCGGTCACGCGGCGGGCGACGGGCACCTTGGACAGATCGCCGATGCTCTCGCGGATGCGCGGGTTGAACTTGGCCTCGGCCGACGCGAGTGCTTCCCAATCGGCCGGATCGGCGATATCCTCGAAGAGATCGATGGGCGGATGGATCGAGCGGATGATGCGGACCGTCCGCGGCCAGGTCACGCGGCGGACAGGCACATTCACCAGGCACCCCGTTCGGCATCGAGATAGGCGCGCAGATCGATCAGGTCGGTGATCTCGCCCCGGAGCATGACGTCCAGCGCGCTCCGGCCCGCGAAAGCGGCGTTCGGCTTGCGGATCCAGGCATAGCCCCGGGCAGGGTCGGTGAAGAGATAGCGCAGCGCCTTGTGGATCCCCATCAGGATCGCCATGCGCGCGCGCAGGTCGCGGTCGATCCGGCCGATATCGCCGGCCTTCCAGCGCGCCCACGTCCGCTGCGCCATGTCGCCCAGCAATGTGCGGGCTTCGGCATCCGTCAGTTCCCAGGCCCGGAACAGGTTGACGGTGGTGCGCGCCAGCGCGGCGGCCTCCTCGTCGGTGATCACGGGAAGATCGGTGCGGGCGGTGACGGGCTGGACCGTGGCGAATTGCATGGCATTCTCCTTTGGCATCAATATAGATAATATGTGCCAAAAGGCAAGATGAGCCGTGCTGTGCCGCTTTGATCGTCTCTAACCCTATTCCCTGTCTTTGCACGCTATGGCGCTACGCCCCTTGAAGACCTGTTGAGCGCAGCCGGTTTCCGGTTTTCTTGATGGACCCGATCCAGGGCCGCCCGTCGGCGGCCACTCACGGAACGGGGACAGCATGGCAGAGGCAGCTCGGAAACCGGAAGCGATGGCCCGCGGCGCGCGGATGCTGCGCACCGCGCTCGGGCCCGCCATCGCCGGGTTTCTGGAAGACCCGATGACCGTCGAGGTCATGCTCAATCCCGACGGGCGGCTCTGGATCGACCGTCTCTCCGAAGGGCTTTCCGATACCAGCGCCACGCTGCCGCCCGCCGATGGCGAGCGGATCGTGCGGCTCGTCGCCCATCACGTCGGGGCCGAGGTGCATGCGGCGCGGCCGCGCGTCTCGGCCGAACTGCCCGAGACCGGGGAACGCTTCGAAGGGCTCTTGCCGCCCGTGGTCACCGCACCCTGTTTCGCGATCCGCAAACCCGCCGTCGCGGTCTTCACGCTCGCCGATTACGTCGCGTCCGGGATCATGACCGAGACCCAGGCGGCGCTGTTGCGCGAGGGCGTCGCCACGCGGGCCAATATCCTCGTGGCGGGCGGTACCTCCACCGGCAAGACGACGCTGACCAATGCGCTGCTGGCCGAGGTGGCCAGATCGACGGACCGCGTCGTCATCATCGAGGACACGCGGGAGCTGCAATGCACAGCACCCAACCTCGTCGCGCTGCGCACCAAGGACGGCGTCGCCTCGCTCTCCGATCTCGTCCGCTCATCGCTGCGCCTGCGCCCCGACCGCATTCCCATCGGCGAGGTGCGCGGGGCCGAGGCGCTGGACCTCTTGAAGGCCTGGGGCACTGGTCATCCGGGCGGCATCGGCACCATCCATGCGGGCTCCGCCCTCGGCACCCTGCGCCGCATGGAGCAACTCATCCAGGAGGCGGTGGTCACCGTGCCGCGCGCCCTTATCGCCGAGACCATCGATCTGATTGCCGTTCTCTCCGGGCGCGGGGCCAACCGCCACCTCGCCGAACTCGCCCGCATCGAGGGGCTTGGAGCGGACGGCGACTACCGCATCACCCCGGCGGCGCGGCCGACCGGGATGGAAACCGACACAGGAGACCCTTCATGACCCGAAACCTTCACCGGCTGCGCGCGCAGGCCGCCCATGCCGTCACCTACACCACTGTCACCCTGATGCTGGCCGGACCCGCCCGGGCGGCGGGGTCCTCCATGCCCTGGGAGGCACCGCTGCAATCGATCCTCGAGTCGATCGAGGGGCCGGTCGCCAAGATCATCGCGGTGATCATCATCATCGTCACCGGCCTGACGCTCGCCTTCGGCGACACCTCCGGGGGCTTTCGCCGCCTGATCCAGATCGTCTTCGGCATCTCCATCGCCTTCGCGGCCAGCTCCTTCTTCCTGAGCTTCTTCAGCTTCGGCGGCGGGGCGCTGATCTGATGGTGACGACCGCTTCACCGCAGGGGAACGCGGCTTTCCAGTGGAAAGCCGTGAGGGAGGAACGCCATGAGCGGTAGCGAATGGCCAGGTTTCGAGCAGTTGGCGGACGTGCCGGGCTTCACCGTGCCAGTTCACCGGGCGTTGATCGAGCCGATCCTGCTGGCAGGTGCGCCGCGGGCCTTTGCGATCCTGAACGGGACGCTGGCCGGGGCCATCGGGCTCGGGCTGCAGCTCTGGGTCGCGGGATCGTCATCGGCCTTCTGGGCCACGTCGTGGCGGTCTGGGCCGCGCGGCGCGATCCGCTCTTCGTCGAGGTCGGACGCCGGCATCTGCGGCTTCCCGGTCATCTCGAGGTCTGAGGGCGCGCCCATGATGAACCTCGCAGAATATCGCCGGAAAGGGACGCGGCTCGCGGATTACCTGCCCTGGGCGGCGCTGGTCGCCCCCGGCGTGGTGCTGAACAAGGATGGCCGCCTGCAGCGCTCGGCCCGGTTCCGCGGCCCCGATCTCGACAGCGCGGTCGCGGCGGAACTCGTCGCCGTGGCGGGCCGCATCAACAGCGCCTTTCGCCGCCTTGGGTCCGGCTGGGCGATCTTCGTCGAGGCGCAACGGGTGGCGGCGGCCGACTATCCCGACAGCTGCTTTCCCGATCCGGCCTCGGCGCTTCTCGATGCTGAGCGACGTGCGGGCTTCGCCGAGCAGGGGGCGCATTTCCAGTCGGAGTATGTCCTGACGTTCCTCTACCTGCCGCCCGCCGAGGAGGCCGCGCGGGCCGAGACCTGGCTCTACGAAGGCCGCGACAAGACCGGCATCGATGCGGGCGAGGTGCTGCGTGGCTTAATCGATCGCACCGACCGGGTGCTGGCGCTTTTCGACGGCATCATGCCCGAATGCCGCTGGATGGGTGACGGCGAGACGCTGACCTACCTGCATTCCACCATCTCGACGCAGTCGCACCGCATCCGCGTGCCGGAAACCCCGGCCTATCTCGACGCGCTCCTCGCCGATCAGCCGCTGATCGGCGGGCTCGAGCCGCGGTTGGGGACCGCCCATCTGCGGGTCCTGACCCTCTCGGGCTTCCCAACGGCCACCACGCCCGGGATCCTCGATGACCTCAACCGGTTGGCCTTTCCCTATCGCTGGGCGACCCGCGCGATCCTGATGGACAAGATGGAGGCCGCGCGGATGGTCGCGCGCATCCGACGCCAATGGTTCGCCAAGCGCAAATCCATCGCCGCGATCCTGAAGGAGGTGATGACCAACGAGCAATCGGCGCTGGTCGACACGGACGCCGCCAACAAGGCCGCCGATGCCGACATGGCGCTGCAGGAACTCGGCGCCGATATCGCGGGCGAAGCCTATGTCACGGCGACGCTCATCGTCTGGGACGCAGACCCGCGCCGCGCCGACGAGAAACTGCGCCTCGTCGAGAAGGTCGTGCAGGGCCGGGACTTCACTGCCATGGTCGAGACGGTCAACGCCGTCGATGCCTGGCTCGGATCGCTGCCGGGACAGGCCTATGCCAATGTCCGCCAGCCGCCGATCTCCACCCTGAACCTGGCCCATATGATCCCGCTCTCCGCCGTCTGGGCCGGGGAGGAGCAGGATGCGCATTTCGACGGGCCACCGCTGCGCTACGGCAAGACCGAGGGCGCGACGCCGTTCCGCCTCTCGCTCCATGTGGGCGATGTGGGCCATACGTTGGTGGTCGGCCCGACCGGGGCGGGCAAATCCGTCCTGCTCGCGCTCACGGCGCTGCAGTTTCGCCGCTACCCGGGCGCCCAGGTCTTCGCCTTCGATTTCGGGGGCTCGATCCGCGCCGCGACCCTCGCCATGGGCGGCGACTGGCATGATCTGGGCGGGGAATTGACCGAGGGGGCGGATGCGGTGGTATCGCTCCAACCGCTCGCCCGGATCGACGATCCCGCCGAGCGCAGCTGGGCCGCGGGCTGGATCGGTGCGATCCTCGCCCGCGAGGGCATCGCGATCACCCCGGAGGTGAAGGAGCATCTCTGGTCCGCCCTGACCTCGCTGGCCTCTGCTCCGTTGGGCGAACGCACAATCACCGGTCTCGCGGTCCTGCTGCAATCCACCGACCTGAAACAGGCCTTGCGCCCCTATTGCCTGGGCGGCGCCCATGGGCGGCTGCTTGATGCCGAGACGGAAGAACTGGGCGCGGCCTCGGTCCAGGCCTTCGAGATCGAGGGGCTGGTCGGCACCGCCGCGGCGCCCGCCGTCCTCTCCTATCTCTTCCACCGCATCGGCGACCGGCTCGACGGGCGGCCGACGCTTCTGATCATCGACGAGGGCTGGCTCGCGCTCGATGACGAGGGCTTCGCGGGCCAGCTCCGCGAATGGCTGAAGACGCTGCGCAAGAAGAACGCCTCGGTCATCTTCGCGACCCAGTCGCTTTCGGATATCGACGCCTCCGCCATCGCGCCCGCGATCATCGAAAGCTGCCCGACGCGGCTGCTTCTCCCCAACGAACGGGCCATCGAGCCCCAGATCACCGCGATCTACCGCCGCTTCGGCCTCAATGACCGCCAGATCAAAATCCTCGCCCGGGCCACGCCCAAACGCGACTATTATTGCCAGTCGCGGCGCGGCAACCGGCTCTTCGAGCTGGGCCTCTCCGAGGTGGGCCTCGCCCTCTGCGCCGCCTCGTCCAAGTCCGACCAAACGCTGATCTCGGACATCCTCACCGAGCACGGGCGCGAGGGCTTTCTCGCGGCCTGGCTCGAGGCCCGCGGGGTCGGCTGGGCCGCCGAGCTGATCCCCGAGCTTACCAATCTCGCGCTGGAGCCCGAGGCCCCGGACGCTCTGATCCCCCAAGCCCCCGAACCCGTAGAGGAGACCACCCCATGACCCACACCGCCCATCGCCTGTCCCGCCTCGCCAGCGCCTCTGCGTTGGCCCTCACACTCGCCGCCCCCATTGGCCTTGCGCCGATCTTCGCGACACCGGCGCAGGCCTTCTTCTTCGGTGGGGGCGGGCGCATTGTCGACGACCCGCGCAATCACGCCGAGAACATCCTCTCCGCCGCCCGGGCGCTCGAGCAGATCAACAACCAGATCACCCAGTTGCAGAACGAGGCGCAGATGCTGATGAACCAGGCCCGCGACCTTGCGAGCCTGCCGTATTCCTCGCTGCAGGCGCTGCAGCAGAATGTCGACCGGACCCGGCAGCTTCTGTCCCAGGCGCAGAACATCGCCTTCGATGTCGCCCAGATCGACCAGGTCTTCCAGCAGGACTACGCGAATATCCCCATGGCCGCGCCCGAGGCGCAGCTTCTGGCCGATGCGCGCTCCCGCTGGGAGAACACCGTCGGCGGTCTGCAGGACGCCTTGCGCGTGCAGGCGGGCGTCGTCGGCAATCTCGACGGCCAGCGCGCCGAGCTCTCGGCGCTTGTCGGTGAAAGCCAATCCGCCGTCGGTGCCCTGCAGGCCACCCAGGCGGGCAACCAGCTCTTGGCGCTGCAATCCCAGCAAATCGCCGACCTGATCGCGGTCGTGGCTGCCAATGGCCGCGCCTCAGCGCTCGTCGAGGCCGAACGGTCCGCGGCGGCCGAACAGGGCCGGGTCCAGCGCGAGCGCTTCCTCACCCCGGGCGCGGGCTACCAGCCCGGCAATGCCCGGATGTTCAACAACTGAAGGAGACGGGTCCATGGAGGGATCGGTCCTCGCCCGCATCGCCGCCATCGTCTTCGTCGCCATCGCGATCACCGCGGCGGTGGTGGAGATGGGCCGGGACGAGGCGGGGCAGGCGGTGCGTCCGGCGGCTCCTCTCCTGCCAGAGACCGATGCCCTGCGCGCCGAACAGAGGCGCTGCCAGGAACTGGGCGAGGCCGCGGCCTCCGATCCCGACTGCCTCGCCGTCTGGGCCGACACCCGCGACCGCTTCCTCGGACGGGAGCGCGACCAGACCGGAAGCGAGTGAGCCATGGGCGGCACCGGCGTCATCGACACCTTCCTCGGGGTCTTCACCTCCTATATCGATTCCGGCTTCGGGCTGCTGGGCGGCGAAGTCGCCTTCATCGCCAGCACGCTCATCGTGATCGACGTGACGCTGGCGGCCCTCTTCTGGGCCTGGGGCGCCGATGACGACATCATCGCCCGCCTCGCGAAAAAGACCCTCTTCGTCGGCGTCTTCGCCTGGCTCATCTCCAACTGGAACAGCCTCGCCGCCATCGTCTTCGACAGTTTCGCGGGGATGGGGCTTCTGGCCTCCGGCACCGGGTTTTCGCCCGCCGATCTCCTGCGCCCCGGACGGGTGGCGCAGACCGGTCTCGATGCCGGGCGTCCGCTTCTGGAATCCACCGCCGATCTCATGGGCTTCGTCGCCTTCTTCGAGAACTTCATCCAGATCGCCTGCCTGCTCTTCGCCTGGGCGCTGGTGCTCCTGGCCTTCTTCCTGCTCGCCGTGCAGCTCTTCGTGACGCTGATCGAGTTCAAGCTGACGACGCTCGCGGGCTTCGTGCTGATCCCCTTCGGCCTGTTCGGCAAGACCGCCTTCATGGCCGAGCGGGTGCTGGGTAATGTCGTCTCCTCCGGCATCAAGGTGCTGGTGCTGGCGGTGATCATCGGGATCGGTTCGACGCTTTTCGGCCAGTTTACCGCCGGGTTCGGGGGCGTGACGCCCACCATCGACGAGGCCATGGCGATCGTGCTGGCCGCGCTCTCGCTCCTCGGTCTCGGCATCTTCGGCCCGGGCATCGCAACCGGCCTCGTCTCCGGCGGGCCGCAATTGGGCGCGCGGGCCGCCGTCGGCACCGGTCTCGCCGTCGGTGGGGCTGCCGTCGCGGCGGGCGGCGGGGCCTTGATCGGTGCCCGAGGCGCCGGGGCACTGGCCTCGGGCGGGGCCGCCGCCACGCGCGGGGCCGCTGCCGCCACCGGGGCCGCGTCCACCGCCTACAGTCTCGGATCGATGGGCCAGACCGGGGCCGCCGGGGTCGCCTCCGGTCTCGGAGGTGTGGCAAGGGCCGCTGGGTCCGCCGCTGCATCGCCCCTGCGCCGCGCCGCCGCCTCGGCCTCCGAAGCGGTCAAGGCAAGCCACGCCGACGGCGCCCGCGCGGGCTTTGCCGCCACCGGCGGCGCCTCGTCGCTCGGCAGCGTCACAGGTGCATCGCCCGCCATGTCCGCTCAAGCAGGCAGCCCACCCGCCTGGGCGCGTTCCATGCGCCGCAGCCAGGCCATGAGCCATGGCGTCTCCGCCGCCCCCCACGCGCTGCGCGCCGGGGACAGCCCTGGCTCAGGCACCTCCGTTTCCCTCTCCGAAAGTGACCGCCCATGAGCCTCTTCAAACGCGCCGCCGCGCATTACGGCAAGACCCCGGACCCCGAGACCCCCTACCAGAAGGCCGCGCAGGTCTGGGACGAGCGCATCGGCTCAGCCCGAGTGCAGGCGAAGAACTGGCGCCTCATGGCCTTCGGCTGCCTGGTCCTCGCGGGCGGCTTCGCCACGGCGCTGTTCTGGCAATCGGCGCGCGGCACCGTCGTGCCTTACGTCGTCGAGATCGACCGGCATGGCGATGCGCGCGCCGTCGAGGCCGCCAGTGCCGGGTATCGCCCGAGCGATCCGCAGATCGCCTGGCATCTCGCCCGGTTCATCGAGGAGGTCCGGGGCCTGCCCGCCGATCCCATCGTGGTCCGGCAGAACTGGCTTCGCGCCTATGAGTTCACCACCGACCGCGGCGCACTGGCGCTGAACGACCATGCCCGGGCCAACGATCCCTTCACACGGGTGGGCGAGGACCAGGTCTCGGTCGAGGTCTCGAGCGTGATCCGCGCCTCGCCCGACAGTTTCCGGGTGGCCTGGTCCGAGCGGCACTATGAGAACGGCCAGCTTGCCCGCACCGAACGCTGGACCGCGATCCTGACCATCTTGATCGACCCGCCGCGCACGGCCGAGCGCCTGCGCGCCAACCCCCTCGGAATCTATGTGAACGCGATCAACTGGTCGCGGGAGATGAGCCAATGACCCGACCGATCCTGCCCACTGTGCTCCTCGCCACCACGCTTCTGGCCGGCTGCGCCCGCGACCGCCCGCCCGAATTCGCCTATGACGATGCGGTTCCGCCCTTGCCGGCGCCACCCGCGGCGGCGCCCGACGACCGGCCGCGCCCGCTCCATGTCCCGCCCGCCTGGACCCCGAGCCGGGGCGGCGAGGCCGCCGCCACACCCGTCGCCCAGGTCGGTAATGCCAATGCCGCCGCCCGCGTCGAGCCGCGGCAGGCGGGGTATTTCAACGCGATCCAGATCTACTCGTGGTCCGAAGGCGCACTCTATCAGGTCTACGCCGCCCCCGGCCAGATCACGACCATCGCCCTCGAACCCGGCGAACGTCTCGCCGGCACCGGCCCGATCGCAGCGGGCGACACGGCGCGCTGGATCATCGGCGACACCGAAAGCGGCGCGGGGCGCGATACTCGCGTCCTCGTCCTCGTGAAACCGACCCGGCCCGACATCAGCACCAACCTCGTGATCTCGACCGACCGGCGGACCTACCTGATCGAGCTCAACGCCAGCGAAGAGACCTGGATGCCGGCCATCTCCTGGGCCTATCCGCGTGCGCCCGACGCCCCACGCGTCGCGCCGGCCGCGCCGCGTATCCCGCCCGCGCATGCCCGCAACCACCGCTATGGCCTGCAGGGCGACAGCCCGCCCTGGCGGCCGGTCTCGGTCTTCGATGACGGGCGCCGGGTCTATGTCGTCTTCCCGCGCGGCATCGCGCAGGGCGAGATGCCGCCGCTCTTTGTGCTGGGCGCCGATGGCGAGCCGGAGATCGTCAACTCCCGCATCCACGGCAATGTGCTGATCGTCGACCGGCTTTTCGGCGCGGCCGAGCTGCGACCGGGACGCGGTCCCCGACAGGAGGTGGTCCGTATCCTGCGGATCGAGCCCCAAACCGAGGCGACCGTGGTGCGGCAGGATGCGGAGCGGGGGACATGAGCGAGACATCGATCGACACCGCCGCCGCCATGCGCCTGCGCGCCGATCCGCCGCGCGTCACGCGGATTTCCCGAAAGGTGATCGTCGGGCTGGGTGTCGTCGCGGGCCTCGGTATCGGTGCGGCGTTGATCTATGGCTTGCAACGTCCGGACCGGACGGCCGCTCCGGAAGAGCTGATCACGACAGACCGCCGCCAGCCCGCCGATGGCCTCCGCGATCTGCCCGGCAGCTATGACGCGGTCCCTCGGCTCGGGCCGCCCCTGCCGGGCGACCTCGGCGGCGGTATCCTCGACGCGCAGCAACGGGGCCAGCCCATCGCGGCTCCAGGTCTCGCGCCCCCGACCATGGACCCGGCGGAGCAGCAGCGGCTCGCGGAGCTGGAGGCCGCCCGTGTCAGCGACCTGTTCTTCCAGACGCGGCCCGGGGCGCCCGCGTCCACCGGGTTCCAGATGCCGCCTGCGGCACCGGGGAGCGGTCTGGCCGCTACCCCGGACACCGATCCACGTCAGGCCTTTCTCACCGCGCCGATCGACTGCCGAACGGTCGCGCCCGACCTTGTGCAGCCGCCAGCGTCTCCGTACCTCCTGCAGGCCGGCTCTGTCATCCCGGCCGCGCTGATCACCGGCATTCGCTCCGACCTGCCGGGCCAGATCACCGCGCAGGTCACCCAGAACGTCTATGACAGCCCCACGGGAAGCCTGCTCCTGATCCCGCAAGGCACCCGTCTGATCGGCGCCTATGACGACAGCGTCACCGTGGGCCAGCGCCGCGTTCTCCTGGTCTGGACCCGGCTGATTTTCCCCGATGGACGATCTCTTGTTCTCGAACGCCAGCCCGGAGCGGATTCCGCGGGCTATGCCGGTCTGGAGGACCGCGTCGACAATCACTGGGGCAGCATCCTGCGCGCCGCGGGCCTCTCGACCTTGCTCGCCGTCGGCGCGGGACTCTCCCTCGACGAGGAAGACCGCTTGGCCCGTGCCCTCCGCGACGGGGCCCTCGACACGATCAACGAGGCCGGGCAGCGCATCGTTCAACGCCAGCTGGAGGTTCCGCCAACCCTCACCATTCGCCCGGGCTTCCCCGTCCGTGTGATCGTCACGCGCGATCTCGTCTTCGCGCCATCCGGAGGCTGACATGACCAGGCTGAAACTCGGACCGATCCCGGACGACAAGCCTGTGAAACTGACCGTGGAACTGCCCGCAGAGCTGCATCGCGACCTGATCGCCTATGGGGAAATCCTCGGCCAAGATGCGGGGCAGGGGCCGATTGAGCCCAAGAAGCTGGTGGTCCCCATGCTCGAGCGCTTCATCGCAACGGATCGCGGATTTGCGAAGGCGCGGCGTGCACCGCGCGGGACGACAAAGGCGCCGTTGCGCCGTGGGGAGGCCTGACTGGCACCATCCTTCTTATTGAATACGGTAACAGCCCGTCTGGTTTTGGCAAGACTGACGCCATTTTACCGATAAGGATAAGATGGCTTGAAATCCCGGACATCCACCGGTATACTTACCGAAAAGGGTAAGCCATATCGCGATGACCATGGAGATCGAACCGAACCTGCTCGCCGATGTCGGGCGACGCCTCCGGGCGCTGCGTGCGGATCAGGAGCTCACGCTCGAACAGCTTGCCCGCCTGACCGGGATCAGCGCGCCCGCGTTGTCGCTGATCGAGACGGGCAAGCGCGATGCCCGGCTGACGACGCTGGCGAAAATCGCGGCGGCGCTTCGGGTGCCGATCAGGACCTTGCTGGAAGATCCTGCAGATGCCGCCAGCACCGGTGGCGACCTCCCCGCGGAAGGCTACGATCTCGGGGACTACCTGTGACGCGATCCGTGCCGGTCTGGTTCGATGCGCTGCACGTGGCCGATGTCGAGGTCGCCTCAGATGGCGCGCTCTCGCTGCGCTACGCGGACCGCTGGCGCCAGACGAGGGGCGCGTTTCCGCTGTCGGTCACGATGCCTCTGCGCGCGGCCCCGTACACGTCTGAAATCATCTCCCCCTGGCTCGCGAACCTCTTGCCGGAAGAGGAACAACTCCGCAGCCTCACTCGCTCCCTTGGCCTCGATCAGGCGGATGCGCTGGCCATGCTCGAACGGATCGGCGGCGATACGGCCGGCGCGCTTTCTGTCGGACTGGCCTCCGACCGCAGCCGGTGGGGCTACCGCCCGCTCACCGATCTCTACGGCATCGACACCCCCGCGGCGGCGCTTGATCGCCATTTCGAGGATCTCGGCAGCCGACCGTTTCTGGTCGGGGAGGAGGGCGTGCGACAATCGCTGGCCGGCGGCCAGAAAAAATCCGCGCTGGCGGTGCTCGATCCCGATGGCAGGCCGGTGCTGCGCCTGCCCGAACCGGGCGATGTCCTGGCCGTCCCCCTGCACGGCGCGCCCTCCACCCTGATCGTGAAGCCGGACAACCCCAACCTGCCCGGCATCACCGAGAACGAGGTCTGGTGCCTTCGGATGGCCGCGGCCCTGGGGCTGGAGGCCGCGCAGGCGACCATCCTGCAAGCCGAGGGTCGCAGCGCGATCGCTGTCCTGCGCTATGATCGAAGGCTCGGTCGCCAGGGCCAGATGGTGCGCCTCCACCAGGAGGATTTTGCGCAGGCCAACGGCCTGCCCCCGGGCCGGAAGTACGAGCGCGGCACGCTGCCCGGGCTCGATCTGAGAACCCTTCTGGAGACCGGGCGGCATGTCAGCGCGCGCGATGCGCTGGCCTTGCTCGATCAGGTCATCTTCAACATCCTCGTCGCGAACACCGACGCGCATGCAAAGAACTATTCGCTGATCCTGCCGCTTGCCGAGGTGCCCCGTCTCGCGCCCCTCTACGATGTCTCCTCGGTGCTGGCCTGGCCCCATGTGGTACAGGCCTTCGCCCAGAACATCGCGGGCAAGAAGCGTACGGCCGATAGCATCGCGGGCCGTCATTGGGAGGCGATTGCCAACGAGGTCGGCTATCGCCCGACCGATGTCCGGAACCGTGTGCAGGAGCTTGTCGATCGTCTGGTGGCCAACCGCGTAGATGTCACCGAAGAGGTCGCAGCCTTGCCGGGTGCAACGGCCGGATATGTTGCGCAGACAGCGGAGCTTATCGAGGCTAATGCGCTCCGGATCGCCGGCCGCCTATAGGGCGCGGGCTCACCATTGACGATATGGTCTTCTGACGGACCGGTGTCTTACGAGCTGCGCTCTTGTTTTGCTCGGGACGGACGGGTCACACCAGACGTCGCTGCCGCGCGTTTATCTTGCCTTAGAAGCGCTCAGGCTGCGACCGCTGCAGGCAAAGTCTGCGCCAACAGGCGTTTCAGGGCTTCGATATGCGCATGTGCAGGGCCGGTGACATCCAGAGTCGCAACCTGGAGGGTCTCTTCCGCGCCGTCGCTGCCGATTGCGTAGCGGGTCGAAATCGGCTCAGGCGGCAGATCACCATGGTGTGGATAGAGCAGCATGACCTCCGGGCAGCGGTAGAGCTGGCTATAGGCCATCAATTGATACACGTCGGCCTGGCTGACACCCTGCTTCGGGTCGTCGATGCGCGGTGCCATCCGTTTCCATTTGGTGTCGATGACGAGGACGGTTCGATCCCCCTGCCGGATGATGAGGTCCGGCTTGGTTCGAAACCGGCCCGTACCCGCTTCGAACAGGCAGTCACGGTGGCCGCCTTGCGCTGCGACACGGTAGCCGCTTCCGGCCAGAGCACGGGTGACCAGTCTGGCGACATATTGCTCGAACAAGGCATTCATCTCGAACAAGAGCGCATGACCATCCACAGCTCCGGCGCTGGTCTGCTGATGCCGGTCCCCAAGCAAGAGCCGCGCGAAAGAAAGAAGCTCGCGCCACCGCTGATTGGTCCGATCCAGTATGATCTGGTCCCATCGCAGCTTGGGGACGGGAACCTCTGTCACGTCCGCATAGGCAAAGCCCAGCTCGCTCAGGATACGCTGATTGTCGGGGGCCTGAGCCACACGCTGCAAACGGCTCACGGCGGCGCGCATCACCTGATTGAGCGGTATATCACAAGACAGGTCATCGTATCGACAGGCCAGCCTCTGCGGCGCCACCGCATGGCGAGCAAATTGCCGGGTGACGTCGAGCCTGCCACGCAGGGCAGCGAGGTCGTCTGCGTGATCCACATACCGGCGCGGCAGTCCCATGCGCACAGCTTCCATCAGGCGCGCGCAAAACAGCCGGATCAATAATTCCAGAATGGTGTCCTTCTGCCATCCCAGCTGGGCCAGCGAGCCCGCATCGATGCGCAGATCGTGAACCACCGCCAGCATGTGGATGAGACGGCTGCGAAGGGCTTCGTCTGATTCGTCATGTTCTCCAAGGCCCTCGATCTTCGGGAGAATCTCCAACTGACAGCCCGGCGCGGCAATCACGCCGACCACGCCGCGCGCCCGCAACCCTTTGCGGCCGTGTTCGAGCACGCCTTCGCCGCCACGCCCCGCGAAACTCGAGCGCGCCGCAACTGCGGCAATTCGATCAGCCTCGGCGGGCGGGATGGACGTATCGTCATCGCCGTAGCCGATGCGCTGCCATTCGCGGAGCGTTCGACGGATCATGAACCGAGCAGCCGCGCATAATCGAAGCTGTCTTCGCGAACGTCCCACCGGAAGCGCGGCATCGCCTCGCCATTGTCGAGCCCCGGCGGCGCCTTCAGGACGGACCTTTTCAGAAAGCCCCCCTTGATCGGCCCGTCATGGGGCTCCAGATCGCCCAGCACCGCGGCGATCTTGCCCCAGTCTTCGAAGAAGTA
Source organism: Marivita sp. (assembly GCF_017643905.1). Lineage (GTDB taxonomy): Bacteria > Pseudomonadota > Alphaproteobacteria > Rhodobacterales > Rhodobacteraceae > Marivita. The sequence goes on from NZ_JAEPMO010000067.1 coordinate 18,469, forward strand.
CTCGGCGAGCAGAGGGATCACCTTGTGCCGCATGACCTCGTCCACATCCGCTCGAGTGTCGCAGCCGGTGAAATAGGCATGACCGATCTGGTGGTCACGGTCATAGAGGTATTCGATCCGTTCGTTGATGATCGTCAGTAGGGTCGGCAGATCGATCCCCGTGCGAGCCGCAGCCTCCTTCAGAACGTCCGGATCGGGCATGATTTCGCGGAATGTGAACCGCCGCCGCAGCGCCGCATCGAGCAGGGCGATGGAGCGGTCTGCCGTGTTCATCGTCCCGACAATATGCAAGTTCGACGGAACACCGAACTCGTCCCCGGAATACGGAAGGCGCACCTTCAGTTGGTTCGGTTGGCCGAGCCGTTTGTCCGGTTCCAAGAGAGTGATCAATTCGCCGAACACCTTGGAAATATTGGCGCGGTTGATCGCGTCGATGATCAGAACGAAAGGTTCGGGTTCGGATGGCCCCTCGTTCTGCTGGCTGTTCATGTAGCGCTCAAGGGCCGGCACGTTGAGCGAGGACTTGTCGATTTCATAGATCGTTCGCTGAACGAGGCCTACTTTGGCAATATCGCTCGCTTCTATGCCATCCCGATCAACCCATAGCCAATTCACGGCGCGGCGATGGGCATAGTCCCCAGCACGCCCCTCTATCGGACTAAACTCGTAGTCTCCTTCGACGATGCCGATTGCGCGGACAAGCAGATTTCCCTTGGTCACGATTAGTACGTCGCCGACTTTCAGGCTGTTCCGAAAAAGATTGGTCATCATTGAGGCCGGCTGAGAAACAAAGGCCTCCGGGTCTTCCTTACGCCGGGCCTCCGCAGCCGCGTGGATTGCCTCTCGGGTGGCAAAGCGGGGATCGGAGAGATCAAACTCGTAGAACCCAAAGATCGCGCAGTTCTTCTCAATAGCTTCCTCAAAAAGAGGCGCGTCTTCGGGCAGATACTTTGCGCCTATCGACATTTTGAAAACACGTCGACCTTCGAGCGAAAGCTTTGTTTCAGCACTGACCGTTCCTCGGCTCACCTCCGCACGCCGAGCGATGCGGCGGAAAATGCCCGGCACGGTTTCCAGCCGGAAGCCACCCGAAGATGTGTCCTCGCCATCGTCCGCGCCTGTCATCGGCTGTCGTCCCTCGACGAACTCTTCATAAGCCATCGACTGATGAAACGTGACGAACTCGATCCGTCCCGCGGCGAGCAGTCCCTGATAGGCTGCCATCAGCTCGTCGCGATCTTCTGGCACAGGCTCCCCACACAATTTGACGGCCTCAGCCGCTGTGCTGAACGTCTTCCCTGTGCCTGGCGGACCATAGAGAATAAGATTGGTAGCTGTGGGACGCTCATCCTGTTGGGCAATGGCCATAGTATTCTCTACCTGATTTGTCGGTTTTTGAACGCTGCCATTGGCAGGCACACCAATTTTCTTCGCTATGTCGGGATCAAGTTGGTATCGAACGAGCTTTTCTCCACCGTAGGTCAAATAGTTGACCGTGCCGCCGGCGATGGCTTTGACTCTGGAAGCAAGTCCGTCCACGAGCATTGCCCGCGCGACGTCTACCATGTCTTCAGTTTCGATCGCTTCGTCCGCTTTGTTGCCCGCACCCTTGCGCTTAATCCGATAGGCTGAAACTCCGTTGGACCGATTGAAATTCTTCACTGGTTGGTACGGGTTTCCCGCAGGATCAAATAGCGTGAATGGTCGTTCGTTCTGTGACGCCGCCGACTCGTCCAGCCCAAAGCGAAACACCGTGGCCGAGCTTTGATCAGCCCCGATCCGTTCCGGAGCGCTGACCTGTGCGAGGTCTTGGAAAATCTTGCCCGCCAAAGCCTGACAAATGTTCGGCCAGGCTTCATTCAGATTGAGTGCCGTATTCACGTCCCGGACAAGCACGTCGACATGGGATACACCTTCTTCACGGGCCGGTTCGATATACTGTTCCAACACGTGCTGGCGAATGCGATCTGCATCCTTTGCGGTGCCAGGCGGCTCGCCCGCAATAAATCGCCCGTACTGCGCCAACCAACTGCTCCAATTCGACAGCCGATTGTGCGGCTTTTCGGAGTCCGGCATCAGGATTCGATAGTCTTCACCTCCGGAACGCGCGTCGTTACGCATTGCTTTGAGACGTTCCCTGAGCCCCGAAAACTGATCGACTTCCCAGGCCTCATCGAGATTCTGATAGGGCATACCAAGCGCTGCAAGGTTGCGCTCTATTGTACGAACTGCATAGGTCCGCGAGTTTCGCCCTGCTTCGGTTTGCGCGCCGCCTTGTTCCAGCCCCGCCTTGAATTCGTTCTCATCCTTCAAATTAGGGCCCTTCACCATTTATCTGTGTGCAGCATCCTACGGGGCTGTGCTGGTCGGCAAAATTCCCAACATCCAGGGGCTGAAGTAAGCGTTCGAAGCCCTCAGTCATGACCTTGCCACCTCTCCGCGATCCGCAAGGCTACGGGCTATGGCAACGGCCAAGCCAGGTAAGCTTGCACTGCGGCGGGCAAGATCCTTCCTGATCTCATCTCGCAAGGCACGTCGCAGGTCTGCGGCCTTGGTGCGGCGCGAGAGTGCCTGATCGACCGCAGCCCGGCCGCCAAGATCAGGGAAGTCTCGGGTAGTGCACACCCATTTGCCACGACCCTGTGCGCAGATGCGCTTCATGATTTTGTCTGCGATCGTGATCATTTGGTTTCGCGTCTTGAGCTTCAGATATCGGAATTATAGACGGTATTTCAGATAGATGTAACCTGAGTTGGCGGAGCCACATAGGGCTGATTGGCGAACGTCCCTTTGGGTCGATATTACGAGAACAAAGAGTTGCCCGACGACACCAACACCCACGTCTCCCGCTCCAGACAAGTCACGAGAGAAGTACTTTACGAAAAGGTCTGGTCGACACCGATCAGCCACCTGGCGGCCGAGTATGGTGTCTCTGGTTCCTATCTCGCGCGGGTCTGCGCAGCTCTAGCCGTGCCCCGGCCTCCCGCTGGCTACTGGCAAAAGTTGGCGGTCGGAAAGGCCTCTCCACGACCTCCGCTCCCCGCTGCAAAGCCGGGAGATCAGCTTGTCTGGTCGGGGGACACGCCGCTTGCGCGTCCCGTGGTGCCCGCCGCCAGATCCTCGGTGTCGTCACCTAGTCGTGGCAGGCAACGCAAGGATGCCCGGCACCCAATCCTTCGCGGCGTCGAGCCGCACTACCGCAAGACGCGCAAGATCGACGAGTACGAGTTTCTCCGTCCCTACAAGCTCCTTCTGCCGGACATCTTGACGTCCGAGGCGCAGCTGCCACGCGCATTGGATCTCGCGAATGCGCTCTACGATGCGTTCGAGCGAAAAGGCTATCGCGTCACCTTCGCCCCGCCTGATCAACCATTGTTTCGGGCGCAGATCGAAGAGCGGGAGGTTCCTGAGAAGGATCGCAAATACGGACGCTACTCCTGCGGACGGATTTGGGCACCGCACCGCCCGACCGTCGCCTATATCGGCGAAGTTCCCATCGGTCTTGCGCTCGTCGAAATGTCCGAGCGGGTCACGCTCAGATACTTTAAGGGCAAGTATGTGCGGGACGACAGTGCGGTCGTGAAGGCCGCCAGACCACATCAGCTAGTCCACTCCTGGACGACCGAGAGCGATGTTCCGTCCGGGCGCTTCCGGCTTGTCGCCTACGCGCCGCGCCGGGACTTAGAGTGGTCGGCGATATGGCAAGAGACGCCAAAGCGAAACTTGTCGTCCATGTTCCCGAGGATCGTGAAGGAGTTGGAAGCCGTCGTGCCGGACCTCAAGTTCAAAACCGCAGAAGCCGAGGCGGCGGCCATCCGCAAGCAACGCGAATGGGCAGAACAGCAGGAACGCTGGAAGCGCGAAGAGGATCGACGCAACGCGGACAAGGCCCTTGCCCAAAGCCGCGAACAACTTTCCGAAGTGATCCAGAAGTGGTCCGCCGCGATGTCGATCGAAAGCTTTTTTCGCGAGGCGGAGGAGCGTCTTGCTGGCGTCGATCCCGACAGGCGCAAGGCCTTGTCCTCTCGGCTTGATCTGGCGCGGTCCATGATCGGAACGCTCGATCCGCTGGAGTTTCTGGAACAGTGGGTTGCGCCGGATGAGCGTTACACGCGTCTCTACAAAGACGATCAAGGTGATTTAATATCAGATACTTGTCGGGCGTTTCTCATGTGTCATCTCTAGGGGTCCGAACCCGTTTGCTTGGAAGCCTAGCGGCATCTTATCGCCGCGCTGAACTTCTCTTGCGCTGCCTTGGATTCCGCGTCGTGACTTCCGCGATCCAGCTCCAGTCCTCGAACTTGTCGCCGGTTTGGCGCAGGTGGGTGTAGCGCTTGAGCGACGTCCAGGATCGGTGGCCGGAAACAGCCGCCGCGTGTGGAACGTTGTAGCCGATCTCGAACAGCCGCGAGACGCCTTCGTGCCTGAGGTCGTGGAAGCGCAGATCCTCGATCCCCAGGAATTGCGTTGCCCGAGTGAACGCAGCACTGATTGCATCGGTGGAGTAGGGGAAGATCTGGCTCGCGTGTTTGGGCATCGCCTCGATGATTGCCAGCGCTGGATCGGGCAGGTCGCACCAGACGTCGTTGCCCATCTTCTCGCCGGGGTTCTTCATGTCGCGCACAAGGATCCGTTTGCCCTCCTTGTCCAGGTCCGCCCACTTGATCCGGGTGATCTCCTCCTGCCGCCGGGTCGAGAAGATCGCAAAGGCGATGACGCGATGCATCGGGACGGAGGAGGGGCGGCGGATCGTGCGATCGAGGAAATGCGCCATCAACTGCTCGAGTTCGTCCAGCGTCGGCCGCCGGTCGCGGTGGCGGCTCTTCTGGGTCAGGCCCAGCTTCTTGGCGACAATCATCGCATTGCGCATCGCGCGCTCGTCCAGCGGATAGTTCCAGGCCGGGCCGGCGACAGTGAAGACCGCGCTGAGATGGGAAAGGTAGTTCGACACGGTCTGCGGCGAGACACCGGTATTCAGCTTTTCCTTGGCGAAGCTTACAATGTCGGCGCTGTCGATCTGGGCACAGAGTTTGTTCGCGATGTCGAACTCCTTGATGCTTTTCAGCACCTGCGCCTTGGTCCGACCGATTGCCTTCGCGCTGTCTTCCACGTATTTGTCGATGGCGTCGCCGAGGGTCACTTCGCGGCGGCGTATCTCCCCGATGGGCAGGTTTTCGAGGGCGCCGGGCTTGGCGAGCTCCTTCTCGCGCTTCTCGATCCAGGCCGCGGCGGTCGAGCGCAACTCGAAGGTGCGGTTCTCGCGCCAGACGGTTTTCCCAGCCCGCCGAACAGCGATCTGGGCAAGCCAAGCGGCAGAGCCGTCTTTGCGCTTTCGCTTGATAATGGTACCCATGGGGTTACAACATTTGGCCCAAGTTACAACATTTGGGCATCTCTAAAAATTGCCCCGACCTTGGCGCTGCTGTATGATTGAGGCGATGGACCGGCACAGGGGATGCAGCCATGGCGCAGATGAGTTTCTTTGATCTTTCTGACCGCTACGCGAGTCTGGACGCGAAGAATGACC
>NZ_JAEPMO010000066.1 GCF_017643905.1 Marivita sp.
CACTTTTATCTAGCGGCCTTCTGTCGAGGATTGACCAGAGTTGGGAGTTCCTCACAAGATGCTCAAGGTTCATCACCGCCCACGAACGTCACGGGATAGTGCATGCTGGATTGGAGCGCTTTGCGCATCATTTTGAACATCCATCGCGAAGGCAGCATGGTCAAAGCGGCCCGTTTCCTGAAGGCAAGCCAACCCACATTGTCGCGCCAATTGGCCAAGGCCGAACAAGAGCTTGGCATCAAATTGTTTGAGCGTCGGCAAGGTAAGCTTGTTGCGACAGAGGCCGGGCTGTCCGTCGCCGACCATGCGCAACGCATCGAGAGACAGCTACAAGGTCTCGAAGACACCCTGCGGAGCATCGACAATGAAATGTCTGGTCTGATCCGCATCAGCGCACCTGCTCAGCTTCTCCCCTATTCACTTGGTGACGTGCTTGTCGCGTTCCAGAAAACCTACCCGGACATCACTCTGGACGTCAGGGTCTCCGATGAGATGGCGGACTTTCAGTCTGGAGAAATCGACGTCGTTTTTCGCGCTGAAGAAAACCCGAAGCCGAGCCTTTGGGGGCATCGTATCGCACAGCTCAGTACACGCTTTTTCGTCCATGAAGACCTGCTTGCCAAATTTGGCGGCACAACCGAAGCAATCACCCAGGCCAAGCAGGTTCCGCTTGTAATTCACAGCGGAGTTGTCGTGTCATCTGAAAGCGAAACCCTGAAACGCTTTCCGCATGGACGGATCGTGATGCGCACCGACAATCTGGAAACCAGCGCCACCTTTGTGCAACGGGGGCTGGGCGTCGGCCGTCTTCCGGAAATCGTCGGACAAAACCTGCCAGGTGTCAAAGCGATCGAAGCGCTTCCTTTTCCAACCCAACGCAGCCTTTGGGTTTTGACGCATCAGGACTTAAGGGATGTCAAACGCATACGCCGCTTTATCGATTTCGTGAACGAAAGGGCGGCGGACAATCCCACTGTGCCCAAATAGGCCGTGGTAACATCGTTAAAATTGGATAGGGTCAGGTGCGACGCTCTCCTACATATCGATTTACTCAGATCACTGGGAAACCACGCTCGGAAGAGCGTCGCACTGCTCTGGTACGCCACCCAAGATTGGCAACAAACACAAGATGCCGGAAACGCCCTATTCAATATTGAATAGGCAGCATTCCGTAGAGACTCGGTTCAGACGCGCCATGGAAAGAGATGGTGGGTTATGAGTTACTGAAATCCCCAACATCTTCGGTGTAAACGAAGCGTTCTACCAGCTGGGCTAATCACCCGGCCCTTGCGGGTTATCCGGGTCACGGGTGTCTGGCAAGAGGTGCTTTACGCAGTTTCGCGCAACACGGTTTCGCGCCCTTGTTCCAGCACGTAAACGCAGGCCTGCTCGTTCGTCAGCCCTCTCATCTCCTCATAGGGCAAACCCATCACCAACCCGCGCATCACTTGTCCCAGAAGACCATGCGCAACCACAACCGACGGTTCAGTCAGGTCAGTCAGGAACGACAGAATGCGGTCACGAAAGGCGGGGTACCCCTCGCCGCCCGGTGCTCTCATGAACAGGTCGAGTGACGGGGTTTCCATGTCAACGAGGTCTGGATTGGACCGACGCACCTCATCGCTCAGGCGCCCCTGCCAATCACCTGCATGGGCTTCGGCAAGACGCGGATCAGTGGTGAAAGGCCTGCCCCCAAGCGCGATCTCCGCAGTGTGCTGCGCGCGCCCCAATGGGGACACGAAACAGGGCGGATCGGTTTCAAGAATGGGTGCGATCAGACGCGCCTGAGCCTCGGCATGGCCAATACCGCGTGGGGTGAGTTGCGACTCAAGTTGACCCTGAATGCGCCGCTCTGCATTCCATTCGGTTTCGCCATGACGCAGGAACCAGATTTTAGGATATCCCGTCATCGAGGAGCTACCCACTGCTTACAGACGTATATCACCGTAAAAATAGGAATGGTGGGTGATAAGAGATTCGAACTCCTGACATCTTCGATGTGAACGAAGCGCTCTACCACTGAGCTAATCACCCATTGGCAGGCGTCTTACCGTCACTCGGCAGCCTGTGCAAGAGGGTCAGGCGCATCGGTTACGTCAGATTCCGTCCGACGCAGACGTGCGGTGATGATATGCGCCTTGGTCGTCTTTTTCATGCGCGTGATCTTCAGCTTGCCCATCGGAGCGAGGTTCATCTCGCGGCCTTCGGCAATGGTTTCGCCCATAACGGCAAGCATGGCATCGACAACCGGCTTCACATCGCGTTTTTTCACGCCGCTGCGCGCAACGATCATGTCGACCAGTTCTTTTTTCTTGAGTTCGGGCCCTGTGATCTTGGGCGTTTCGTTCACAACCACCTCTGGCTCCGCAGACTGCGCGGCAGGTGCGGTTGCTTTTGCTTTGGTCGACTTGGATGGTGTGTTCGTCTTCGTGGTCGTCGCCATGGACTTGTTCCTTTAACTGCTCTGGTATTGTTGGCGAATGCGGTCACACAATACCAACAACTCCCACTTTATCCAGTGTTTTGATGGTTCCCGCCCACAAAATGAGCCTATCCGTCGACTTTTCCAAGAGCGCACAAAGAAAAACGCCGCCCCAAACGGGACGGCGTGTTCGTCGATACAACTTATCGGATCAGTGCGCGATTGCCGACGCGCCACCATTGTCCTTGCTCATCGCCTGAGCGGCAGCTTCTTCGGCCGCCTCATCCCATTCAATGGGCTCTGGTTTGGACACCAGTGCCAGCCTCAGAACGTCCGAAACATGCTCCACCGGAATGATCTCGAGGCCGGTCTTCACATTGTCCGGCAACTCGGCAAGATCCTTTTCGTTTTCCTTCGGGATCAGCACCGTCTTGATGCCACCGCGAAGGGCCGCGAGCAGTTTTTCCTTCAGACCACCGATCGGCATCGCATTGCCGCGCAGTGACACCTCGCCAGTCATGGCGATGTCCCGGCGCACAGGGATGCCTGTAAGCACAGAAACGATGGACGTCACCATGGCCAGACCGGCAGACGGGCCATCCTTGGGCGTCGCACCATCGGGCACGTGCACGTGGATGTCCATCTGATCGAACTTCGTCGGCTTCACCCCGATTTGCGGTGAAATGGAGCGTACATAGCTGGCTGCCGCGTCGATGGATTCCTTCATCACATCGCCCAGTTTCCCGGTGGTCTTCATGCGACCTTTGCCCGGCAGTTTGAGCGCTTCAATGTGCAGAAGGTCACCCCCAACAGACGTGTAGGCCAGACCCGTCACGACGCCGACCTGGTTCTCGTCTTCCGCCAATCCGTAGCGATATTTCCGAACGCCAAGGAAATCGTCGAGGTTGTCGGATGTGACGACCACCTTGTCTTCTTCCTTCTTGACGATCTTTGTCACCGCCTTGCGCGCCAGTTTGGAAATCTCACGCTCAAGGTTCCGCACACCCGCTTCACGGGTGTAGTAGCGGATCACATCGGTCAGCGCCTCATCCGTCAGTTCGAACTCGCCCTTCTTGAGGCCGTGGTTCTTGACCTGCTTCGACGTCAGGTGACGCTTGGCAATCTCGGCCTTTTCCTCTTCGGTGTAGCCCGCGAGCGGAATGATCTCCATCCGGTCCAGAAGCGGTCCCGGCATGTTGTACGAGTTCGCCGTGGTCAGGAACATCACGTTCGACAGGTCGTATTCCACCTCGAGATAGTGGTCCACGAAGGTGCTGTTCTGTTCAGGATCAAGCACTTCGAGCATCGCCGACGCCGGGTCGCCCCGGAAGTCCTGACCCATCTTGTCGATTTCATCAAGAAGGATGAGCGGGTTCGTCGTCTTCGCCTTTTTCAGCGCCTGAATGATCTTTCCCGGCATGGAGCCGATATAGGTCCGGCGGTGGCCGCGAATTTCAGACTCGTCCCGCACGCCTCCCAGCGAGATGCGAATGAACTCGCGTCCCGTGGCTTTGGCAACAGACTTGCCCAGCGAGGTCTTACCCACACCCGGAGGGCCGACAAGGCACATGATCGGGCCTTTCAGCTTTTTCGAGCGCTGCTGAACCGCAAGATATTCGACGATCCGTTCCTTGACTTTCTCAAGCCCGTAGTGATCGGCGTCGAGGATCTTCTCGGCATTCGTCAGATCTATCTTCACGCGCGACTTCACGCCCCACGGGATCGACAGCATCCAGTCAAGATAGTTGCGCACGACGGTCGCTTCGGCGCTCATCGGGCTCATGTTCTTGAGCTTCTTGATCTCGGCATCCGCCTTTTCGCGGGCTTCCTTGGACAGCTTTGTCGCACCGACCTTGGCTTCAAGCTCGGCCACTTCGTTCTGACCATCCTCGCCGTCGCCAAGCTCCTTCTGAATGGCCTTCATCTGCTCATTCAAATAGTACTCGCGCTGCGTCCGCTCCATCTGGGATTTGACCCGCGTCTTGATCTTTTTCTCGACCTGCAGCACGGACATTTCGCCCTGCATCAGGCCATAGACCTTTTCAAGGCGCTCGCTCACGGACAGCGTTTCCAGAAGCTCCTGCTTCTGGTTGACCTCGATCCCGAGGTGACCAGCAACAAGGTCCGCCAGCTTGGCCGGCGCATCCGCTTCAGACACAGCGCCCAGCGCCTCTTCGGGGATATTCTTCTTGACCTTCGCGTAGCGCTCAAACTCTGCGCCCACAGCGCGCACAAGCGCCGTGATCGCCGCCGGATCGCCCGGCATCTCGGTCAGATATTCGGCCCGCGCTTCGAAAAAGTTCTCATTCTCAAGGTATTCGGTGATGCGCACGCGCGTCTGGCCTTCGACCAGCACTTTCACAGTGCCGTCCGGCAGTTTGAGCAGTTGCAGCACATTGGCCAGCACACCGGCCCGGTAAATTCCATCTGTCTGAGGATCATCCTCAGACGGGTCCATCTGGCTGGCAAGCAGGATCTGCTTGTCATCCGCCATCACTTCCTCAAGTGCGCGCACCGATTTGTCACGGCCCACGAACAGCGGGACGATCATATGCGGGAACACGACGATGTCCCGCAGCGGAAGCACCGGGTAGGAGGCGTTAAGAGGCTCTTGCATGCTCGTATCCTTATCATTGGCAAGATGGCACCGGCCCCGCTCGGCGGCAGCACTGACCATCTCCGGTCATGGAGCTATAAGGTGGGTCTTACCACCCAAGGTTTCAACCTTGCTCCGGCTAAGACCACCATATCCTGATGCTCTGGGCCTGCAAGGAGGCTTTTCGCTCAACTGTTAACAATGACCGTCCAGCACACCTGCAAAACCGATGCCACTAAACCTGTCAGTCAGAGGCTTTCTTCGCAGCTGCCGCCTTCATCCGCGCCAGCAACGCGGCCTTTGACTCGGCCTGCGCGGTGTCTTTCGTTGGTGTCTTGTGAGGGTCGAATTTCGGGGCACCTTTGGCTGATTTGGGGGCGCCGGCTTTTCCGTAATCCATGTAAGTCTCCTGTGCCCGATGCGGGCGATTGGTCAGCTTTGCCCCAAGCCGCCCTGGGTCGCAAGGGCCGCGTGAAGTGCTCCTGGGTCACTCATCAACCTGGACGCACGCTCTCAGTTGGAAGGCCGCTGCATCATCTGGTGCACCGCATGCATCCCCTGCTCGACCATCGCGGTCACTTCTGCGGCATGTGTGTGCAGCGCTGCCACCACCTCTGGGTCGTCCGAGGTCTGAACGACGATCACACCCTCGTCGGTCACATCGACTTCGGACTGGATGCGATCACCGCGAGCAAAGAAAATATCGAGCGTCGGGCTTTGAATGAATATCTTGGGATCATTCATTTGCCCCACACGGTCGATCATTCCGACCGTGTGGCTTACCAAAGCGTCCATCACCTGCGGGTCGCTTGAGCGTGTGACAGTGCGGATGCCATTGGGCAAGTTTTCGACCTCACGACTCAGGGTCTGAAACCGCTGGAACATGAGCGCCAGCTCGGCACTTTCCTCGGCAGTGGCGTTTTCGCCCTGAAGACCGGGCATATCGACCATGTCGTGCCCTGTGCCATCTGCCTCGTGCATGTGGCCATGTCCGTGCATCTGTGCCAGCGCCGGTGCCGTTGCAGACAGCCCGGCGATCAGTATCAAGACCCATCTTGCCCGCATAGCGTCGCTCCATCACGTATTCAGTGATGTTTATATTCGAGCAGACATATGTGTGAAAGCGGAATCGCTGCGACGTTTAAACGACACGTTCCATGAGCGGTGGTGGCAGATCAAGCTGGTCCTGCACCTTGCCGCCCATACGCTGTGGCATCCCGATCATCGTGTTCGTGCCGACATAGGGCTTGTCCGCCTCGCGCCATGCCCGGAACCCGCCAGCCAGTTGCGCCGCAACAACCGACCCGCCGCCCAGCATGACCCGCGCGCAATGCTCTGACCGCAGACCTTCACCGCAATACAGCACGATTTGCTTGTCGGTCGCAAAAGGCAAGTATTGGGACTTGAAATAGGGCATCGGCAAAAGCAGCGCGCCCGCAATATGCTCGAAAACGTATTCTTGCGGCGTCCGCACGTCGATCAGGACGATCTCCCCCCGGAAAAACGCCCCAGCCACTTCATCGGGAGTCCAACTCTGGATGTCACCAGCCTCGGTTCTTTCGACGTCCATGATACCTCCTGAACACACTGCGTCTTCAGAACGCCCAACGGCGCAGGGAAAAGTTGTTTTAGCGCAATCGGTTTCAGATCGGCTCAATATCACCTTCGGCGCGCTGTGCATGAAACTGCGCCTCGAATACAGCAAACGATCCTGCTGAAATCGCGTCGCGCATCCCCTGCATCAGTTCCTGATAGTAATGCAGGTTGTGCCATGTCAGCAGCATCCCCGAGATCATCTCCTGCGCGCGGAACACGTGGTGCAGATAGGCACGGCTGTAGTTCCGGCATGCGGGACAGGTGCAATTTTCGTCGAGCGGGCGCGGATCGTCCTGATGCCGGGCGTTCTTGATGTTGATCTGCCCGCGCCGCGTCCAGGCCTGCCCTGTGCGACCAGAACGCGACGGCAACACGCAATCCATCATGTCCACACCGCGCTTGACCGCACCGACTATGTCGTCCGGCTTGCCCACCCCCATCAGGTAGCGTGGCCGATCTTCGGGCAGTTGGCTCGGCGCGAAATCCAGACAACCGAACATCGCCTCCTGCCCCTCGCCCACAGCCAGACCACCGATGGCGTAGCCGTCGAACCCAATGGCTTTCAAAGCCTCCGCCGATTCCTCACGAAAATCTTGCTCCAGCCCACCCTGCTGAATACCGAACAACATATGCCCCGGACGGTCGCCAAACGCATCTTTCGACCGTTCCGCCCAGCGCATCGACAACCGCATCGACTCAGCAATCCGGTCCCGGTCTGCGGGCAATGCAGGGCATTCGTCAAAACACATCACGATATCCGACCCAAGCAGGCGCTGGATCTCCATCGACCGCTCGGGCGTGAGCTCGTGCTTGGACCCGTCGATATGGGATTTGAAGGTCACGCCCTTTTCCGTCAGTTTGCGCAGATCGGCAAGGCTCATCACCTGAAAGCCGCCGGAATCCGTCAGGATCGGCTTGTCCCAATTCATGAACCGGTGCAGCCCGCCCAAGCGGTCAATCCGCTCTGCCGTGGGGCGCAACATCAGGTGATAGGTGTTGCCCAGCAGGATGTCGGCACCTGTAGCGGCCACCGACTCCGGCATCATCGCCTTGACCGTCGCCGCCGTGCCCACTGGCATGAAGGCAGGTGTGCGGATTGTCCCGCGCGGCGTGGTGATGGCCCCGGTCCGAGCGGCTCCGTCAGTGGCGTGCAGGGCGAAGGAAGAAGAAACTGTCATGTTCGAGCCTTACTTGCAGAGGGCGCCCTTGTGCGCCAAATCACCCCCATTGCCAAGGAGGCGCGATTCCCATGCCCGACACCCTACCAGAGACACCTGCGGATTACGGCAGGGGGCCAGACAGCTTGCTGACCTTTGGGTGGGAAGAATGGGTCAGCCTGCCAGAGCTTGGACTGCCCGCGATAAGGGCCAAGGTCGACACCGGCGCACGCACATCGGCGCTTCATGCGGCAGACATCGAAGTCTTCGGCTCGGCCAGCAAACCGCGGGTGCGTTTCGCCGTGTACCCGATTCCGGGCCGCGGTGACCTGATGATCCCCTGCTCTGCTCCGATCGTGGATCGGCGCGACGTGACGTCATCGAATGGTGAAACCGAAAGCCGCTACGTGATCGCGTCCCGGCTCAAAGTTGATGGATATTCGTGGCACATCGAAATCACACTAACCGACCGGGGAACCATGAGCAACCGTATGCTCCTAGGCCGTCAGGCGCTCAAGGATCACGTCAACATCGTCCCCAGTGAACGCTTCCACCAGCCGGAACTCGATTTCGATGTCTATCACACAGCCGCCGTCCGCAGCATCGCGCCGAAGCGTGCCCTGCGCGTGGCCGTGCTCAGCCGGGAAACCAACTACTCCACCTCCCGTCTGGTCGAAGAAGGCGAAAAGCGCGGCCACTCGGTCGAGGTGATCGACACCACACGCTGCTACATGGCGATCAACGCGATGGCACCCGAGGTCTATTACGACGGCAAACGACTGCCCCGCTATGACGCCGTCATCCCGCGCATCGGCGCATCGATCACGCCCTATGGCACCGCCATTGTCCGACAGTTCGAATCCATCGGCACCTACGTGGTCAATGGCAGCACCGGCATCACGTCCAGCCGTGACAAATTGCATGCGCACCAGATTCTGGCGCGGCACCGCATCGGTATGCCCCCCACCGCGTTCGCGAACTCTCCCAAGGACACGTCGAACCTGATCGGGCTTGTCGGCACCGCGCCGCTGATCGTCAAACTTCTGGAGTCGACCCAAGGCAAAGGCGTTGTACTGGCCGAAACCAAGAAAGCCGCCGAATCCGTGATCGATGCCTTCCGCGGTCTCAAGGCCAACTTCCTGGTGCAGGACTTCATCAAGGAAGCGGCCGGCGAGGACATTCGCTGTCTGGTGGTGAACGGCAAGGTGGTTGCGTCGATGAAACGCACTGGCTCCGAAGGGGATTTCCGCTCCAACCTGCATCGCGGCGGCACCGCGCAGAAGGTCCGCATCACCAAGGAAGAGCGCGACACCGCTGTCCGCGCCGCCCGTGTCTTCGGTCTTGGCTTTGCTGGGGTCGACATGCTGCGCTCGCATTCGGGGCCAAAGGTGCTCGAGGTCAACTCCTCCCCCGGCCTCGAAGGCATCGAGATCGCCAGCGGAAAGAACATCGCAGGTCTGCTCTATGACGCAATCGAAGAGAAGGTCCGCCCGACCCCGGTGCCGCGTCGCAAGAAGCACGGCAAATCAGGCTGATCACGGACTCCATTGAAGCGCGATTTATCTGCAGCACCCATGGCCGCAGACCGGGACATTCACGCCAAAGATGGAAGAACCTTTCCTTTATTGGCGCATTTCCGGAGAAGGCGCTCGGAAGGGCATAAAGAAATTCGGGATGCGGCCGTTGGTGAGGGGGTAACAGTCGCAAGAGGAACAAGCATGCTGACCGCCCCCCAAGTCGAACTCATCCAACGTTCATTTGCGACGGCTGTTTCAAGCCGCGATGACCTCGTGATTCATTTCTACCAATCCCTGTTCGACAAAGCGCCATCGGTGCGCGGGATGTTCGCGGACGACATCGCGCCACAGGCCAAGATGTTGGGGTCGACCCTGCAATTCGCGGTACAAAAACTCGACAACATCGAAGCGCTCATCGAACCGCTGCGTGCCCTTGGCGCAAAACACGCCGGATACGGTGCCGAAGCGGCGCATTACGCGGTCGTTGCAGACGTGCTTGTCTCATGTCTGGAAGAGGCAGTTGGTCCGTCATGGACCCAAGATCATGCCAAGGCTTGGACAGACGCTTTGAACCTGATCGCGACAACCATGCTCGAAGGTGCGGCGCAAAGCCCCGTCGACGAAGCACCCAAGCCCCACTGAGCAGAAAGATATGTCTGAATCGACACATGGCGATGAAGCCATTCTTGGCGCATTGATCAATCGCTGCGGTAAGATGCGCATGTTGTCTCATCGCGTTGTGGTGACATTGCTGCTGGCAAACGACAATGCGTCTGCCAGCGAAACATCGCGGGAACGGCTGGCGCAGGATCTGAATGAATTCGCACAGATCGCGGTCGATATATTGCCCGGGTCACGGGACTCCAAACTGGCGACCAGCGTGAAACGCATTCTGGAGCATGTGGAGGCAGTGACTCCGTCACAAAGCGAGACCATTGGAAAATTCATCGTCAATGGCCGCCTGATCGAGGATCGACTTGCCTCTGGCGACAGCGCCCACCTGTCCAAAAGCATCAGGGAACTTGCAGACTTCGTATCGACACCGCTTCTTGCGGCACTCAACGGGATCGTCGACGGGGTCAACACGGCTCTGGATCATGTGGTCTCAAGTCGCGAGTCGCAGGCTGGCAGCCAGTCAAAGATGATCCGTTCCTCGATCTCGGAACTCGAAAAGATCAGTCGCATGATCATGATTATCTCGGTCAACGCGTCCATCGAAGCATCTCGCGTCGGCGAAGCCGGTCGAGGCTTTTCTGCAGTCGCCGGGGATATCCGGGGGCTCAGTCAGTCCGCAAACAAGGTCATCACGTCGCTGCGCGCGCAATACGACCGCAATGAGCTGGCCTGATCTTTCCAGGCCACATGCCAGATATCGCGGCACAGCTTACTCGCCTACCCGGTTCCTGAAAATCACCGAAGCCCGATCCTGAGACTTTCCGCCTCTTTACCCCCCTCACCGCTTTCCCTATATATTTGGTCAGGAACCCACGGGAAGGACCGACATGAACGATGCCAGCCCCAAGATCGAAGGCACACCGCTGATTGCGCCGTCCAGCACCGATCATCCATTGTATGATCAGGTCGTTGAAGCGTGCCGTTCGGTGTATGACCCCGAGATTCCGGTCAATATCTATGACCTCGGACTTGTCTACACGCTTGACATCAATGACGAAAACGAAGTCCGCGTGGTCATGACCCTGACCGCTCCGGGCTGTCCTGTGGCAGGCGAAATGCCGGGCTGGGTGGCCGAAGCGATCGAGCCGATTGCAGGTATCAAACAGGTCGACGTGGAACTCACATGGGAACCCCCGTGGGGCATGGACATGATGTCCGACGAGGCACGCCTCGAACTGGGCTTCATGTAACCCATGGCTGTGTCTGAGGAACAGATCGCCTTTGTCCGGGATCTGTTTCGCGGACTTCCTTCAATCACAACACGCAAGATGTTTGGCGGCCTCGGGATTTATTCTGAAGGCGTGATTTTTGCGGTGATCGGCCCCGAGGAAACCCTGCTTTTGAAAGCACGCGGTCCACTGGCCGACGATCTTGCCGCAGAAGGGTGCGAGCAATGGTCGTATGAGGGCAAATCCGGCAAGCCGTCCCGCATGCCCTACTGGACTTTGCCTGACGCGGCCTTGGACGATCCCGAAGAAGCCTGCGCCTGGGCGCGCCGGTCCCTCTCGGAAAACACCTGATTGCATCGTCAATCAAATTCAGTTTCTTTTCCCCAAAGAAACTGATATAGCTTGCGACATGACCCAATTTTGCGTTCTAACCGGCGATCTCGTCGCCTCATCCGATCTCACATCCACCGATGTGGATGCGGCATTGACCAGTATCGAGACCGCCGCCAATGCGATGTCCGGCTGGCGGACCCCTGATCTGATCTCTCAATTCGCCCGGCGCGGTGGCGATGCGTGGCAGGTGGCGCTCTCCGATCCGGCTTACGCCCTGCGCGCGGCGCTTTTCATCCAGGCCTGCCTGCGGCGCGATACCGACCGGACCACCACGCGCATCGCCCTTGCCACTGGTCCGGGCACCCTGCCCGCCAGCGGCGACCTGAACGCGGCCCATGGCCCGGCCTTCGTCGCCTCCGGGCGATTGTTGGACACACTCTCGCGCCAGACACTGCTTGCTCATGCCAGCGGCGGCGCACAGCACGCCGCGACACGTCTCGCAGATCACATTGCCTCAGGCTGGACGCAGGCCCAAGCGCGTGCGATTGCAGCGGCTCTTGCTCCCAACGCCCCGAACCGCGCAGACATCGCCAAATCCTTTGGCATTTCGCGACAGGCGGTCAATCAAGCGCTCTGGTCCGCGGGGTACCCTGCAATTGCCGATGCGCTGACCGCCCTGGAAACGGAGGCTGGCAAGTGAACCGGCTTTCTATCCGGCAAAGCAAGCTCGAACCCTTGCGGAGGCTCCCATGATCAATGTCTTTGCAGCCCTCTTGCTGGCCCATGTCATCGCAGATTTTCTGGCGCAGCCCGACGTGCTGATCCGGCGCAAGTCAGAACCTCTTTTTCTCGTCCTTCATATCGCGATTGTCCTCGTCCTGACCTGCGCCGCGCTCGGGGGGCACTGGCAGCTAGCGCTTGGGATCGCGGCGGCGCATTTCGTCATCGACGCCATCAAGGTCTGGGCCCTGCCGGCAACATGGCGCGACAGCCTGCCGGCCTTTCTGCTGGATCAAATGGCCCATATGGCAACTCTTGTGGCAGGGGCGATCCTTGTGCCCGACGCGCTTGCCACCGGTCTCTGGGCAAACCACATTGCGCTGCTGCAGGCCCCTGCGATCCTGCTCAGTGGCGCGATCGTGTCGATCTGGGCCGGAGGCTTTGCCGTAGGTCTGTTGATGAAACCCTATACCGACCAATTCGCCGCAGACGAGGCCGGACCAACCGCCGAAGGGCTGGACAATGCTGGCCGCATGATCGGTAAACTGGAACGCGGGCTGATCTTTCTCTTCCTCTGCGTCGGCGAAGCCACAGCAACTGGCTTCCTGATCGCCGCAAAATCCGTGCTGCGGTTCGACACCGCCTCGAAAGGCCAGAAAGCGGGGGAATATGTCATCATCGGCACGCTTGTCTCCTTTGGATGGGGGCTGGCCACCGGATATGCCACGCTTTCCCTTCTTGAGATCGCAGCCGCAAGCCCCTAGGTTAAGCGTAATAGCGAAAGCGAGAGTTCTCATGTTCGGCATCCCCGGAAAACAAGCCGTCACCCTGACTCCCAAAGCCGCCGCCCAAGTGCGCAAGCTTATGGAGTCGAAAGGCCATGCAGGCCTGCGCATCGGCGTCAAGAAGGGCGGCTGTGCAGGCATGGAATACACCATGGATTACGTCGACACGCCCGACCCGAACGACGAAGTGGTCGAACAGGACGGCGCAGTGGTGATGATTGCCCCGATGGCGCAGATGTTCCTCTTCGGGACCGAGATCGACTACCAGACCTCGCTGCTCGAATCCGGTTTCCAGTTCAATAACCCGAACGTTGCCGATGCTTGCGGGTGCGGGGAGTCGATCAAATTCAAGGATGTGGACGAGCTGGCCACCGAACACGCAGGCGGTGTGCCGAACCTCAAGGCGTAGCCAACCCGGACTGTCGCAAAACGGCTGATCCAGACGACCGCATATGGCCTGGGTCGGCCTGAACTCTGCAATGCCAGATCGTAACGGTTCCAGTCGACATGCCGTTCCAAACCGCATTGACGCTCCTCGCATCCAGTTCCAAAATCAAGGTCTTGCAACCTGATTGCCGGAGTGGCCGATTTGCCTGACCTCGACGTTCTACTGGTTTTCTTCACAGCAGCGGTGGCCCTTGGCTTTGCACCCGGGCCGGACAACATCTTCGTCCTGACGCAATCCGCGCTTTACGGCCGCCTTGCCGGATTTGTCGTGACCCTTGGCCTCTGTACCGGGCTGCTTGTCCATACCACAGCCGTGGCCTTCGGAATTGCCGCCGTGTTTTCCGCGTCTGCGGTTGCGTTCAACATCGTCAAGTTGCTCGGAGCGGCCTACCTGCTCTACCTGGCATGGCAGGCCCTCAGGGCGGGAACGTCCAGCCTGTCAGCGGAAAACCGATCCCGTCCCAGTCTTTCGCAACTCTATCGCCGTGGCATCGTGATGAACATCACGAACCCCAAGGTCGCGATTTTCTTCCTCGCCTTCCTGCCGCAATTCGCAGATCCGACCATCGGCCCATTGGCCCCGCAATTGCTGGGCCTGGGCTTTCTGTTCATTGTCGCGACCATCCTTGTCTTCGGCACGGTCGCTTGGGGCGCAGGTTATTTCGGCGAATGGCTGACCGCGTCGCCAAGAGCGCAGATCATTCTCAACCGCATTGCCGCCGTGGTCTTTGCAGGCTTGGCCATCCGCTTGCTGACCACGCAGCGCTGACGCCTACCCTTTTCCCTGCAGGTGCACATAGGTCTCGGCATAGCGCTTGGTCAGGTGATCGCCCGCCCGGATCAGCTTGCCTGACCCAAGCGGCGCGACATTGGTCTCAACGTTCGGGTTGAAGAAGAGCGGCACCGAAATCCGCTCATCCGCGCCGCCCTTGACCCGGTGCAGCGTCGCCACGACGCGCCCCTCGGTCCACATCTCGAGCATCTCGCCGAAGTTGATGATGAACTCCCCCGGAGGCGCCTGCACTGGCAGCCAGTCACTGCGCCCGCGCGGCTGGACCTCCAGCCCCGGCTGACCATCCGTCGCCAGAAGCGTGAGGCAGCCGTAATCCGTATGCGCGCCGATGCCGAAATCCTTGTCCCCGGCCCAGTCCGGGCGCGGCGGATAGTAATTGCCCCGCAAAAGAGCCATCGGGCAGTCAAACTTGTCCTCGAAGAAATCCGCATCCGACCCAATGGACATCGCAATCCCGCGCAGGATACCCCGCGCCACATCCAGCGCATCGCTGTAATAGGCCCGGATCACCCTCTCGAACCCGGCAGGCCGGTCTGGCCAATGGTTCGGCGCATAGACCGACAGCGCCACCCGCATATCCCCGTCCTGCAAAGTGTAGCCGCAATCGAAAACCTCTTTGTAATCGGGGTTCGCGTTTGGGTCGACCTGCTCGGATTTCGGCGCTCCCCAACCCCGGTTCGACCCGGTGCGCGCCATGTTCACCTGATCCTTGACCTCGTGCGGCAAGGCGAAGAAAGCACGATAAGCGGCCAGCACGAACCGCATCCTGGCCGAGGTGAATTTGGTGTTGTAGACCGTGGCAAACCCCACCTCTTCGGCGGCGATCCGCATCTGCGCCAGCGCATCGGCATCGCCCGCCACCAAAGCCTGTGCATCCAGTCTCGGGATCATCTGTCGTCCTCCTGCCCTATCGGTCGGCCTTGTGCCACCCCACCTTCAGACACGCAACTGCCCTTGACGCCGCTGCCTCGCCCGCGATGATGCGCCCTGAACCAAGATCACCAGCAGGAGCCCCTCATGCGCCGCAAACTCGCCGCCGGAAACTGGAAGATGAACGGAACCACCGCCGCCCTGACCGAGCTTGACGCGTTACAGGACGTCGCGGGCGGCACAGCTGAGGTTTTGATCTGCCCACCCGCCACTCTGATCGGCTCAGCCGCCGCCAAAGCCGCTTCGATCGCCATCGGCGGTCAGGATTGCCACTCCGCAGCATCCGGCGCCCACACGGGCGATGTCTCTGCCGCCATGCTCAAGGATGCAGGGGCCACATACGTGATCCTCGGCCATTCCGAGCGCCGCGCCGATCATGGCGAATCCGATGCGCTCGTCGCTTATAAGACCCTCGCCGCATGGGCGGCGGGCCTGACTGCCATCGTCTGCGTCGGCGAAACTCTCGACGAACGCGAAAGCGGAAAAACCCTCGATGTGGTGGGCCACCAGCTTGCCGCCTCCCTGCCGGACGATGTGACCGGCGACAACACCGTCATCGCCTACGAACCCGTCTGGGCCATCGGCACCGGCAAGGTGCCCACCACCGACCAGATCGCCGAGGTGCACAGCTTCATGCGCTCGACCCTGATCCAGCGCTTCGGCGCCGACACCGCCCAAGCCATCCGCCTGCTCTATGGCGGCAGCGTCAAAGCCTCCAACGCGACCGAGATCTTTGCCGTCGCGGACGTGGACGGCGCACTGGTCGGCGGGGCCAGCCTCACGGCCACCGATTTCGCGCCCATCGTCACCGCTCTGAACGGCTGACCGACCCAATCGGCATGCACCGCTTCCACCAATCCCCGACCGACCCCGCCTTCGTCCAGAACCCCTATCCGTTCTACGACCGCCTGCGCGCGGCGGGCGATCTGGCATGGTGGGACGAATACGCCATGCCCTGCGCCACCAGCCACCGGGCTGTACATACCATCCTGCGCGACCGACGCTTTGGCCGCGAAGTGCCACCCGAACTGGCCCCTGCGATCCCCGATCACCTCGCCCCGTTCTACGCAGTCGAGGCCCATTCGATGCTGGAGCTGGAGCCCCCCCGCCACACCCGCCTGCGCGGCCTCGTCCTGCGCGCCTTCACCTCGCGGCGGATCAAGGCGCTGGCACCTGAAATAACCGCTCTAACCCACGAAAAGATCGATACTTTTCCTTCGGGATCGCCCTTCGACATTCTGACCACCTTCTGCCAACCGATCCCGGTGATCGTCATTGCGCGCCTGCTCGGCGTGCCCGACGACATGGCTTCGCAACTCCTGCGCTGGTCCAACGCGATGGTCGCCATGTACCAGGCCAGACGCACCCGCGCGACCGAGGACGCCGCCGCCCAAGCCGCCGCCGAGTTCTCCGACTTCCAGCGCAGCTATATCGACACCCGCCGCCATGATCCCCGCGATGACCTCATCACCCACCTGATCACTGCCGAAGAAGCAGGCGAAAAGCTTTCGACCGATGAGCTGATCACCACCTGCATCCTGCTCCTCAACGCAGGCCACGAGGCAACGGTCCACACGCTGGGAAACGGCATCAAGACCCTGCTCGAAACCGGCACCGACCAGATCGACGACAAAACGGTTGAGGAAATTCTCCGCTACGACCCGCCCCTGCACATGTTCACGCGCTATGCTTACGAAGACATCACCCTCTACGGACACACCTTCCAGCGCGGCGATCAGGTGGCGCTGCTGCTCGCTTCGGCCAATCGCGATCCCGTCCAATGGCCCGACGCCCATCGCTTCGACCCAACCCGCCCCGTGACACAGAACACCAGCTTTGGCGGCGGGTTGCATTTCTGCGTCGGCGCGCCGCTGGCCCGGCTGGAGCTGCAAATCGCCCTGCCGATCCTTTGGGACCGCTGCCCAAATCTGCGCATCGCGGAACCATCAATCTACGCCAACACTTACCATTTCCATGGGTTGGAGCGCCTGATGGTTCAGACCTCCTGACGCGCGACAAATGTTTCTCTTGCTCTTGCATATTTATGAAAAGAAGAAGCAGGGGACAGCGCACAACCCCTGCTTCTTCTTTTTCCAAATACGCGGACACGAGGCTGCAGCTTGCACAAGGCTCGACAGAGGCGCCCTTAAAGCGGTAGTGCCGTGGTCGACTTGATCTCTTCCATCGACAAAAGCGCCGTCACGTTGTGCACCTTCACCTCCGCGATCAGCGCCTGATAGAACGCGTCATAAGCCCGCGCGTTCTTCACACGCACCTTGAGGATATAGTCGATATCCCCCGCCAGCCGGTGCGCCTCCTGCACTTCGGGGCGGTCCTGCAGCGCCTTCAGAAACGCGCGCTGCCAGGCCGCGTCATGTTCGCTGGTGCGGATCAGGACAAAGAAACACGCCTCGAATCCCAACGCATCGGCATCAAGCTGCACCACCTGCGCGCCGATGATCCCGGCCTCCTTCATCTTGCGAATCCGGTTCCAGACCGGCGTCTTCGATGACCCCACCTTGCGGGCAATATCGTCCAGCGACTGCGCCGCATCCGTTTGCAACTCGACAAGAATTTTCCGGTCCGTGTCGTCGATCTTCATCACTGTTCTGCTTTCTTCGGGTTTCAAGGACCACCTGTCCTTACGCACCCTCCTGATAGAACAGATTTCCTTATTTCCGCAAGGGTCTGGAAAAATACCGGAACAAAATTCTATTTTAGACACAAGAAACGCGGTGAAGAGGACGACCCGATGCCACGCGACCTGCACATGACCATGCTCCAGCCCGTCGCCTTTGTCGGCACGGGCCCCGGCGATCCCGATCTGTTGACGGTCAAGGCTCTGCGCGCGCTGCAGGAGGCCGACGTGGTGATCCATGACCGTCTGGTCACCGCCGAAATCCTCGCGCTTGTCGGCCCTCAGACCCGTTTGCGCAATGCAGGCAAGGAAGGGTTCGGCCCGTCGGTCACGCAAGTCGACATCAACGCGATGATCGTGGAAGAAGCCCTGACCGGCGCGCGTGTCGTGCGGCTCAAGGCTGGCGATCCCACCGTCTTTGGTCGTCTGGACGAAGAACTGGATGCGGTGATCGCGGCGGGTCTCGACTACACCATCGTGCCCGGCCTCACCTCGGCCTCTGCCGCTGTTGCCGCCCTTGGCCAATCGCTGACCAAGCGCGGGCGCAACACCGCCGTGCGCCTGATCACCGGGCATGACATGCAGGGCTATGCCGATCACGACTGGCGTGCACTGGCCCGCGAGGGTGAGGTCGCGGCGATCTACATGGCCAAGAAAGCCGCGCGGTTCATCCAGGGCCGCCTGCTCATGCATGGGGCAACACCGTCCACGCCGGTCACGATCGTTGAAAACGCAAGCCGCGCAGACCAGCGCATTGTCAGCGCCACTCTGGCAACTCTGCCCGCCATTCTGGCTGAGGCCGACATCACCGGCCCTGCGCTTCTCATGTACGGTTTGGCCCCGCGCGATGCGGTTGAAACGGCCCTGCCCCACATTCAGGAGATGATCTGATGCCTGCGATCTTCACGCCAAAAGTCATCACCGCCAACGCGTTGCTCGAAGGCGATGTGGTGTACCTGACCCAGGACGACACATGGACCCGCAACCTAAAGGATGCGGATGTTCTGACCGACGAGGCCGATGCGCAAATCCGCCTGATCGACGCCAGCGCCCGCACGTCCGAGGTGGTCGGCGTCTATCTGGCCGACGTCAGCCCTGGCAAATCCGGCCCAAAGCCCACCCATTTCCGCGAGGCGTTCCGCATGCGCGGCCCGTCCAACTATCCCCACGGCAAACAGTCCGAGGCTCTCTGATGTACCGCTATACCGATTTCGACGCCACCTTCGTGGCCGAGCGCAACGCCCAATTCCGCGCACAGGTGGAACGCCGCATCGACGGTTCGCTCACCGAAGACGAATTCAAGCCGCTGCGCCTGATGAACGGGCTCTACCTGCAACTGCACGCCTACATGCTGCGCGTGGCGATCCCCTATGGCACGCTGTCGAGCGCCCAGATGCGGCAGCTTGCCTATATCGCCGAACGGTGGGACAAGGGCTATGGCCACTTCACCACGCGCCAGAACATCCAGTTCAACTGGCCCACGCTGCGTGACGTACCGGATATGCTCGACGCGCTGGCCGAAGTGCAGATGCACGCGATCCAGACCTCCGGCAACACGATCCGCAACGTGACCGCCGACCATTTCGCCGGCGCTGCTGCGGACGAGATTGCCGATCCCCGTCCGGTGGCCGAGCTGATCCGCCAGTGGTCCACCGACCACCCGGAGTTCCAGTTCCTGCCGCGCAAATTCAAGATCGCTGTAACGGGATCACCGAATGATCGCGCCGTGACAAAGGCCCACGACATCGGCCTGCGCATGGTCCGCAATGATGCGGGCGAGCCGGGGTTCGAAGTCATCGTGGGCGGTGGCCTTGGCCGCACCCCGATGATCGGCAAGGTTGTCCGTGACTTCCTGCCCGAAGCGGACCTACTGCCCTATCTCGAAGCGGTGGTCAGTGTCTGGAACCTGCTGGGTCGTCGCGACAACAAGTACAAGAGCCGCATCAAGATCACCGTGCACGAGCATGGCATCGACGACATCCGCGCGCGCGTCGAAGAGCGGTTTGCCTTGCTGCGCCCCGCGTTCACCGGTGTGGACCAGCAGCTTTTTGCACAGATCAAAGCGGATTTCGCGCCGCCCGCGTTCGCAGACCGCGACACCGGCCCGTTCGATCTGGCTTACGCGAATGACCCGGTGTTCCGCTCCTGGGCCGACACCAATCTCAGCGCCCACCGCGCGCCGGGCCACGCCATTGCGCAGATCAGCCTCAAGGCGCATGGCGCGACACCGGGTGACGCCACCGCCGACCAGATGCGCGTGATGGCCGATCTGGCAGAACGTTACGGACATGACGAATTGCGCATCAGCCACGAACAGAACGTCGTGCTGCCGCATGTGCACAAGGCCGACCTGCCCGCGATCCACGCAGCGCTGAAAGATGCAGGGCTGGCCACCGCTAATATCGGCAAGATCAGCGACATCATCGCCTGCCCCGGTATGGACTACTGCGCGCTCGCCACAGCCCGGTCGATCCCCATCGCGCAGGAAATCGCGACCCGTTTCGATCAGCTCAAGCTGGAACACGAGGTGGGTGACCTGAAGATCAAGATCTCGGGCTGTATCAACGCCTGCGGACATCACCATGTCGGCCATATCGGCATCCTCGGCCTCGACCGTGCAGGGGTGGAGAATTACCAGATCACGCTGGGCGGCGATCACACCGAAACCGCCGCCATCGGTCAGCGCACCGGCCCCGGTTTTTCGGCGGACGAGATCGTGCCCGCCATCGAACGGATCGTGGACACCTACCTG
This sequence comes from Marivita sp., assembly GCF_017643905.1. Lineage (GTDB taxonomy): Bacteria > Pseudomonadota > Alphaproteobacteria > Rhodobacterales > Rhodobacteraceae > Marivita. The sequence goes on from NZ_JAEPMO010000066.1 coordinate 20,531, forward strand.
TCGGAACGCGACAGCGCCGAGGAGACGTTCATCGACACGTTCCGTCGGGTTGGCATGACCCCGTTCAAGACTGCGCTCTATGGCGAAAGCGACAAGAAACAGAAAGCCGCGTGATGCTTGACCTGACTCAGAACAACCGCGAGGCAAGCGGGGTTCCGCTTGACGCGCGGATGGCGGCACAGGATCGCATCGCCGATCTGAACGCGCGCTATCGCCATTTCGGCACCTCCTATCTGCTGGAGGCGGTGCTGACGCGCGGCATCTTCGACCGGGTTGCAATGGTGTCGAGCTTCGGCGCGGACTCGGCTGTCCTTCTGCACCTGATCGCGCAGATCGACCGCGACCTGCCGGTGCTCTTCATCGACACCGCGCTGCTCTTTGAGGAAACCCTGACCTACCAGCAAGATCTGGCCGATCATCTGGGGCTGACCAACGTGCAGGTGATCCGCGCCTCCAAACGTACGGTTGAGGCGGTCGATCCGTACGGTGCCCTGCGCTTCAGCAATCCCGACGCCTGCTGCGACCTGCGCAAGACCCAGCCGCTCGATGACGCGCTTCAGGGCTATGACGCCTGGATCACCGGGCGCAAACGGCATCAGGCACAGACCCGTCAGGGCTTGCACTACTTTGACCTCGATGAAGGGACTGCACGGATCAAGATCAACCCGCTGATCGACTGGAAACCGGCGCGGATTGCGGCGCATCTCGACACGCACAACCTGCCTCGCCACCCGCTTGTGGCCAAGGGCTACCCATCCATCGGCTGCGCCCCCTGCACCACCCGCGTGTCAAATGGCGAAGATCCCCGTGCAGGCCGTTGGCGTAACAGTGAAAAAACCGAATGCGGCCTGCACCGGCCCGCCCCGAAAGGAGCCACATCATGACCGTTCTCATCAACGACAGCGGCTTTCTGACAGACGACCCGACGCGCTGGATTGACCCCGAGGCGCGCATCGACCTGCCCTCCGACACCGATCCCGCGCGGCTCAAATGCCTGCTGATCGGCAAGGAACTGGTCCGCATCGAATTTCCCAGCTTTTCGGACGGGCGCGGCTTTACCCTCGCGCGACTGATCCGCCAGCAGGGTTACAAGGGCTGGCTGCGCGCACAAGGTCATGTGATCGCAGATCAATACGCGATGGCCCGCCGCTCTGGCTTTGATGATGTGGAAATCAGCGATGACCTCGCCGCACGACAGCCCGAAGCCCAATGGCTGGCCCGCGCCGATTGGCGGGCCCATGACTATCAGTCGCGTCTGCGCGGCCTCGCTGCCTGAGCCCAAACTGCGACCGAAAGACCACCCGCCCGGTCCTTGCGACCAAGGGCGGGTTTCGTCTGATGTAAATCAAAGATAGATTTAAGGGATCGGTTTACACCGACCGGTAAGGAAAACATGACAGAGTTGACACCCGTGACCGAAGCCACAGCCACCAAAGCGCCCGCCAAGACCCTTGCCATTCCCGACGCGCAGACCGTAACTGAGGTCAAACACTGGACAGACCGACTGTTTTCCTTCCGGGTCACACGTCCCGCGTCCTTGCGGTTCCGCTCGGGCGAATTTGTGATGATCGGCCTGATGCAGACGGATGAAAAATCCGGTCGCGAAAAGCCGCTTCTGCGCGCCTATTCCATCGCGTCGCCGTCCTGGGACGAGGAACTGGAGTTCTACTCGATCAAGGTACCGGACGGCCCGCTCACCAGCCGCCTTCAACACATCCAGCCGGGCGATCAGATCATCCTACGCCCGAAACCCGTCGGCACGCTGGTGCATGACGCGCTGCTGCCGGGCAAACGGCTCTGGCTTTTCGCCACCGGCACCGGCATCGCCCCCTTTGCTTCGCTTTTGCGGGACCCGCAGACCTATGAGGATTACGACGAGGTCATCCTGACCCACACCTGCCGCGAAGTGGGCGAGCTGCAATACGGCAAGGAACTGATCGACACGGTCCGCAGCGACGAATTGCTGGCGGAACTGATCGGCGAAGGCTTTGCCGACAAGCTGCGCTACTACCCGACCACAACCCGCGAAGAGAGCCCCAAGATGGGCCGCATCACCGACCTGATGCGCACGGGAGAATGCTTTGAAGATCTGGGTGTGCCCGTCATCAGCCCGGACACCGACCGCGCCATGGTTTGTGGCAACCTTGCCTTCAACCTTGAAATCAAGGACATGCTCGAAGGCTACGGGCTTAAGGAAGGCGCCAATTCCGACCCCCAAACCTATGTGGTGGAAAAAGCGTTTCTTGATTGATGCGTCACATCAAGAACAATCCATAATACACTAAAAATAAAGCCGCGCAGGGGGTTACCCGCGCGGCTTTCTCTTTGTTTTTTTGATGCGCCTTACAGGCCAAGCTGCTCCCTCAACGTGGCAAGCAGCGCCTGCAATTGCTCAGGGTTGTCCCGCGCCTGTTCCAGCGCGGCTTTGGTCGAGGTCTTGATCAGCACGGACAGATCGGACTGGTCGATATAGGCGATCACCTGATCGTAATCGAACCCATTGACTGTCAGCGCCTCTGCGATGTCAGTGTCCGCTTCGGCGGTAGTATCAGCAACGGCTGCTGCACTGTCCTCTGTCGCCTGAACGGCATCATTGGTTGCCTCAGAAGCCAAATCAGTTGCCTCGGTTGCGGTATCCGCAACGCCATCAGCGGCCTCTGTTACTCCGTCGACCGCAGCATCGGCAGCGTCCGTCGCCACATCTGCCGCGCTGTCCGCCTCGCCGGTGGCTGTGTCCATCGCCGTGTCCAGCGCGGTTGCCGCATCATTCGCGGCCTCGTTGATCGCGGTGACGGCGTCATTGACGACCGTTTCTGCCTGTTCGACCACGTCGCTGGCCGCTTCGGTCGCTTCAGCCGCGACGCTGTCGATGGCCTCTGCCGCCTCGTTCACCGCGTCCTCCAGGGCTGTGACAGCGTCGCCAGCGGTTTCCTCGACAGCATTCTGCGTCTCTTCGACCGTTGTCGTCACGTCCTCTGCGGCCTCAGTCGCGGCACTTTCGGCGGTCTCCGCCATCGTTTCTGCGGTGTCTGTTACGGCGTCACCCTCGGTCTCGACGGTTTGCGGCGTGGTTCCGGATTGCGTGAACACCCACGCCCCAATGCCGACTGCCACGGCGACTGCCAGAATGATCAGATTTTTCATTGGTTTAAAAACCCCCTGATGAATTTTTGCTGCGCTGCAGCCTCGCAACGCATGCATGTGCGCCTCGCCCTGCAGGCCTACAAGGGGGAAACCCTTGGCGCTCGGCTCAGTTCCGCCGAAAAGCCGCTTGAAAGCCAACGGCATGACGACTACTTTGCAGCCCTGATTTGAACTGCACCAAAGGAGCGACACCATAGCCCGCAGACCTCACAACGCGCCCCCCACGCGCGAGACCGGCCCCCGCATCAACGAACGCATCCGGTCCCCGGAAATCCGCCTGATCGGCGCGGACGGAGAAAACATCGGCGTTGTCACGCCTGAACGTGGCATGCAGCTCGCTGAAGAAGCCGGGCTTGATCTTGTCGAGATTTCGCCAAACGCGACACCACCGGTCGTCAAGATCATGGATTTCGGCAAGTTCAAATACGAACAGCAGAAGCGGGAATCCGAGGCGCGCAAGAAGCAGAAGATCATCGAGATCAAAGAGGTCAAGTTCCGCCCGAACACGGACAAGAACGATTACGACGTGAAAATGCGGAGTGTGTTCAAGTTCCTTGAAAATGGCGACAAGGTGAAGGTCACCCTGCGGTTCCGCGGACGCGAGATGGCGCACCAGAACCTTGGGCGCGAGCTGTTGGAACGTGTGGCCGAGGACTCGAAAGAGCATGGCAAGGTCGAGAACATGCCGAAGATGGAAGGCCGCCAGATGGTCATGATGATCGGTCCGCTTCCGAAATAATCGCGATCCATTATTTGGCAATTTTTGAAAGCGACCTTCGGGTCGCTTTTTCTATGCCGTCTCGCGCGGGGCGGGCCGCGATGGCGGCTCTTTAAGCAGTCCACCAACCCCCATTCCCATAATGTCCTGCGGGCGGACAGGAACGTCACACAGCAGACGCTCCAACACCCAGTCTGCACCATTCAACGCAGGCGACCGGGCGCATCCCGGCAGTCCGATCACCGGCACGTCTCCCAGATGCCCCCAGAAGAGCAGGCTACCGGGATCCACCGGCATCCCGTA
>NZ_JAEPMO010000106.1 GCF_017643905.1 Marivita sp.
GTGGATTTCATCGCCTTTCTGACGGAATACAAAGGAGAGGCGCAGGGGCTGGCCCCCTTGGCGCGGATCACAGTGCCCGACATGCGGGCATGGATGGCGCACACGCGCGGCGGTGGGGCCAGTGCGCGGTCGCTGGCGCGAAAGCTGTCGGCGGTCAAATCCTTTTACCGCTGGTTAGCCGAACGCGAAGGGTTCGAACCCACAGCAGTGCTATCAACCCGCGCACCGAAGTTTCAGAAAAAGCTGCCTCGTCCCCTGAGCGAGGACGCGGCGCGCGAGATGATCGACACGGTCGGTCAGCAATCGCAAAAAGACTGGGTCGGCGCGCGGGATATGGCGGTGGTGATACTGCTTTATGGCTGCGGCTTGCGGATTTCCGAAGCGCTGAGCCTGATCGGTCGTGACCTTCCATTGGGCGAGGCGATGCGGATTATTGGCAAGGGCGGCAAAGAACGGGTGGTGCCCGTTCTGCCCGTCGCGCGGCAGGCGGTGGCGACCTATGTGAAGCTGTGCCCCTTTGACATGGCGCCGAATGCGCCGGTGTTCCGGGGTGCGCGCGGTGGCGCGTTGAACCCGAGGCTGGTGCAAAAGGTGACGGAACAGGCGCGATTGCAGCTTGGCCTGCCCGCAACGGCCACACCCCACGCGATGCGGCACAGCTTCGCGACGCATCTGCTGTCGGCTGGCGGCGATCTGCGGGCGATTCAGGAATTGTTGGGCCATGCCTCGCTCTCGACCACGCAGGCTTATACGTCGGTCGATACGGTGCATCTGATGAAGGTCTACGAGGCGACGCATCCCAAGGCGGGATGATTGTCTCGGGTACAATTTAGAGCGGGATTTTTGGCTTTGGCTGTGCAAGCTCTGCGGTGCTTTTACGCCGCTGAGAGGGCCGCATTATGCATCCGAACCCGACCTTCCACAGCCACGATCACGGCAAGGACATCGCCTTTGTGCGGGATCGCGCCTTTGGGACCTTGCTGATCAATGGTGACCCTGTGCCCATGGTGGCGCATGTGCCTGTTCTGTTGTCCGAGGACGGGCGCGAGGTGCTGATCCATCTGGTGCGTTCAAACCCGATTGCGCGGGCGTTGAAAACACCTCTGCCCGCCCGGATCGCGGTGACAGGACCGGACGCATATATTTCGCCGGATTGGTACGGGGTCGTGGATCAGGTGCCGACGTGGAATTACGTGGCGGTGCAGATCACGGGCGTTCTGGAGCTTCTGCCGCATGAGGCCATGCGCGAGGTGCTGGACACGCAGACGGCGCATTTCGAGACGCGGCTGGCGGGAAAGGCGCCTTGGACAACGGGCAAGATGACGCCCGAGGTGTTGGACAAGATGATGCGGATTATCGTGCCCTGCCGGATGGTGGTGGAGGACATAGCGGCGACATGGAAGCTGGGACAGAACAAGGACGACGCGGTGCGCGTGCGCGCCGCAGCGCAGGTGCCGGGCGGAATGGGCACCGAGCTTGAGGCGCTGGCGGCGTTGATGGCGGAACCGCCGGTGCTGTGAGCGGGCTATTTCCGTCAACGGAAAGAGGCGATGCGTCGACGCATCGCGACACGCCGCTTGGCATTTCGCCCGCAACAGGATTACGTGAGGCATTACAGATATTGGGAGCAGGCTGATGCAACTTCTTCGTTCAGGACCATCACCATTCGTGCGCAAGGTTCTCGTGATGCTGCACGAGACCGGACAGTATGATGACATCGAGCATGTGAATATTTTGAGCACGCCTCTTGCGCCAGACTCGAAACTCATCGCGGCGAACCCGGTGGGCAAGATCCCTGCGTTGATCCGGTCCGACGGGCCGGCGATCTATGACAGCAGGGTGATCTGTCGCTTTCTGGATGCGCGGGCGAATGCCGGATTGTACCCCGAACATCGCATCTGGGACACGCTCACGCTTGAGGCGACAGCGGATGGCATTCTCGATGCGGCGGTTCTGATGGTCTACGAAACCCGGTTCCGTCCCGAAGAAAAGGTCATGATGGAGTGGGTCGAAGGCCAGTGGGGCAAGGTGTCCCGCGCACTTGATGCGCTCAATACGCGGTGGATGAGTCATCTCAACGGGCGCATAGACATGGGACACATCGCGGTGGCCTGTGCGCTTGGCTATCTTGACTTGCGGCACGATGCACGGTTCTGGCGGACAGGCCGGGATGGTCTGGCGGCGTGGTTTGAGACCTTTTCCAAGCGGGACAGCATGGTGGCGACCCATCCCGAGGCGTGATCCGCGACGCCAAGTCATGTCGGCAAAGCTTGCGCGTCGGTGATCCCCGGTTTACCGACCTGAAATGCTTTGAAAGGATAGTACCGCGATGCGGATGACAGATACATTCATCAAACCAATGCATCCGGAGGGGCGCAAGTTCGTCGCGATCTTCGCGGCAGTCACTCTGGTTCTGTTTGCCATTGAGGACGTGCTGGGTTGGATCGGCGTGGGTCTGACGGTCTGGTGCTACTATTTTTTCCGCGATCCAGAGCGGGTCACTCCGGATGCGCCAGGACTGGTGATCAGCCCGGCAGACGGAGTTGTGTCCTTGATCGAACCGGCGGTGCCGCCGCGCGAGTTGGGCCTGCCGGAAGAAGCTTTGACGCGGGTCAGCGTGTTTATGTCGGTGTTCAACTGCCATGTGAACCGCGCGCCTGTGGCGGGCAAGGTTGAAAAGATCGCCTACAAGCCCGGCAAGTTCCTGAACGCGTCCCTCGACAAGGCGAGCGAGGACAATGAGCGCAATTCGCTGGTGATCCGGATGGCCGACGATCGCATCCTGACCGTGACCCAGATCGCCGGTCTGGTGGCCCGGCGTATCGTGAGTTTCACGCAAGAAGGCGCTGTGTTGGACCGCGGGGAACGGTTCGGGCTGATCCGGTTCGGATCGCGGCTGGATATCTATCTGCCCGAGGGGGTGGAGCCTTCGGTCAAGATCGGCCAGACGATGATCGCAGGCGAAACGGTGATTGCGGACCTGTCAAAATGAACACCGAGCAGAATGGTCAGAAACTGACGCTGGTTCAGCTTTTGCCGAACATGCTGACCGTGACCGCCATTTGCGCGGGGCTGACCGCGATCCGGTTCGGCTTGCAGGGCAATTACGAACTGGCGGTTCAGCTAATCCTCTTGGCGGCCATCCTTGACGGGCTGGACGGGCGGCTTGCCCGCGCGCTTGGCAGCGACAGCAAGATGGGAGCAGAGCTCGATTCGCTGGCCGACTTCCTGAATTTCGGGGTCGCACCGGGGCTGCTGCTGTATGTCTGGGCTCTGGACGACACGCGGCAGTTGGGATGGCTTGCCGTGCTGGTCTATGCGGTGTGCGCGGTGACGCGCCTTGCCCGGTTCAACGTGGCCCGCAAGGCCGAGAACGGATCAGCCGAGAACGCCTACTTCATCGGAATTCCATCGCCGGCCGGTGCTATTCTGGTGATGCTGCCGATGTATGCCTCCTTTGCTTTCGACAGCAAACAGATCATCCCTGATGTGCTTTTGGCACTTTATATCGGGTTGATCGGCATGATGATGATCGGGCGGTTTCCTGTCTGGTCGTTCAAGACCACCAAGATCAGTCAACGTCGGGTCAAAATGTTTCTGGTCGGCTTTGCCGCAATCGGCGCGGCCGTGGCCATCTACACCTGGATTGCTCTGGTTGTGTTGAGTCTGATCTACATCTGCGCGGTGATCTGGATGTTGCCGTCCTCGCGCCGCGCATTGGCACAGGCCAAGAACGACAACGAGGCGCGGGACGACGCCTAGAACTTGAGCGTCAGGCCGATGTTCAGAGCATTGGTCTTGATGTCTGTTTCCAGCGAGCCGCCTTCGGGCAAATCAACATTATTGCTGGAATAGGTGAACTGGTATTCGCCGAACACTGCGAAGCGATCATTGATGTCATAGCTCACACCTGCGGTCAGACGTGCCGCTGGTCCCGTGATCTGCAGTTCATACGTGTCGATCCCGGTGGTCGTGTCCACATCGACATGCGGCACCGCGATTCCGAGGCCACCGCCCACATAGGGTGTGACCGCGCCTTGCGCCCAAAGACCAGGCCAACGCTGGTAGACGTTGGCCGTCACGATGTTCAGGCCATCGGTGAATTCAAGATCGGAAAAGCCGATCGCGGCCTTTTCGCTATCAGGTGCGTAAACCTTGGCGTGGGTGAACTCGAGTCCGAACCCAAGTCTTTCGTTTTTCCACCAAGTGCCACGAACGCCATAATAGGGCGGCATTTCAAAGGACCGGCCTTCCCAGCCGATCAGTGCATCGATGTCAGCGCCGGTACCCGGATAGTCGCCATACAGGCGGCTGTGCGGTGCGGTTTGCCAGCCGGAATAGATCGACAGCTCCATTTCTGCCATTGCCGGGGCAGCAATGGTCAATGTGCTAAGTACAAGTATACCTGACAGAATCGTTTTCTGCATGGTGGGCCGTCCGATCCGATTTTCTCACGTAACTACCACGCCATTCTTGCAAGGTCAGTGCCATATACCGCGACACTTCGGCGCTTATTCCTAACCTAGGTGTTCTGGAGGTGGACGGCTAGGGGGTAGCCCGCTAAATAGCGCCTCAGTGTGCCGCCCGGTGGGTGGCCTTACCCGTATTGTGGCCAGTCGATCGGCCGTTAAATGGAGATAACCTCGTGTCCAACGCAGAACACCACGAAGGCACCCGGAGGGACTTCCTGTACTACGCAACAGCGGGTGCAGGCGCGGTTGCAACCGGTGCCGCGGTCTGGCCTCTGGTCAACCAGATGAACCCATCGGCAGACGTTTTGGCCCTGTCCTCGATTCGAGTAGACGTGTCAGGCGTATCGGAAGGCTCTCAGATCACCGTCAAATGGCTCGGCAAGCCGGTCTTTATCCGCCGCCGCACCCCCGAAGAGATCGCAGATGCGCGCAGCGTAGACGTGTCCGACCTCGTCGACCCGATAGCTCGCAATGCGAACCTCGATGGTGCAGCCGACGCGACCGACGAAAACCGCGCTATGGATGAAGCTGGCGAATGGCTGGTTCAGATGGGCGTGTGTACGCACCTGGGCTGCGTTCCGCTCGGCAATGCCGGCGATTACGCCCTTGATGGCGGTGTCGGCGGCTGGTTCTGCCCCTGCCACGGGTCTCACTACGATACGTCTGGACGGATTCGCAAAGGGCCAGCACCGGAGAACCTGCCGGTGCCGCCGGCGGAATTCGTCGACGAAACAACAATCCTGCTGGGATAAGGAGACGCGCGAATGTCTGGAATTCCTCACGACCATTACGAGCCGTCGACCGGCGGAGAAAAGTGGCTGCACTCGCGGTTGCCGATCGTTGGTTTGCTCTACGACACCCTGATGATCCCAACACCGAAGAACCTGAACTGGATGTGGATCTGGGGCATCGTTCTCACGTTCTGCCTTGCGCTGCAGATCATCACCGGCGTCGTTCTGGTGATGCATTACACGCCGCATGTCGATTTGGCCTTCGCCAGCGTCGAGCACATCATGCGCAACGTGAACGGCGGCGCGATGCTGCGCTATCTGCACATGAACGGCGCATCGCTGTTCTTCGTTGCGGTCTATGCGCATATTTTCCGCGGTCTCTACTACGGCTCCTACAAAGCCCCGCGCGAGATCACGTGGATCATCGGCATGCTGATCTACCTCTTGATGATGGGCACCGCGTTCATGGGTTACGTTCTTCCGTGGGGACAGATGTCCTTCTGGGGTGCGACCGTGATCACCGGCCTCTTTGGCGCGATCCCGTTCATCGGTGAATCGATCCAGACATGGCTGCTGGGCGGACCGGCTGTGGACAATGCCACGCTGAACCGCTTCTTCTCGCTGCATTATCTGCTGCCCTTCGTGATTGCCGGTCTCGTGATCGTGCACATCTGGGCCTTCCACACCACGGGCAACAACAACCCGACCGGTGTTGAAGTGCGCCGCACGTCAAAGGCAGATGCCGAGAAAGACACCCTGCCCTTCTGGCCCTATTTCGTGATCAAAGATCTGTTCGCGCTGGCGGTGATCCTGGTGGTGTTCTTCGCGGTTGTCGGTTTCATGCCGAACTACCTTGGCCACCCGGACAACTACATCGAAGCCAACCCGTTGGTGACACCCGCGCACATCGTTCCGGAATGGTACTTCCTGCCGTTCTACGCGATCCTGCGTGCCTTTGACGGTGACGTCTGGGTCGTGATCGCGGCGAACTTCCTGACCGGCGGGATCGTTGACGCCAAGTTCTTTGGTGTTCTGGCGATGTTCGGCGCGATCGTCGTGATGGCTCTGGTGCCGTGGCTTGACACATCGTCGGTACGCTCTGGCCGTTACCGCCCGATGTTCAAGTGGTGGTTCTGGCTCTTCGTGGTGAACTTCTTTGTGCTGATGTGGGTTGGCGCAATGCCTGCCGAAGGGATCTATCCCTACATCGCCCTGATCGGGTCCACCTATTGGTTCGCCTACTTCCTCGTGATTCTGCCACTGCTTGGCGTGCTTGAAAAGCCGCTGCCGCAGCCGGACACCATCGAGGAGGATTTCAAGGCGCACTATGGCAAGTCCTCGACCAACAGCGGCGCTCCTGCAGCGACCCCGGCCGAGTAAGAAAGGACGAGCGAACAATGCTTAAGAAACTTGCCCTCGCGGCCACGTTGGCCCTGGCCCCTGTCTCCGGCGCATATGCCGCCGGAGCTACCGGAGAAGTCACAAACTACGACTTTTCGTTCGAAGGTGCTTTTGGCACATTTGATCAGGCGCAACTGCAACGCGGTCTTCAAGTCTACACTCAGGTCTGTTCCGCCTGCCACGGCATGAAATACGTGCCTCTGCGCACGCTATCGGCCGAAGATGGCCCCGGCATGCCCGAAGATCAGGTCCGCGCCTATGCGGAGCAGTTCTTCGAAGTCTATGACGACGAGCTGGAAGACTTCCGCCCGGCCCGCCCGACCGACCACTTCCCTGAGAACAACGCCGCTGGTGCGCCTGACCTGAGCATGATGGCCAAAGCCCGCGCAGGCTTCCATGGCCCCTATGGACTGGGCATCAACCAGTTCTTCAAGGGCATGGGTGGACCTGAATACATTGCATCCCTTCTCGCTGGCTACACAGGTGAGGAGAAAGAGGAAGCGGGCGTCATTCTCTACGAAAACAAAGCGTTTCCGGGCGGCTGGATTTCAATGGCACCGCCGCTTTACGGTGATGACGTGGAGTATTCTGACGAGACCGAAGCGACCATCGAACAACAATCGCAAGACGTTGCTGCTTTCCTGATGTGGGCGGCAGAGCCCAAGCTGATGGCCCGCAAGCAGGCCGGCTTTGTCGGTGTAGTGTTCCTGACGGTTCTCTCGGTTCTGCTCTACCTGACCAACAAACGCCTCTGGGCACCGGTCAAGGCCCGCGCGAAAGAGTAATCCTTCGGTTAAAGATTTGGAAAAGCCCCGCCGATTTGGCGGGGCTTTTTCGTTTGCGGGCAAGACTGTTGGAACCGGCTTGAAGCGTCTTTGAAGACGCTTCACCGAGCCCCGAGGTAGGCACGCAGACCGGGGGGCGGATTGTCGAGCAGCGCTGCGGTCTCCTGCGGGGCGCTCACCTGTCCGTCTTCCACAACGATCGTTTGCGCCGCAAACCGGCGCGCGTCTTGCGGATCATGCGAGACCAGCAGTACGGTCAACTCTTCCGCGTCAGCAACCTCGGTCACAAGGTCCAACATCTCAACCTTGAGCGCCGGACCCAGCGCCGCAAAAGGTTCGTCCAAAAGCAGCACGGGCCGCCCCTGCAGCAATACCCGGGCGAGCGCCGCACGACTTTGTTGACCGCCCGACATCTCGGACAGGCGCCGTGGCGCGAAACCGGACAGACCGACCCGCGCGAGAACAGCGTCAATCCGATCTGCATCTCCTGCGCGCAGCCGCCCCGTTGCCGGGTTCAGTGCCAGCGAAAGGTTCTGCCCAATCGTCAGATGCGGAAAGAGGTTTGTGTCCTGAAACAGGATGCTGATGGGCCGCGCCCCAGGCGGCATCGCGGTGATGTCCTGCCCTGCCCAGCGCACCACCCCTGACACCAAAGGCAGAAATCCGGCAATCACATCCAGCAGCGTGGACTTGCCCGACCCCGACGCACCGATGATCGCGACGCGCTGCCGAGCGTCCACAGTAAAGTCTGCAGACAGATCGAACGACCCGGTCCGGGCTTTGATATGGTCAAGATAAAGAGCCAACGCGCCCTCCCCGATCAAACAGCCAGAACAGCCCAAGGCTTAGGATCAGCAACAATAGCGCCCCACCTGCCGCCTGCTCCATGCGGTAAGCCCCCATCAACTGATAGACTTTCAGCGGCAAGGTCGCCCGGTCGGGATCGGCAAAGAGCGCGATGACACCAAGGTCGCCCATCGACAGGGCCGCTGTCAGGCCCGCCGCGAAGCCCAGCGGTCGCTTCAGCCGGGGCAGCAGCACCCAGCGCAGCCATGCCCAATCCGACAGGCCGAGCGCTTTGCGCAAACGGGTGTAGTCAGCACGGATCGCCTCGGCCTCGGGGCGCAGGATGCGCAGCACGAACGGCAGGCTGACAAAGGCGTTGACTGTTGCTGTGACGTAAAGCGCAAGGTCGAACGGGTTCGCAAAGGGGCGGACGATCAGGAACAGGCCAATCCCCAGAACCAAGGGCGACAGCGCGATCCCGGCAAGGCCCAGCCATTCCCCCCACCGGGTCGCCAAGGGCAGCGCCCAGAGCAGGCACAGCGCGGTAGAGCCCAGCGCCACGAGGATGGAATGCCCCGCCGCTTGCCAGACCGATGCGCCCAGCGTTGTGATCCCGGCCAGACCGTTGAGAGTAACCATCGCGAGCGGTGTCAGCAGAAAGAGCGCCGCGAAGCCGATCCAGACCGCATCCGTACAGATTGCGCGCCGATCCGTACGGTCCCAGCGTGGCACCTGCCGGTCCAGCCCCTTGGAGGCGACCGGTAAAGTGGTGACTTGCAGCGCGATCAATCCGGCAGTCAAGGCCAAAGCCAGTTGCACAAGGCCAAGAACCGCAGCCCTTGCCAGATCGAAATCGAACCGCATCGACTGGTAGATCGCCAGCTCCAACGTGGTCGCCCGAGGCCCGCCTCCGAGGGTCAGTGCGACGGCAAAGGACGAGAGGCAGATCACAAAGATCACCGCGAATGCCCCAGGCACGATTCGGCGCAGCATCGGCGCTTCGATGGATCGCCACATGGCGCGGCGTCCCATGCCCAACGTGGCCGCCAAGCGGAATTGCTCCGCCGGAATGGCCAGCCACCCCTGCAGGATAAGCCGTGTCGCCAGCGGCAGGTTGAAGAACACATGCGCTAACAGAACGCCGTGCAGCCCATAAATCTGCAGTTCAGGTAACCCTAACGGGGCCAACAAGCGATTGAGCAGTCCTGATTGCCCGAACACTGCCAACAGACCCAGCACTGCAACAATCACCGGAAGGATGAACGGCGCCCCCAGAAGCGCCACCAGCAGCCCGCGTCCGATGAACCTACGCCGGGCCAATGCACGCGCCACGGGGATCGCGAAGAGCACGCTGAGCAAGGCAGACAGCGTAGCCTGCAAAAGTGTAAACCGCAGCGCCTGCCAATCTGCCGGGCGAAACCCGCTGAATGCCTCCGCCCGCAGGATCACCGCCGTGACCGGGCCGATCACAAGACCGGCCACGGTCAGCGCCGCGATTATTGAGACAGCGCGCGTCGCCATTCCTCGACCGTTTCATCGCGCAGGGCGGCGGCTTCATCCTCGGAATAAAATAGCACCTTTTCGGGCAGGTTGAGCTCATTGAAACCCTCCGGCCACTGGCTCGGGTCAAGTTTGGCCGGGAAGGACCAGTTGCCGGTAGCGATCATGGTCTGGAACTCTTCCGACAGCTGGAACTCTAGAAACTGATCTGCCAGCTCCGGCACATCCGTGCCCGCGACCTTGGCCGACAATTCGACCATGAAGTAATGCCCTTCCGGGAAGATCGCCGCTTTCTTGGTGCGGTCTTCTTCGGCAATGATGTGATAGGCGGGCGAGGTTGTATAGCTCAGCACCATGTCCGCTTCGCCATCAGTGAAGAGGCCATAGCTTTCCGACCAGCCTTTGGTGACCGTCAGGATTTTCGGCGCCAGCCGTTCCCAGACCAGCTCTGCCTTATCGCCGTAGATCGCCTTGACCCACAGCACGAGGGCCAGCCCTGAAATCGAGGAGCGTGGGTCCTGGATGACGATCTTGAGGTCATCCGACGCATTCAACAGGGCATCAAAGCTTTCGGGGATATCCGAAATCCGCTCTTCATTGTAGATGAAAGCGGTGTGCCCGTAATTGTAGGGCAGGAACACGTCGTCGGTCCATTCGACCGGCAGCGTCAGGCTTGATACGTCCTGTCCATGCGGTGCAAACAGACCGCTTTCACGGGCGCGTTTGGTGACGTCGGTGTTCAGACCAAACACGATATCCGCATCGGTCTGCGCGCCTTCAAGCAGGATCCGGGGCAAGAGATCGCCCGGCTTGAACTGCAGGTCGCAGGCGCATTGCGCTTCGAACATCTCTTCGATCTTGGGGCCGGGACCCCATTCCGAGACGATGTAGTCACCCGCATAAACGGTCAGAACGGGTTTATCCTGTGCAAAGACCATCGTGGTCGACGCGAGAAGTCCCGCAGCAAATGAAAGGGCCGTTTTCATGGCATCCTCCTGTTTTGCGACGAGAGGGCAAAGCAGGAGCGTATCCAGACCTTCCCTCCGCCAGTGTTAACTGGTTCAGGTTCAACGGGTTCGCATCACGCATCTCAGCCGGGTCACCGGCACCCCGAGGTATCCCTAGACGTAGACCTGCGCACGCGTGTCTTCAAGCCGAAAACTCTGCTTCTTCATCTTGCCGAATAAACTCCGGGGAGCGCGAGGGATCGGGAATTGTTCGCCATTGGTTCAAGAACAATGGACGATGCCCCTCGCATCCGTCGGATGGGCGCAGCCCATTCGAAACACCTTGAGACCAACCCCGCCCTGCCCTAGGACACATCAGAGCCAAGGAGACCCGCGCAATGAGCCTGAACACATTTGGACATCTCTTCCGTGTCACCACATGGGGCGAAAGCCACGGGCCTGCGCTTGGGGCGACGGTAGATGGCTGTCCTCCGGGTGTGCCTATTGATGCTGGCATGATCCAGCACTGGCTGGACCGGCGCAAACCGGGGCAGAACAAGTTCACGACGCAACGGCGGGAACCGGACGAGGTGAAAATCCTGTCGGGTGTGTTTGAAGGCCAGACCACCGGCACTCCGGTGCAATTGATGATCGAGAACACGGACCAGCGGTCGAAAGACTATTCCGACATCATGGAGAAATTCCGCCCCGGCCATGCGGACATCACCTATTGGCAGAAATACGGCATCCGCGATTATCGCGGGGGCGGGCGGTCTTCGGCGCGGGAAACGGCGGCACGGGTGGCGGCAGGCGGTCTGGCGCGTGAGGCGATCAAGGCGATGCTGCCGGACGTGCAGATCACCGGTTACATGACCCAGATGGGGCCACATCAGATCGACCGGGACCGGTTCGACTGGGACGAGATCGAGAACAACCCCTTCTGGGTACCCGATGCCAAGGCTGCAGCGAACTGGGCCGAGTATCTCGACGGGCTGCGCAAGTCCGGCGAAAGTGTCGGCGCAATCATTGAGGTTGTGGCGCGCGGTGTGCCTGCTGGGCTGGGTGCGCCGATTTATGGGAAGCTGGATACGGATCTGGCCGCAGCGATGATGAGCATCAATGCCGTCAAAGGTGTGGAAATCGGCGAAGGCATGGCGTCGGCCATGTTGACCGGGACCCAGAACGCGGACGAGATCTACATGGGCAATGACGGAAAGCCGAAGTTTTCGTCAAACCATGCGGGCGGTATTCTGGGTGGCATCTCGACCGGTCAGGACATCGTTGTGCGCTTTGCGGTCAAGCCGACCTCGTCGATCCTATCGACGCGCAAGACGATCACCAAGTCGGGTGAAGAGACCGAGATCATCACCAAGGGCCGTCACGACCCTTGCGTCGGCATTCGTGCGGTGCCCGTGGGTGAGGCGATGATGGCCTGCGTGATCCTCGACCACCTGCTGCTGCATCGCGGACAGTTGGGCGAGAATCGGGGCAAGATCGGCTGATCAGGTCACGATGTGGCTGCTGCCAGCGCCGTGTCCATCAGTGCCTTGATCTCTGCCGTGCCAGTGCCGGCAACGATGCGGCCCAGTTCCTGATCGCCTTTCAACACCACCAGCGTCGACCGGCGCGGGATCTTGAGGGATTGCGCCAGTTCGGACGTACCGTAGGTGTCCCAATCGATGTCGATAAAGGTCACGCCCTGCGCATAGGCCGGGTTTTCCGCTTTCAGCGCGTTGATCGTGCGCGCTTGCGACTTGCAGGTCGAACACCAGCTCGCGGTGAAATCGAGAAACAGCGTTTCGCCTTTGGCGAGCCGTTCCTGCACCAATCCGGGTGTGTAGGAGAGTGCCTCGGCGTGAGCTGCGAATGGCACGGCCAAAGATGCGGCAGTGAGGGTCAGAAACGTACGACGGTCCATATATCAGTCTCCTGTTGGGTCAAAAACGAACGGACAGATCGACCAGCCAAATCGGCAGATTGTCGAGCAGCCAGATTTCAATCACGTGGTGCCATTTCAGAAGCAGGCCAACACCGACCAGAAGGAAAGCCAGCCCAAGCACGGGGCGGCTGGCCACTGCGATCTTGCGCAGGCGGGCATTGTGCCCGCCGATCGCACCGCGTGCGCCATAGGCCAGCGCGAGCATGAAGCTCGACACACCCAAAGCGAAGGCGGTCATGATGAGGGTGACGTGACCAAGGCTCTGTCCCTGGCTGGCCAGCGCGATGGCGCCGCCGAGGGTTGGGCCGATGCAGGGGCTCCAGACTGCGCCGAGCAAAGCGCCACCAGCGAATTGGCCCCGCAGGGAGTGCCCGTCGAGGTCGTTCATCCCGGCATCGGCCCGCGCCGACAGACCGGATGTGGCAGCAACAATGACGGCCGAACCTTTGGGCACCAGCAGCACCAGACCGAAAGCCACCATCAGCCACGCACCAATCTGCGCCAATGTATCGACGGTCAGGCCGATCAGGTGACCAAACGCGGTGACACTGACACCAAGAACAACGAAGGACAGGCTCATGCCGGCGGCAAGCGCGAGAGGGCCGCGCTTGTCTGCCTGCACGGCCGTTGCCAGCACGATCGGCAGCACCGGGATCACGCAGGGGTTGATGAGGGTCAGAAGCCGCGCAAGATATGCAAACACGATTTCCATGGTTGCAGACGTAATCTGCAAACACGCGGCCTGTCATTGAAACTCATGCTGACGCGTTTTCACTTCGGCGTTGAGTTTGTTTCAGTCCCACCGGTCTGACGCGAGATTTGGACCGCCAGAATGCCGAAGGTGATGATCACAACGCCAAGGATGTCCATTGCGCCCAACTGTTCGGACAGGATCAACGCCGCGATGGCTACGCCAAGGAACGGGTTGAGAAAATGGAACGTCGCGGCTTTGACCGCTCCGATGCGGTTGACCAGCCAGAACCAGACAAGGGTGGCCATCAGTCCCGGCACCAGCGTGGTGTAGATGAAGGCCAGCACAAGCTTAGGCGACATGTTGACCGTCGCCGTTTCGAGAGCCAGCCCGACGGGCCAGAGGACGGCGCTGCCGATCAGCATTTGCAGACCGACGATCATCATGAAATTGCCGCCGGAGCTTGCGTTGCTGAGCGAGAGCGTGGCCACCGTCAACGAGATCACGCCAAGCAGGCACAGACCAACGCCGACCAGATCCGCGCCTGCGCCAAGCCGCGCACTCATGATGATCACCACGCCACAGAACCCCGCGATCAACCCGATGATCCCCAGCGGCGATATGCGTTTTCCAGCAAAGACCCAGCCCGCCACTCCGACAAGGAGCGGCATCGAGGATGCGATGATGGCGGCAAGCGAGGCTTCGATCCTTTGCATGGCGACAAAGTTGAGACCGAGATAGAGCGCGTTCTGGCAGATGCCGAAGACGATCGTCGCCTTCCACTGGTTCCGCGTCAGTTGCCAACTTTGGCCCATCATTCGGGCGAGGAGGACCGCTAGCGCCCCGGAAATGGCAAAGCGCAAGGCGAGGGCCATCAATGGCGGCGCGTCGGCCACGATGATCCGCGCAGAGGTGAAAGCCGAAGACCACATGGCTGCAAAAGCCAGTCCCATAAGGATTGCGCGTATGTCCAACTTGGCCTCCGATCACGGAAAAATGCAACCAGCACATCGGCTGGTCGCTTTGCGCCCATCTACACATCGCGGGGCCGGAACTGCAATGACCGGTGGTCAAGTAGTTTTCACGCTCGACCAAGGGCTTTGCGGAGATGTGACTCCGCAACGAGTTGCGGCATCCATGCCATGCCCGGGCGGCGATGATTGCGCACAGGCTTGCGGCGCTACCAGTCTAGTGCAACCTTCGGAGACAGCATTATACAGCGGAATGAGTTTGACATGACCAGAGCCAAGGCTTTTCTTGCGGCCCCCCTGACCCTGCTTGGCCTCGCGGCCTGCGAACCGGTCCCGACATCTGGTGGATCTTCCGGTGGGATCATCACCGTACCAGAATCGGTGTCGTCCATTGCAGCCCCGTTCCAGGATCTGACAACAGCACGGGTGAAGGCCGAAGATGGCTGTTACTGGTACACTCATCGTGGTCCGGTCGAGACGACCGAACTTCCCCTGCGCACGACCAGCGGCAATCCGATCTGCGTTCGGCCTGCCGGCTGACGGAAATGGGGCGGCCTAGAGCCGCCCGCCGTCCGTTGGATAAAGATAGGCGGTCACACCCGTATCCACGTTGTCATAGAGCGTGTTGATATGCGCCATCACCATACGCACGCAGCCCGAACTGGCCCGCGTTCCGATGGAACGAGGTGCAGGTGTGCCGTGGATGCGCAGATAGGTGTCGCGATTGCCGACATAGAGATAGAGCGCCCGCGACCCCAATGCGTTTTCCGGGCCGGGAGGCATCCCTTCTTCCCAGCGGGCGTATTTCTCGGGCTCGCGTTTGATCATCGCAGGTGTCGGCGTCCAGCCCGGCCATTTGGCTTTGCGACGGATCGTGTAGACACCCGGTTCATAAAGACCGTCCCGTCCGATGGCGACGCCATAGCGCATCGCGGTGCCATCGTCCTGAATATGGTAGAGATAGCGCGCTACCGCGTCGACATGGACATCACCGGGCGTCAAGCCTTCGTTGGCGCGAACACGCTGCGGCAGGTAGCGCGGGTGGAGCCCCCACGGATTGCTTGTTCCCAGATCGAAATTCGTGGGCGTCACTTGTGAATCCCACGCGTCCCATTCGCTTGGCGCGGCAAGGGCCGGGCCAGCAAGGGATGATGTGGCCAGTGCGCCAAGGGTGGCAATCATCTGTCGTCTGGTGAACATTGGCAGCCTTTCAATCTTAACGGGTCCAAAGCAGAGCGGACCTCACTCTGTGTAATTATGCGATGCTGTTAGTGAAACCGTCAATTTGGCCATAGGTTCAAACGTAAATTCCCTGCCTCACAAATATGTGTGCCAGATGCAGAATGTGTTGCCACAGACGGCATCGCGTGAGGGCGCGGTCCACGGGGTTCCGCACACGATAATATACAAACAATTTCAAGATGGTAAGGAAATTCTTACCCAAGGTAACATTTGCACGTGCCACCCCAATTTGGGAGATGTGGCAAAACCCGAGATTTCCTAACCCAACGGCATAACTCATGTGTTGGGGGGAAAAGTGTCAGAGCTTTACCCGTATCTCGTATCGGTTGCTCATGCCGGGCGTGTTGGACGTCACGACGATCCAACTTTCCGAGTTTGTGATCGTTGCTGTGATCATGTTCACAGCTTTGTACGGCAGAACTTACATACTCATTGCAGTCGCAGCGCCGATCACCAGCATCGCGAAACCACATTGGTACTTGATGCCGCAGAACAAAGAGGTGGCAGGCATGCTGGCGGGTGTCGGAGAATGAATGACGTTCGCGTAGCGTAACGAGATTTAGAGATTCCCCGGGAGTTATGGCTGAATCTGGTGTCTGGGCGGTTTGAATGACGGCGGTGCATCTGGTTGGTTTGTTGTTGCGACACAAGCCACCATCCAAAGGAGCACCACCATCATGGACGACGCTACCATCATCGATTTTGCGGGTCGA
>NZ_JAEPMO010000055.1 GCF_017643905.1 Marivita sp.
GTACCGGCTTTACCAAGCAGGCGCGAATGACATCGTGCGAGAGTTGTTCGACAGCTCATTGCGGGCCGGACGATACGTTCTCGAGAATATCGGCCTGTCTGAATACGAAGCGTCCGAAGCTGAAAAGCTGTTCTACCATCACGACCGCTACACGGTCCGGGAACTGGCCGAACTGTGGGATCCCAATATCCCATCGTCCGAGCACAAAGCCTATATTGCCCGTGCGAAGGAATTGGAAAAAGAGCTGGAGGCGTCCTTGCTCAGCGCTCTCGAGAACGCCAACGACAATGCCGCATAAAAAAAGCGGCCCCGCGAGGGACCGCTTTCGAAACCGGTTGCCCGAAAAATCAGGCGGCGGCTGGCGCGCGTGATGTCAGAACATCACCAACCTGCTTGGCAGCGGCCAGCTCGTCCCCACCCGAGGTTGCTGCAACTTCGCGGGTTAGACGCTCGAGTGCGGCTTCGTAAAGCTGACGCTCGGAATAGCTTTGTTCCCGCTGGTCGTCGGCACGGTGCAAGTCACGAACCACCTCGGCAATCGCGATCAGATCGCCAGAATTGATCTTCTGCTCGTATTCCTGTGCCCGGCGCGACCACATGGCCCGTTTGACCTTGGCTTTGCCTTTCAGAGTCTTCATCGCCTGGCTCACCACGTCCGGCGAACTCAGCGACCGCATTCCGATTTCCGAAGCCTTGTGCGTGGGCACGCGCAGTGTCATCTTGTCTTTCTCGAACGAGATCACGAACAACTCGAGCGTAATGCCAGCGATCTCCTGCTCTTCGATGGACACGATCTGGCCTACGCCATGTGCCGGGTAGACAACGTAATCATTCGGACGGAATTCGGATTTTTTCGATTTGGTCATTCAGAACCTTCCTTGGCGTGCACCCGTGTAACACAGACAAAAAAACCGAACGGAAGCAGCACTTCCGGTCGTTTCATTCAGAGTTATCGACAAGCTTATGTCAGCTTATTTGCCATACGCCAGAACTGACGTGTGTCCCACAGATGTCATTTGTGTAAAGACTATAACACAAAAAAGCGGCCCGCGGTAGTGGGACGTCAGATGCCGTAAATGCAATGCATTACATACGGTTATGAGGCTCTATTAAAGATCTGCTCGCCCGATTGGCGAATCATCACCCGCCTTCGCCCGGCGCTTCTGAAAAGTACTTCTCGAGCTTGCCGCTTTCGCCGTCTCGCTCTTCCGCGTCAGGCAGCGGATCTTTCTTGGTGATGATGACCGGCCAAAGCTCTGCGTATTTGCGATTGAACTCGACCCATTTGTCCATGTCCGGTTCCGTATCGGGACGGATGGCGTCCGCCGGGCATTCCGGTTCACACACGCCGCAATCGATGCACTCGTCCGGGTGAATCACCAGCATGTTCTCACCTTCGTAGAAACAGTCCACGGGACAGACTTCCACGCAGTCGGTGTATTTGCAGGCAATGCAGGCATCGTTGACAATATAGGTCATGCACGTCTTCCATCGGTCGTTCGAAAGCTAGCTAAGCCACTCGGAAAAATCATTCAAGAAGGTCTGTCCGGGTTTGTTGCAAGGCGCGACGATCTTTCTTGGTTGGTCGTCCCTTGCCTTCGAACCTCGGCACCTGTTCGGTGATCTCTTGACGCGGCTTCGGCGGTGCGAGGTCTTCGTAAAGCTGCTGTGCCTCGGGCGCAGGTCCACGGCGTTCGCCCATTGCCAAGACCTTGATCACCCGAACGTTGTCAGCTTGCGGAAATGTCAGGACATCCGAGGTCGACACCATGTAGGCAGGTTTGGAAATCGGCTGACCGTTCACGCGCAGCTTGCCCCCGGACACGACCTTGGCGGCCAGGCTGCGCGTCTTGAAAAAACGCGCATGCCAGAGCCATTTGTCGATCCGAAGCTTCTGGGCCGGCTCGGACAAGTTAGTCTTTGTTTCGCAGCCCCATCAGGGCCGCAGCAAAGGGATTGTCCGGATCAATCTGCTTTTCCTTCTTGGGCGGACGCGCCTGGAAGGTCTTGGCCCCGGCATCGCGCGGCGGTTGACCTTTGCCCCTGGGCTTGCCCTTGCCACGCGGACGGTCGCCCTGCGGCTTGGTCGCGCCAGCGTCGCGACGGCCTTTGCCGGCTCCCGCATCCCGACGCGGCTGGCGGTCCGGACGATTGCCCCGCCATGTGAAGGTATAGAATACCTCGGTTTCTGGCCCGGCCAAAGCGGTATCGGGTGCAGCACCCGGATCGATCTCGGTTTCCGAATTTGTGGGAACAGGTGTTTCACCAACAGGATCGCTGGGCGTATCTGCCACCGGCGCAATTCCATCTTCGGGCATCGCAGCCGCTGCATCGGACACATCGGCAGCCTCTGGCACCTCAGCGGATGCAGCACCGGCACCGGGCGCACCCTCCTGCGCCGCATCCATCACGGGTGTATCTTCATCCGGCACTGCCCCGTCAATCGCAGCGTCTTGCTCAGCCGCAGCCGCAGCGTTTGCGCCGGGGACAACCGCATCGACGGCCCGCACCTTTTCGCGTTCACCCTTTTCGGCCTTGTAGCCGAGCCCACCCATCAGATCGGCGAACTGTTCCAGCGTCAGACCGGTGATCGACAACATGTCGGGATTTGCTTCAAACCCGCCCCGGCTGTCCTGCGCGCGCAGAAGATCGGCCAGACGTTCCAGCATGTCGATCCGGATCGCCCGATCGCCCGCAGCGCGGTAGCCCGCCACCATATGATGCTCGGCCGGTGTGCCGGGCATATTCGGCACCGTCACCAGTCCCGGCGGCGGCGCTTCGGGGAATTCGTCCAGGTTCTTCGCAAGGCTCCAGAGCACGAGCCGCAACCGCGTCGGCGCGGGCTTGAGCAAGAGAGGCATGAACACGGTGAACTGACCAAAGCGAATGCCATGCTTGCGCAGCATCCCGCGCGCGTCCTGATCCAGCGCTTTCACGTCATCCGCCACGTCGGCGCGGGGCAGAATGCCCATCGACTCGACCATGCGGAACGCAAAACCCCGCGCCAATCCGTTCAGCGTTTCATCTTTCTGCAGCGTGATCAGCGGCTCAAAGAGCGCTGCGATCTTGCGATCGATGAAGTGCTGCAAGCGGCGCTGGACCTTCTGCGCCACATCTGAACCCGCCTCTTCGTCGACAAAAGCCACGACGCGTGGTTTCAGAGGATCATCGCCCGCGGCAAGCTTGCCCACCGCCTGTTCGCCCCACATGAGGCCGCCCTGCTCGGTGAAATCCATCTCGGTATCGGGTGCATTGTAGAACCGATCCGCCCGCAGATGGAAATGCGGGGCAAGCGCCTGCATCGACGCGGTTTTCAGCGTCTTTGCCTCTTGCCCGGTTGCATCCTTGTCCTGGCGGAACCGGAACCCTTCAAGCCTGCCGACGAATTCGCCTTCGACGGTGACTTCACCTTTGTCATTCACTTCGGCCAAAAGGGCCTCCTTCTGTTTCAACCGCCGCAAGAGCACGGATGTGCGCCGGTCAACAAATCTTTGGGTCAGGCGCTCGTGCAGCGCGTCCGACAGTCGGTCTTCTACAGCGCGCGTCTGCTCGCGCCAATGGCTTTCGTCATGCACCCAAGCTTTCCGCTGCGCGACATAGGTCCATGTGCGGATATACGCCAATCGTTTCGACAACGTGTCAATGTCGCCATCTGTCCGGTCAATCCGGTTGACCTGCCTCGCAAGGAAATCATCGGGGATGGCTCCGCGTTGGTGCAAATGTCCGTAGATAACTTCCAAAAGCCCCGCATGTTCCGCATGACTGATCCCACGGAAGTCTGGAATTCGGCACACATCCCACAAAAGCTGCACCGATTTCGGATCCGACGCCCGCGCCTGAACCTCGGCAATCGTGCTTAGCGCCTTGAGCGCCTGAAGGTCATCGGCTTCGCGCGCCTTGACCAAGAGTTCGTCCTTCGGACTTTCCTCAAGCGAGGCAATCAACGCATCGACAGTGCCGAACCGCAAATCGGCATTGCGCCAGTTCAGTTTTTTGAGCGGCGTGAAGCGGTGATTGCAGATCGCCTCGGCCACCTCATCGGCCAGGGGACCGGCCTCCCCTGTGACACCGAACGTGCCATGCGACATGCCGCGCCCTGCGCGTCCCGCGATCTGGGCAAGTTCGTTGGGCATCAAGGGCCGCATCCGCCGCCCGTCAAACTTGGTCAGGGACGAAAAGGCCACATGGTTGATGTCGAGGTTAAGTCCCATCCCGATGGCATCGGTCGCCACCAGAAAATCCACGTCACCGTTCTGATATAGGTCCACCTGCGCGTTGCGCGTCCGGGGTGAGAGCGCGCCCATAACAACAGCGGCCCCGCCCTTCTGGCGACGCAACAGCTCGGCAATGGCATAGACGTTCTCGACCGAGAACCCGACGATGGCCGTGCGCGGCTGCAAGCGGCTGATCTTTTTCGAGCCGGTGTAGGACAGTTGGCTCATCCGCTCGCGGCGCACAAATTCGACCCCGTGCACGAGGTTCGAAATCGGCCCGCGAATCGTGTCGGACCCCATGAACAGCGTTTCCTGCAGCCCGCGCATCCGCAACAGCCGGTCGGTGAACACATGCCCACGTTCGGGATCGGCACACAGCTGGATCTCGTCGATCCCGACGAAATCGCAGCCCATACCTTCGGGCATCGCCTCCACGGTGCAGACCCAATACTGCGCACGCGGCGGAACGATACGCTCCTCGCCCGTGACAAGCGCCACCACCGATGGCCCACGGGCCGCGACGATCTTGTCATACACCTCGCGCGCCAGAAGACGCAGCGGCAAGCCAATCATGCCGGTGCGATAGCCCAGCATCCGATCAATCGCGTAGTGGGTTTTGCCTGTGTTGGTCGGGCCAAGAATGGCCGCAACCCGCGCATGTCCGGCCATGTTGACGTCCTTTGCCGTCCTGCTCGGGAGTATCAGGGGGTCAGAGCGTTTGCCCGTTCACCCGAAGCTCCAGCCGCTCCAACGCCTCGATCACGTCGGAATCATGCGGCCTTAGGCTGAGTACCCGCGAATAGGCGTCATACGCAAGGTGGGGTTTGTCGACCTGTTCGAATATCGCACCAAGCCCGCGCAACGCCCCGAAATGCACCGGGTTGAGCGTCAGAGTCCGTTCAAGCGCATCCGCCGCAGGACCGAACAGTTCCGCCCGATAATACGCCAGCGCCAAGCTGTGCCAGCCTTCCGCAAACTCTGGCGCGTGGTCGGTCAACGCAGTAAGATGTTCCAGCGCCGCATCAATGTTGTCGACATCCAACGCATCCTGCCCGCGCTTGAGCAGCAGGTCCATCGTTGCCGATCCAGACTTCGACCATTCCTGTCGAACCTGCCTCTCCAACCGGCTGGCTGCATTTTCGTCTTCGGCCTGTGCCAGCTGGTCCAGCAGATCGGCTGCACTACCCTCTTGCGCCGAGACAGGACCCAGCGTCAGTGCCGATGCCAGAAGAAATGCCGCAACGGCAGATTTGTGTTTGCGCATGATGAACCTCATAACCCATCTTGAGTTTAGCGTGGGGTTTGGCAAATGCCAGCCTCGCACACCAAAACGCGATCACGAAGGAGATCAAAGTATGAGTGATGTTGTGGCACAGGCAGTGACCGCTCTGAATGAAAAATTGGGCGGCACAGGTATTGATGGTACCGCGCAATTCAACATCGAAGGCGAAGGCAGCATGGTTGTCGACAGCGACGGTGCCCGCGAAGGCACGGCTGATGCCGACGTCACCTTCAACGCCGACGCGGACACCTATCGTGAAATCTTCGACGGTTCGCTGAACCCAACATCCGCCTTCATGTCCGGTCGTCTGACCATCGACGGAGACATGGGCATGGCGATGAAGCTGGCCGCCACCCTCGCCTGATGGCAGATCCCGCGCCCTATCGCGACGATCTGGCCGAAGGTCCGGACACCCAAGCGTTCTGGTTGCGCACCTCGGATGTGGTGCGCATTCGCGTCGGGCATGCCGCTGCGCGGGACAGCAAGGGCACGGTGTTCATTCTGCCGGGCCGCACCGAGTACATCGAAAAATATGGCCGCAACGCCAAGGATTTTGTCCGCGCGGGCTTTGATGTGGTGTCGGTCGACTGGCGCGGTCAGGGCATGTCGGACCGTCTTGGGGCAAATCCAATGGTTGGCCATGTCGGGCGTTTTCTGGACTTCCAGAAAGACTGGGCAGCCGTGATCGCCTTTGCGCGGCGCGCCGATATGCCAAGACCCTGGCACATGGTTGCGCATTCCATGGGCGGCTGCATTGGATTGCGTGCTCTGATTAGCGGAAGCGACATGACCTCGGTCATGTTCACAGGTCCAATGTGGGGCATCCAGATGGCCGGCTATCTGCGCCCCGTCGCATGGACCCTGCCCCGTCTGGCCATGGCCTTGGGCCAAGGGCATCGCCTTGCACCCGGCACATCGATCAAGAGCTACCCGGCGTCAGAGCCGTTCGAGAACAACCTCCTCACATCTGACCCCGAAATGTTCGACTACATGCGCCGCCACGTTGAAGCAGAGCCGCAATTCGGTTTGGGCGGTCCATCTTTTTCATGGCTCCTGACAGCCCTTCAGGAATGTGCGGAGCTGGCAGCCCTCCCCTCACCCGCGCTTCCTGCACTGTGCTTCGTCGGTTCGAATGAGCGCATTGTCGACACAACGGCGATCCGTGACCGCATGACCGAATGGAAAGGTGGGAAACTGCTGCTTGTGGATGGGGCCGAACACGAAGTGCTGATGGAAAACGCCAATACGCGCCGTCAGGTGACGGGTGCCGCCGTATCGCTTTTCTCCAGTTTCAAATCCTAGGCTTTGCCGATCTCATGGACGCCGCGTGCCTCGGCGGTGGCCCCGGCACGCATCCATGAATGCTCGGACGAGATGAAGAAACAGCTCATCCCATAGGCCGACCATTCCTGCGCCTTTTGCGCGTTGGCGACCCAAGACACATAGGCCTTGCCCGCCGCTTCGGTGGCTTTGCCCACACGCTCCATCGCTGAATACAGATCGTCAGAGGCCTGATGGTCATGCCCATAGCCAACCGACAAATCCGCCGGACCAAGAAACAGCGCGTCGATCCCGTCGGTTGCCGCGATGGCCTCTGCTGCCTCAACCCCCTCGGGTTCTTCGATCTGCGCCATCACAACTGTTTCGGACTGCGACCGTGCCAGCAGATCGGGCATCGACTGCGTTGCATACCCTGCCCAACGCGTTGATCCTGCAAAACCGCGCCCCCCGCGCCCGAACCGCGCCGCTTGCGCCACCGCAGCAGCCTTTTCCACACTGTCCACATGGGGAACAACCACTCCAACCGCACCGCAATCCAGCGCCTGCAGGATTTCGCGCGGCGAACCATCGCCGACCCGCACCAGCACCGGAAAATCAAGCGCACGTCCCATCGCACAGCACGCATCAATGGCGTTTCTGTCGAAAGGCGCGTGTTCGGCATCGAGACAGACGAAATCCAGCTCGGATTGCGCAAGGATTTCAATCAGCTGAAACGCCGGAGTTTTCAGAAACGTACCTGCCAAGGGCACACGCGACAAAAGGCGCTGACGAAATCCGGCGATTTGCATGGAAGGTCTCCTGATGGTCTGGTTGCGCACACCCTACGCCCGCCGCGCGCCTTGGCAACCCTCTGGCGCCGTGCAACTTGCCTCCTATACTCATGCGCATGGCACAAAACGTTCTCACCTTCACTGACCGTGGCATCTACTGCCCCGCCGGAGATTTCTACATCGACCCTTGGCGGCCCGTGGACCGCGCGCTGATCACGCACGGACATGCCGACCACGCCCGCCCGGGTCACCGCCGCTATCTCTGCACCGATGCCTGCGCCCCGGTGATGCGTCACCGGTTGGGGACTATCATTGTAGAAACCGTCAAGTTCGGCGAAGTCCGGAAAATCGGCGATGCGTCAGTGTCGTTTCACCCGGCGGGCCACCTTCCCGGATCCGCCCAGATCAGGGTCGAGGTGGCGGGCGAGGTCTGGGTTGTCTCGGGGGATTACAAGGTGGTCCCTGATGGCATTTCAGAACCGTTTGCACCGGTGACCTGCCACAGCTTCATCACGGAATGCACCTTTGGCTTGCCTGTGTTCAAATGGGACAATCAGAAGACGGTCGCCAATGATCTCAACACATGGTGGGCGCAAAACGCAGCCGACGGCAAAGCGTCGATCCTGGGGGCCTATTCCCTCGGAAAGGCGCAGCGCCTGTTGGCAATGGTCGACCCCGAAATCGGCCCCATTCTCACCCATGGCGCGGTTGAGAACACCAACGAGGCCCTGCGTCACCAAGGTTACAGCTTGCCAGATACCATTCATGTCACCACGGCGCTGAACGCAAAAGACTATCCCGGAGCACTGGTGATTGCTCCGCCCTCGGCACTTGGCTCGCATTGGGCGCGCCGCTTTGGCCCATCTTCGACGGCTTTTGCGTCCGGTTGGATGCGGTTGCGCGGGGTCCGCCGCCGCCGTGCAGCCGACCGGGGCTTCGTGATTTCCGACCATGCGGACTGGGACGGGCTGATGTCGGCCATCAGGAATACAGGTGCTGAAAATATATATGCCACACATGGTTACACTGATATCTTTGCGCGATGGCTGAACACACAAGGGTATAACGCGCAGGTTCTCAAGACAGAGTTCGGCACCGAAGAAGACGATATTGAAGCCAGCACCGGAGAAACCGCATGACTGACCTCAGTTGGAGCGACCGTTTTTTCCGATGGCAGGCCGGAACTGTGGAACGGCGCGCCCTGCAACTCGT
The DNA here is from genome assembly GCF_017643905.1 of Marivita sp. Classification (GTDB taxonomy): domain Bacteria; phylum Pseudomonadota; class Alphaproteobacteria; order Rhodobacterales; family Rhodobacteraceae; genus Marivita. Next base: position 8,760 of record NZ_JAEPMO010000055.1, read on the forward strand.
CGCTACACAATCCATCCTGCGTGGCATGTTCGCCCTGACAGCCCCGCTCAGCGGCTCAATACCAAAAGATATCAAACCCATGTCAGACAGCGACGGCGCGCTCTGGTTCACGCCACCCGAAGTCGGTCCGAATGCACCTCTGCTGATGTATCTTCACGGTGGCGGGTTCACCATTGGCAGCCCCAAAACCCATGCCGCACTTGTGGCCCATCTGGCGCGGTTCGCCGGGATGCGCGCCGTGTCGATCCCCTACCGCCTTGCGCCCGAACATCCGTTTCCGGCCGCTCGGGATGACGCGGTAGCGGCCTATAACAGATTGGTTGCAGCTGGAACGCCTCCGGTTGCTGTCTGCGGTGACAGCGCTGGCGGGTGCCTTGCCCTTCAGGTCGCGCAACATGCCCGAGATACATCCCTCATCCAGCCAAGAGCGTTGGGTCTCATTGCCCCGGTCGCCGATTTGTCCGGGGATATCGCCCATCGCTTCGAAGCTGCGTCAGATGAAATTTTGATCCCGCCGGCATGGGCACGTCGCATCCTGACCAGCTATTTGGCAGGCACAGCCCCCACAGACCCGGCTGTATCGCCCTTGCTTGGCGATCTGACAGGCCTTCCGCCCACGATGATTCAGGCCGCAACCGGCGAGGCTCTTGTTCAGGACGCACAGCGGCTGGAGCAGAAGATGGAGAACGTGACCCTCGACCTCTGGCCCGACCTGGCGCATGTCTGGCACCTCCATGCCGGTCGGTCGACATCAGCAGACATGGCCCTTCGGCGGTTGGGGGCATTTCTGCGGGATACAGCGCGATGAAGGCCTTTGCCGCACTCTTCACCACCATCGACCAAACCACCAAAACCAGCCTCAAGACGAAGGCATTGGCGTCCTTTTTCCAAACCGCCGACGAGTCTGACAAACTCTGGACCATCGCGCTGTTTTCGGGCCGTCGCCCCAAACGTGCCGTGACCACCACCCAGCTGCGCGAATGGGCTGCCGAAGTTGGCGGCATCCCCCTCTGGCTGCTCGAGGAAAGCTATCCCATCGTTGGCGATCTGGCGGAAACCATCGCCCTGACCCTGCCCCCGCCCAGCCGGAACAGCGATCTGTCCCTGACGCACTGGATCACCGAGTTGAAATCGCTGGCCACGGTCGACATCGACCAGCGCAAGGCCCGTATCTTGGACGCGTGGGATCAACTCGACCCGACCGAACGGTTCCTCTTCAACAAGCTGATCACAGGCGGGTTTCGGATCGGCGTCAGCCAGAAACTGATGACCCGCGCCTTGGCACAAGCCACCGGACAGGACGTGTCCAGCGTTGCCCATCGCCTCATGGGCGCATGGACTCCAGAAAACACCACCTATCACGCCCTGATCGAAGCCGAGGACGTAGAAGCGGACGACAGCCGACCCTACCCGTTCTACCTAGCTTACCAAATCGAAGACGGCCCTGAGGCGCTCGGTGCGCCGGAGGACTGGCAGGCGGAATGGAAATGGGACGGCATCCGCGGACAGCTCATCCTGCGAAACGGCGCGCACCACGTCTGGTCGCGCGGCGAAGAGTTGATGACCGACCGTTTTCCGGAATTCGCCCGCCTGACCGATTTTTTACCGGATGGTATAGTCTTGGATGGCGAGATCGTCGCGTGGGATGGGACGCAGCCCTTTCCTTTCAACACGCTGCAGGCCCGGATTGGCCGCAAGACTGTGCCGAAAAAGCTGCTCAAGGACGCGCCGGTTATCCTTCTGGCCTATGACCTGCTTGAGCACGAGGGCCAAGACCTGCGCGACCTGCCCTTGCAAGAGCGTCGTGCGCGGATGGATGCGGTGCTGCACGAGCTCCCCGAGGATGCACCGGTCAAGGCCGCGCCGCCCTTGCCCTTCGACACGTGGGATGCCCTCACTCAAACCCGCGCCACAGCCCGCGATCACCGCGCCGAAGGGCTGATGCTCAAACGCAAGGACAGCCCCTACCTGTCTGGCCGCAAGAAAGGCGATTGGTGGAAGTGGAAGCTTGACCCTCTGACCGTGGATGCGGTGATGATCTATGCGCAGCAGGGCCACGGCCGCCGCGCCAACCTCTTCACCGATTTCACCTTCGCAGTCTGGGACGGCAATGATCTGGTGCCCTTCACCAAGGCCTATTCCGGCCTGACGGACGAGGAATTCCGCCAGATTACTGCATGGGTTCGCAAGAACACCCAGCAGCGCTTCGGCCCCGTGCGCCAGGTCACCCCGCACCACGTGTTCGAGATCGCGTTTGAGGGAATCCACGCCTCGCCGCGCCACAAATCCGGCATTGCCCTGCGTTTCCCGCGCATGTCACGCTGGCGGCAAGACAAGCCGCTGCAAGAGGCCAACACACTCGACGATCTGAAAGAACTGCTTGAAATCTATGGATAAGCCCACCGCCGCCGCACCACCGCTTACCATCACCCCGCCCAGCGCACCGCTGCTAGACGGCACCTGCGACGCCCACGTGCATCTCATCGGGGATGATTTCGCACTATGGGACGGTCGCGTGGAAAACCCGCCGCCCGGTACGCTCGACACTTGGCTCGACCGCTATCGCACACATCTCGGGCTGTTGGGAAGCACGCGCGGGGTCATCGTGCATTCGATCCTCTATGGCGGCGATAACAGCATCACGCTCGAGGCGACCCGCCGCATGGGTGACGGGTTCCGCGCCGTCTGCGTGATTTCCGACGATGCGACCGAGGCCGACATCCGCGCGCTGGCCGACCAGAACTGTAAAGCCGTGCGTCTGAATTACGTCCATGGCGGATTGCTCAGCTGGGACGGGATGAAACGCCTTGCGCCCATGCTGGCGGATCACGGTCTGCATGTGGAAATGTTGGCCCATTCCCATCTGCACCTCGCAGAACTGGCCCCGCAAGTGCCTTCCCTGCCCGTGCAGATCGTCTTCGACCATTGCGGCTGGCCCGACCCTGCACTGGGGATCACAGAGGGGCAGAAAGCGCTCGAACACCTGCTGGTCGAGGGTCATGCGTGGATCAAGTTGAGCGCCACCTACCGCCATACGCCAGAGCCGCAGACGCTGATCGAAAGACTGGCGCAGGCAAACCCCGACCGCATTCTCTGGGGCAGCGACTGGCCTCACCTCATGCTGAACGGTGTGCCCATGCCGGATGCAGGCCAGCAGCTCAACTGCCTGCTCGACGCGATCCCCAATCAGACCACCCGTCAGAAGCTCTTTACCGACAATCCAGCCACGCTCTACGGCTTTGCCCCTTGAACCTTTCGCCCGCACGGCACAGGTTCCAAGGCAACGAAGAACAGGAGACGACCCATGCTGCGCATCCCGACCCCGACCTATGACGCCAATGCCCAAAGCGGGGGCAAGAACCTCGGCGATCTGCCGGAATGGGACCTGACAGACCTCTACCCCTCGGATGACGCCGCCGAGTTGAAACGCGATCTCGACTGGCTTGAAGAGGCCTGCCGCAGCTTTGCCACCGATTACGATGGCAAATTGGCCGATCTGACGGCAGAAGAATTCCTTACCGCGATCCACCGCCACGAGAAGATCGAGAACATCGCGGGCCGGATTATGTCTTACGCGGGTCTGCGCTACTACCAGCTCACCACCGACGCAAAGCGCGCGAAATTCCTGTCAGACCATCAGGAAAAGATCACCAACTACACCACACCGCTAGTCTTCTTCACGCTGGAGCTGAACCGGATCGACGATGCCACGGTAGACGCGCTTTTTGACGCCAATGCCGATCTCGCCCGCTACAAACCTGCGATCCGCCGCATTCGCGCGATGAAGCCGTACCAGCTGTCGGACGAAATGGAGAAGTTCCTGCACGACATGGGTGTGGTCGGCGACGCGTGGGAACGCCTGTTCGACGAAACCATCGCGGGTCTGGAATTCGAAGTGGATGGCGAACCGCTCAACATCGAAGGCACGCTGAACCTGCTCACCGAGCAGGACCGCAGCACACGCGAAGCCGCCGCCCGCGAACTGGCCGCGGTCTTTGCCGAAAACATCAAGATCTTCGCCCGCGTCCACAACACGCAGGCCAAGGAAAAAGAGGTCATGGACCGCTGGCGCGGCATGCCGACCGCGCAAACCGGGCGGCACCTCAGCAACGATGTCGAACCCGAAGTGGTCGAGGCGCTGCGCAACGCCGTGGTTGCCGCCTACCCCAAGCTCAGCCACCGCTACTACGAACTCAAGCGCAAATGGCTGGGCCTTGACGTGATGCAGGTCTGGGACCGTAACGCGCCCTTGCCGATGGAAGCGACGCGCATCGTGAACTGGGACGAGGCGGAACAAACGGTGATGAACGCTTACTCGGAGTTCGACACCCGTATGGGCGAGATCGCCAAGCCGTTCTTCACCAAGGGCTGGATCGACGCCGCTGTGAAGCCCGGCAAAGCCCCCGGTGCCTTTGCGCACCCCACGGTGACAGATGTGCACCCCTACGTGATGCTGAACTACCTTGGCAAACCGCGCGATGTGATGACCTTGGCCCACGAGCTTGGCCACGGCGTGCATCAGGTGCTGGCCGCCGAACAGGGCGAGATGCTCGCGTCGACGCCGCTGACCCTCGCCGAAACCGCCTCGGTCTTCGGCGAAATGCTCACCTTCCGCCGCATGCTCGACAACGCCAAGGACGATGCCGAGAAAAAGGTGCTGCTCGCGGGCAAGGTCGAGGACATGATCAACACGGTCGTGCGCCAGATCGCGTTCTACGATTTCGAATGTAAACTGCACGAAGCACGGCGTGGCGGCGAACTGACGCCGGACGACATCAACGCGCTCTGGATGTCGGTGCAGGCCGAATCCCTCGGGCCGGCATTCGAGTTCATGGAGGGCTACGAGACCTTCTGGGCCTATATCCCCCACTTCGTCCATTCGCCCTTCTATGTCTACGCCTATGCCTTTGGTGATGGCCTTGTGAACGCGCTTTACGCTGTCTACGAGGAAAACCCGGATGGCTTCCAGGACAAGTATTTCGACATGCTCAAGGCGGGGGGCTCAAAGCACCACAAGGAATTGCTGGCCCCGTTCGGACTGGATGCGAGCGACCCGAAGTTCTGGGACAAGGGTCTGAGCATGATTTCGGGCTTCATCGACGAGTTGGAGGCGATGGAGGGATGACCTTCCGGTGACACTCTGTCGGCACCGTTTCGTGTGCGTATTTGGAAAAATAAGAAGCAGGGGATTCACACCGTCCCCTGCTTCTTCTTTTTGATAAATATGCGGGCAAAACGCGGGGTTTTAACCTTAACGTCTGGTGAATGCCGAAGGTCGATAAACGCGCCAATTCCGAGCCGAAGGCGAGACACCCTGCGCGGGTGTCAGCCCGCACATTTCACTTCAACTGGCTGTCCTTCGATCCCCGCCGGTTGATGCCGCCGCGTGCCTGATAGGCTCCATCGCGTTCCTGCTGGCAGTCGATACACAGCTTGACACCCGGAATGGCGATGCGGCGCTTTTCGGGGATCGGCTCTTCGCATTCCGCGCAATGGGTCAGGCTTTCCCCAACCGGAGCCTTGCGCGACTTCAATCGTGCCAGTTCATCATTGATCGACGCGTCGATCTGTTCCTGAACCGCACCATCCCGTGCCCAACCGCCTGCCATGTCCTGCTCCAAAAGCTATCGCCCGGAAAATATGGAAGTGCCGGAGCCGTCGCGCAAGACACTTGTCCACCAGCCTCGCTCCCGCCATCCTGCCCCAGATTATGCCGAAGGAGGCCTTGATGCCGGATCACAACCTGGAACGCGCCTACAGTATCAAGGGGGCCTCAGACGCCAAGGCGCTTTATGACGATTGGGCCAGCAGCTATGACAGCAACTTTGGCGAACGCCACGGCTACATCGCTCCACGCGAGATCGCCAGGATCTTCAAGGACCTCTATGCTGGCACAGAGCCAGTGCTCGACATCGGCGCGGGAACCGGGCTTCTGGCGGAACATCTTCGGGACCGCCCGGTGGATGGCATCGACATTTCGCAAGCCATGCTGGATCAGGCCGCGTCGAAAGGGCTATATCGCAACCGTATCTGTGCTGACCTCACGCAGACCCTTCCCATGGAAGATGCAAGCTATGGCGGGTTTGTCTCAAGCGGCACGTTCACCCACGGGCATGTCGGTCCAGAGGTGTTTCCCGAACTCTTGCGCGTTGCCAAACAAGGCGCGCATTTTGTCTGCGGGGTGATCCCGCCCGTGTTTGACGGGTCGGGTTTCGGATCAAGGCTGGCGCTTATGGTGGCACACAAGTTGATCACCATGGTCGATTTTCACGATATCCCGATCTACGAAAACGCAGACCATGATCACGCAAAGGATCGTGGGCTTGTCATGGTGTTCCGCAGGATCTGAGACTTTCCTTTGGCCGACAATCGCCTAACTCCCTTGGTAAGGAGAGATCACATGCGCCCGCTTTTATCAGCCATCCTCATCACCTGCGCGACGCTGGCGCAGGCTGCCATGTCGAGCTTTACCTTTCCGTCCATTGATGGCGGCGAGATCGACCTTGCGGCATGGCGCGGTCAGCCGGTGCTTGTGGTCAACACAGCGTCACGCTGCGGGTATACACCGCAATATGACGGGCTTCAGGAGCTTTATGACACCTACCGGGGCCAAGGGCTTGTCGTGCTTGCAGTGCCGTCCAATGATTTCCGGCAGGAACTGGCCAGCGACGAAGAGGTAAAGGATTTCTGCGAGGTGAATTTCGGCCTCGATTTTCCGATGACCACCATCACCTCGGTCCGGGGCGACAATGCGCATCCGTTCTACAAATGGCTCGAAGCCGAAACGGGATTTGCGCCAAGCTGGAACTTCAACAAAGTCCTGATCGCCCCAGATGGCAGCGTGGCCGCGACATTCGGATCGAACGCGCGGCCGATGTCCAGAACGGTGACCGATGCGATCACCGCTCTTCTGGACTGATCACGCCTGAAGGTAGCCCCAGATCTGATCCTTGAGCGCTGCGCGCTGTTTGCGCATCTCGGTTTCGGCGAACTGGTCCATCGGTTCCACGTTGGTTTCGGCCCTGTGCACGCTGCGATTGATGTCGTGATAGCTGTCGAACAGCTTGGCGAAATGGGCGTCGGACTGCTTGAGCGCGCTCATTTTATCGACATGCTCCGGGAATTCCTCGGCCAATTCGTGTGGGGTATGTGACATGGGTCCACTCCTCTCCTGATGTTTTCACCGCCAACATGTCAGAGAGGTGCATCTTTCACTTTGACCCGGATCAAACCGCGATCAATTCCGCGCTTTTCTCCACCCGGCAGCGCGCGCTTCGTCCTCGGAGCAGAACCAGCGTTCGCCCTTGGTCGGTGAGATGCGGGTCTCGGAATAATATTTCTGTCCGGGCACGTGATAGATGCGTTCGCCTTTGCTCAGACTGATATTGCCTTTGATCTTGCAATTGGGATTGAGGACGTTGGGCAGCCAATTGCTTTTCGCAGGGGTGCCTCTGTTCACCGTCACAGTCTTTGCACCGGTCTCGGTTCGCGCCGTGACAGGTCGCTCCTGCGCCCGTTGCGCCGACCGAAACGCGGCGGGCGACATCACCCCGGTGGCATGCAGACCGCGCCCGTTCACGGCAGCGCCCTTTTCCGCGAGATCGTAGTCCATCCCGTATTGGCGATAGGCAAAGGCCAACCCTTCAAGCACCAAGCGTTCGCCGACATCCTGCCCGTCGACGCTGCATTTCGCGACGGTCCGACCGTATTGGTCGGTGTCGAGCGCGGTACACCGGGCGCTGCGCCCTTCATAAAGAGCGCGGGTTTCAGAGCGGACCCAGTCGCCACAAGCCCAGGCTGGACTGTTGGCATCGCCGCACATCTGATCGGTTTCCGGCGCGTCGATGGCATGCAGGCGCACTGTGGTGCCGTTAATCTTGAACGTGTCGCCATCGACCACGCGAATGGTCCCATTCGGCCCAGCGGAGGCAGGCGTGGCGAGAAGAAGGGCGGCAGTTAGCAAAACGTATCTTAACATTCCGTAAATATGTGCAGCCAAAAATGGCCAAACAATGGAATCCGTTAAGAAAGGTTAATCATTCGCCGCGCGGGAAGCGTTGGTTTTCCTCAAGCACGTTCAGATCCATGTGATTGCGCATGAACCGCTCCGACGCATCGCGCAGGGGTTGGTAATCCCATGGGTAATATCCCCCCTGCCGCAGCGCCTCATAGACCACCCAGCGTTTCGCCTGAGAGGCCCGCACATCGGCATCGAACCGCGCCAGATCCCATCGCGCCTCAGACTTCGCCCGTAAGCTCTGCACTGTGCCCTGATGGTCGGGATGATCGGCCAGATTGGTCATTTCATGCGGATCAGCCTCCAGATCGAACAGCTGATCGGGATCAAGCGCACAGCGATTGTACTTCCACTTGCCGTATCGCAGAGACAACAGCGGCGCGTATGATGCCTCGGCCGCGTATTCCATCGCCACGGGGCTGGTCCGTTCGCCGCCCTGCCCGAGCGGCACCAGCGATTCCCCCGTCGTCCATGGCATGACCTCTTCCATGCTCACCCCCGCCAGCGCACAGAGCGTCGGGCAAACGTCGATCGTCGAGACCGGATCGGTCACCAGACCCGCCGCCATCTCCGGGGCAGCGATCATCAGCGGCACGCGCGACGCCCCGTCATAGAAACACATCTTGAACCACAGACCCCGCTCGCCCAGCATGTCGCCATGGTCCGACACGAACAGGATGATCGCCTCTTGCCGCGTGTCTTCGAGCACCTGCAGGATCTCGCCGATCTTGTCGTCCAGATAGGAGATATTGGCGAAATAGGCCCGACGAGACCGGCGGATGTCGTCCACGGTGATGTCGAAATTGCGCCAGTCATTGGCGTCGAAAATGCGCTTTGCGTGCGGGTCGTAGTCCTCATAGGCCATCGCGGGCACCTCGGGCAGCAGGTGCTCGCAGTCCTCATAGAGATCCCAGTACTTGCGCCGTGCGACGTAAGGGTCATGCGGATGGGTGAAGCTGACGGTCAGGCACCACGGCCGGTCGTCCTTGCCGCGCGACAGATCATAAAGCGCGAGCTTGGCCTGATACGCCACCTCGTCATCATATTCGAGCTGGTTGGTGATCTCGGCCACACCCGCGCCCGTGACCGAACCCATGTTGTGATACCACCAATCGATGCGTTCGCCCGGCTTGCGGTAATCCGGCGTCCAGCCGAAATCTGCGGGGTAGATGTCCGTGGTCAGACGCGCCTCGAACCCGTGGAGCTGGTCGGGACCGACGAAATGCATCTTGCCGCTAAGTGCCGTGTAATATCCCGCCCGCCGCAGGTGATGCGCATAGGTGGGAATCGAGGATGGGAATTCGGCCGCGTTGTCATAGACCCCGGTGGCCGAGGGCAATTGTCCCGACATGAACGCCGCCCGCCCCGGTGCGCAGAGCGGACTGGCGGTATAGGCGTTCTGGAACCGGGTGGAACGAGCCGCCAGTTTCTTGAGGTTGGGGGCGTGCAGCCAATCGGCAGGACCATCGGGGAACAGCGTCCCGTTCAGCTGGTCCACCATCAGAATCAGAATGTTCGGCTGCATGATCGCCCTCCTCGCGCTGGTTTTGGCGCGACATTGGTGGGATCAGGGGATGGCGTCAATCCGGTCCGGGCGAAGATGCGTCGACGCATCTTCCGTTTCCGTTGACGGAAACGATTGAGGGGCCAGCCCCTCAAACTCCCCGGGATATTTTCGGCAAGAAGAAGGGCAGACCGGAGCGCTTATTCCCATTCCATTTCTTCGAACACCCGGCCCGCATTCTTGGTCGCCAACTCCTCGAACGTATCAAGATGCGCCCAGTTCGACTGGTCCACGTAATAGGCACTGGCCAGATCGCCGCCTTCGTCGATATGGGCGCCGATCTTGGCGCGCAGATCCTTGATGTAGTCAGAGGTATAGCGCGTCACCTGCGCCATGTTGGTTGGGTGGCCGTGGCCTGGGATCACGTAGGTCGCCCCCAGCGCTGTGAACGGCCCGTCAAAAGTTTCGATCCACGCATCCGTATCGGTTTCCGGAAAGATCGGCGGCAAACGCTCATGGAACGCGATGTCGCCCGCGATCACGATGCCCCATTGCGGAATCCACACCTGCGTGTCGCCGGGATCATGCGCCGGGCCAAGATGCAGAACTTCTAGCGTCACATCCCCCATCTCGACCACGTATCTGTCGGAAAAGCTGAGGTTCGGAACGGCGATCGTGGTGCCTTCGGCCTTGTCCTGATTGTAGCGCTGCATGCCCTGCAGGATGAAATCGCCATCCGCCTCGACCACCGCGATAGCATCTTCATGGGCAAGAATGTCGACACCCAGCCCGGCCCAGTAGGAATTGCCGAGGATCGCATGACCCTGCCCGTTCTCGTTGATCACCAGCTTCACCGGTTGGTCGGTGATTGACTTGATCTCGTCATGCAGCGCCTTGGCCAGCCGGGCCGAGGCCCCGCCATTGATCACCACCACGCCATCGCCGGTGATGACGAAGCTCAGGTTGTTGTTGTGGCCGGAATTCTCGTAGGTCGGCGGAGCTGTCGCCCCGATGGCGGAAAACACATGCGGGATCACCTCGACCGGTTTGTCGTAAAGCTCCGACTGCGGATACTTGTCTGCAATGTCTTCGCTGGCGGCGGCCATCTGGGCAAGGCTGCAGATGACAAGAATGGGTGTGATACGCATGACGCTCCTCCTGTGGTCACGCACATATTCATGAACGTGAATGAGAAAAGCAAGCCCCCGCAGGTGGGCCATCTTGCCACTGGCGACCAGACCTATACGGTCACGCGCAAAGGACATGGGAGGTCAGATGACACTCGAAAGCAAACACGCGCTGGTCACGGGCGGCGGCACGGGAATCGGCCTTGCCATCGCCAAGGCCCTGCGCGGCGCAGGCGCAGAGGTGACGATCACAGGCCGCCGCGCCGATGTGCTGGACGCTGCCGCCAGCGCGCATGATCTGCACGCCCTCGTCATGGATGTGCAGGATGAGGCCTCGGTGGTCGACGGCATCGCAAGTGCCGTGGCCCACCGGGGGCCGATCCAGATTTGTGTGCCAAATGCCGGAATTGCCGAAGGCCGCGCGCTTCACAAGATGGACATGGCGTTCTGGCGCACCATGATGGCAACCAATCTTGACGGCACGTTCCTCACGATCCGCGAAAGCCTCAAGTCGATGCACCAGACCGACTGGGGCCGCGTGATCGCCATCAGCTCCATCGCCGGGTTGCGGGGCCTCAAGGGCGCGCCCTGCTACACCGCGTCGAAACACGCCATGATCGGCCTGATCCGGGGGCTGGCCGCCGACTACCTTGGCAAACCCTACACGTTCAACGCCATCTGCCCGGCCTATGTCGACACCGACATCGTCCCGCAGAACATCGACCGGATCATGGCCCGCACCGGAATGACCGAGGACGAAGCGCGCGCGGTGATGGTCGGCGCAAACCCCCACGGCCGCCTGATTGCGCCCGAGGAAGTGGCCGAGGCCGCGCTCTGGCTTTGCGCGCCCAACTCGGGCAGCGTCAACGGCCAGGCGATCCAGATCGCCGGAGGTGAGTTTTGAGCGATCCCTACGATCCGGCGAAAGACGGCGCGCAGATGTCGTTTGACGGGCGCATGTCCTATACTGATTACCTTGGTCTTGACGCTGTTCTGACCGCACAGCACCCGCTGAGCAGCGCACATGACGAATTGCTGTTCATTGTCCAGCACCAGACGTCCGAGTTGTGGATGCGACTGGCGCTGCACGAGTTACACGCGGCACGCACCACCCTGTCGGGGGCCGAGATTCGTCCTGCCTTCAAGATGCTCGCCCGTGTGTCGCGCATTTTCGAACAGCTCAATTCCGCATGGGACGTGCTGCGCACCATGACGCCCAGCGATTACACCACCTTCCGCGAGACCCTTGGTCAAAGCTCGGGTTTTCAGTCGGCGCAGTACCGCGAGATCGAATTCCTGCTGGGCAACCGCAATCCGGCGATGCTCAAACCCCACGCGCACCGGCCTGACCTGACCGCGCGCCTGACTGCCGAGATGGAGAAGCCCTCGCTCTATGACTGCGCTCTCGCGCGACTGGCGCAGGTGGTGGCTGTGCCGGAGGATGCCCTGACCCGCGATCGGACAAAGCCACATCAGCCGAACGAGGGGGTGCAAGCCGCCTGGGCCGAGGTCTATTGCGACCCGAGCCGGTACTGGGATCTCTACGAACTGGCGGAGAAGCTGGTCGATCTGGAGGACTATTTCCGCCGCTGGCGCTTCAACCATGTCACCACCGTGGAGCGGGTGATCGGCCTCAAACGCGGCACCGGGGGGACGGGTGGCGTGTCCTATCTCAAGCGCATGCTGGAGGTTGAGCTTTTCCCTGATCTCTGGCACCTGCGGACCAAGCTCTAAGACCCCGGAAAGGGACGACATGACCGATTTCACCGCCACCCGCGCCGCGTTTCATTTGCCGGAAGGCATGATCTATCTCGACGGCAACTCTTTGGGGCCTTTGCCGAAATCCGCCGCCGCCCGCGTGGCGCAGACCGTGACCGACGAATGGGGCGATCACCTGATCACCGGCTGGAACGCCTGCGGCTGGATGGAGATGCCCGCGCGACTGGGCGACCGGATCGGACGTCTGATCGGGGCGGAGTCCGGGCACGTGGTGGTGGGCGACACGCTGTCGATCAAGGTGTTTCAGGCGCTGGCGGCCGCAGTGAAACTGAACCCCAACCGACGCGTGATCCTGTCGGACACCGGCAACTTCCCGTCCGACCTTTACATGGCCGAAGGGCTGATCTCGCTGCTTGGCCCGGACTACGAATTGCGCCTTGTCGCGCCCGAGGAGGTCGAAGCCGCCATCACTGACGAGATCGCCGTGTCGATGATCACCGAGGTGGATTACCGCACCGGGCGCAAACACGATATGGCGGCACTCACGGCCAAGGCGCATGAACAAGGCGTTGTAACTGTCTGGGATCTCGCCCATTCCGCTGGCGCGATCCCGGTCGATTTGGCCGGGGTCAACGCCGATTTCGCAGTCGGCTGTACCTACAAATACCTCAATGGTGGCCCCGGTGCGCCCGCCTTCATCTATGTCTCGCCCCGTCACGCCGATATGGCCTTGCCAGCACTTTCCGGATGGCTGGGGCATGACAGCCCCTTCGCGTTCGACCTTGGCTACAAACCGGGCGCAGGCATTTCCCGGATGCGCGTCGGCACACCGCCCATCGTACAGATGGCGGCCTTGGACGCGGCGCTCGACGTGTGGGACGATGTTGACCTGCAAGACCTGCACGCGCGATCCATCGAACTTTCGGAACGGTTCATCGCGGGGGTTGAGTCCACCTGCCCCGATCTGACCCTCGCAAGCCCACGAGACGCGGCAGTGCGCGGGTCTCAGATCAGCTTCAAATTCGACGAAGGCTATGCCGCGATGCAGGCTCTGATCGCACACAAGGTGATCGGCGATTTCCGCGCGCCCGACATCATGCGCTTCGGCTTCACACCGCTTTATCTGAGCCTTGAGGATGTGGATCAGGCGGTTGAAATTCTGGCACGGATCATGCGCGACCGGCTCTGGGACACTCCCGAATTCAAGCAGCGCAAAGCGGTGACCTGAAGCGCGCGAGTCTGCGTCGGCGGAGACTTACACCGCGTTGACGCGGTGTCCGCCCACCACTTCGCCTTGTGCCCAAGCCCGCACCGCATCGCCAAAGGCCTGGAACAGCGGCCGCGACACAGGATCGTTCGCCGCGTCCCATTCCGGGTGCCATTGCACCGACAGGGTAAAGCCCGGCGCGTCCTTCACATAGGTCGCCTCGGGTGTGCCATCGGGCGCGTGGCCCTCGATCACGATGCGTGCGCCCGCCGTCTTGATCCCCTGACCGTGAAGTGTGTTGGTCATCACCTCGTTTGACCCAAACAGGCGATGGAAAACCCCACCCTCCTGCAACGTCACCACGTGGCGTAGGGCGAACTTTTCCTCAAGCGTGCCATCAGGTGGCATCCGGTGGTTCATCCGCCCCGGCAGATCGCGAATCTCCGGATAAAGCGTGCCACCCATGGCGACGTTCACTTCCTGAAAGCCACGGCAAATGCCCAGAAACGGCTGGCCACGTTCCACGCAGGCCCGCACCAAAGGCAAGGTGATCGCATCGCGCGCCCGGTCGAACGCGCCATGCGCCTCGGTTTCGGCCTCACCATATTCCTCGGGATGCACATTGGGTCGCCCGCCGGTGAGCAGGAACCCGTCGCACACCTCCAGCAACTCCTCGACCGAGACAAAACGTGGATCGGCGGGCACCACCAAAGGCATACATTCGGCCACCTTGGCCACCGCTTCCGAATTCATCGACCCGCCCGCATGTGCAGGATACTGATCGTTGATCAGGTATTGGTTGCCGATGATGCCGACGACGGGCCGCGCCATGATGCTGTTCCTTATATTTCCGCGGTCAGTCCCACCGCTGCGATGCCGGCCTTTGCCGCCGCAGCATCATTGTCCGAGGTGTCGCCCGTTACGCCCACGGCGGCCAGCACGTTGCCTTTGGCATCCCGCACCAGCACGCCACCCGGCACCGGCACCATCTGCCCGCCAAGCGCCGCGCCTGCTGCGGTGATGAAATAGGCCTGCTCTTCCGCCCGTTTCTTCTGCGCGGTTCCGGCCATGCCCAGCATGACCGACCCATAGGCCTTGGCATGCGCGATCTGGAAGCGCCCGGGGCTTGCCCCATCCTCACGCTCGAACGCCTGCACGTTGCCGCCCGCGTCCAGCACGATGACCGAGAGCGGTTTCATGTCCGCCGCGCGCCCTGCTTCAAGCGTCTTGCGGATGATCGTGCGCGCGCGGCGCAAAGATAGGTTAGCCATTCTGTCCCCCCAGTTCAGGCAAATAGATCATGCGCCAGTTCAAGCGCATCCACCAGTTTGTCCACTTCTTCTTCCGTATTGTACATCCCGAACGACGCGCGGCAGGTGGCGGTCAGGCCGAGATGGTCCATCAGCGGTCCCGTGCAATGCTGACCCGCCCGCACCGCGACGCCCTTTTTATCAAGGATGGTCGAGATGTCATGCGCGTGGGCCGCACCATCCAGCGTGAAACTAAAGATTGCCGCCTTGTCAGGCGTTGTGCCCTGCACTTGCAGCCAATTCAGGCCATCCAGACGCGTCCGGGCGTAATCCCTCAGTTTTTTCTCGTGGGCGGCGATGTTCTCCATCCCGATCCCCATCATGTAATCCAACGCAACCCCAAGCCCGATCTGCTGCACGATGCCGGGTGTGCCCGCCTCGAACATCATGGGCGCGTCGTTCCAGAGCACCTCGTCCTTGTGGACCTCGCGGATCATGTCGCCGCCCCCAAGGAAGGGCTGCATCTCGGCCATGCGATCCTTACGCATGTAAATCGCACCCGACCCGGACGGGCCGTAAAGCTTGTGGCCTGTGATGGCGTAGAAATCGCATCCGATCTCTTCGACATTGACGGGCATATGCACCGCCGCCTGCGACCCGTCGATCAACGTGGCGATCCCGCGTTCGCGCGCCGCGTGGCAGATGGTCTTCACATCCACTACGGTGCCCAAGACATTCGACAGATGGGTGACCGCGACCAGCTTGGTCTTCGGCCCCATCGCGGCGATCACGGCCTCAGGGTCCAGATAGCCGGTGCTGTCCACATCGACCCACTTGATCACCACACCCTGCCGTTCGCGCAGAAAGTGCCACGGGACAATGTTGGCGTGATGCTCCATCACCGACAGGATGATCTCGTCCCCGGCCTTGAGGTTCGGCATACCCCAGCCATAGGCCACGGTGTTGATCCCCATCGTGGTGCCGGTGTTCATGACGATCTCGTCTTCGTCCTTCACACCAAGGAACTTGGCGATCACGCCCCGCGTGCTCTCGTATTTCTCGGTCGCGAGGTTCGATAGGTAATGCAGCCCGCGATGGACGTTGGCATATTCCTCGGAATAGGCGCGGGTGATCGCGTCGATCACGACCTGAGGCTTCTGTGCGCTCGCCCCATTGTCGAGATAGACCAGAGGCTTGCCATTCACCTCGCGCGACAGGATCGGGAAATCGCGGCGGATTTCGGTGACGTCATACATATCCAGGTATCCCTCCGGTCTGGACGCCAAGAAGGCTGAAAATCAGACTCAGCCCCAGCATCATGCCGACAACGGCCAACAACAAGACCAGACCAGCGCGCAGCAGGCTTCCCATCTCGTGTGCCACATCAATGAAATTCACGAAGATCCAAATGCCCAGCACCGAGGCGGCGCTGATCAAGACCCCAGAAAGGAACAGGCTGAACGGGCCGACCACGGCCACCAACGCCTGCATCAAAACACGCAACGCCTGCAACCAGATCACAAGAATAGCAATCTGCGCATAACTCGCCTGCCCCCCGAGCGGGCGGCCACACAGCGTGACGGCCACGATCAGCGCTCCCACCGACACCGCCAGCATTGCGCCGAAGACGGTCGGGTTCACCAGAACCGCGCCAAACAGATCATTTGCAGGCACCAGCATCAGCGACGCCGAGAACATCAACGTGTTCAGCACGATGACCAGCGCAAAGGCCAGCCACAGCGCTTGCGACGGCAGATTCATCGCCAACAACAGACGTGCCACATCCCGCGGCGCCACCACTGTGTTCAATGCCAGCCGGAAAAATCCTTCGAATGTCACGCCGCGCTCCCGCGATAGACGGCCAGCATGCCAGCGATCCAGAACCACATGAAAATGCAGAACCAGATCAGTCCAACGATGGTCAACTGAATCCCGGCGCCGATATAGCCCGCCACAAGGCCGTTCAGCAGGATCAGCGGGGACGAGGCCAGAAGGCTCCAGAACAGGGCGATCCGCGCATTGAAGGACGGACCCTGCCCACCGATCGCCCGCGCGACCAGATGGGCGACAAAAGCCAGCGCGTAAAACAGCAACGGCGCCAGAAACACAG
This sequence comes from Marivita sp., assembly GCF_017643905.1. Lineage (GTDB taxonomy): Bacteria > Pseudomonadota > Alphaproteobacteria > Rhodobacterales > Rhodobacteraceae > Marivita. The sequence goes on from NZ_JAEPMO010000055.1 coordinate 25,694, forward strand.
TCGCCATCAACGTGCCGCCCAGCAGCATGTTCAGCTCCAGCCCCTCAAGATGCGCCTGACGGGCCAGAGCAGGCCAGCGCGCAATGAACAGGATCGCGCAAGCGCCCATCAAGATCGCCAAGGCACGGTCCTCGCGCTGTCCGGCATTCACAAGTCGACGCACAACCTTGCCCGGCCCCCGATACGTGGCCGCGATATCCTGCGTGAACGGCATCGCTTCTTAGCCGCGCCGCCGCGCGAGCCACGCCTCGACGCGACCGTTGATCTCGTCCTGCAAGCCTTCGTCTTCGATCTCCATCACCGCTTCCGCAAGAAACGCGATGGTCAGAAGGTCCGTCGCCGGCCCCTCGTCGATCCCGCGCGAGCGCAGGTAGAACAGGCCTTCCTCGTCAATCGCGCCAGAAGTCGAGCCATGCGAACAGGCCACGTCGTCTGCGTAAATCTCAAGCTCCGGCTTGGCGAGGAACTGGCTGTCCTCGTCCAGAAGCAACGATTGGCTGATCTGGTAGCCATCCGTCTTCTGTGCGCCTTCCTTCACAAGAATCTTGCCCTGGAACACGCCCGTGGCACCATTGCGCAGCACTTTCTTGAACACCTGACGGCTTTCGCAGTTCAGCGCGTCATGAGTGATGAACACCGTGTCATCATGGTGGAAATCACCGTCGCCCACACAGGCACCCGCAACGTGTGCGGTCGCATTGTCACCGGTCAGTTCGATCACGCATTCGTTGCGCGTCAGAATGCCATTGGCGGTCAGCGTGAAAGACTTGAACAC
>NZ_JAEPMO010000255.1 GCF_017643905.1 Marivita sp.
AGAGATATGGACATGGCTGTCGATCCCGCCGGGCAGGGCGATCAGCCCGGTGGCGTCGATCACCTCGGTCCCGGCGAGGTCATGGCCCAAGGTTGCAATCACGCCGCCTTTGATGCCGATCTCGCAGTGGGTTGTGCCGCTGGCAGTCACCACACACGCGCCTTTGATCACCAGATCATGGGTCATGGGTCATTCTCCTGCGATGATGCTGGCAAGGGCGGGTGACAGGCCTTTGGAGGGCTTTGCCGCCGGTCTCGCCACGCGCTGGCCATAGGCCGGGGCAAGGCGCACGAGGCTCATCGCCTGCGCTGTGGCGGCAGCGATGGGATCGATCAGTAACCCATCGACCTCGTTTGCGATGTCCTTTGCCAGTCCTGCCAAGGGCGCACCGCCAAGGATCACAACATCTGCTCCGTCTGCGGATGTGGCTTGGCCGACCAGCTCGATCAGGTCGGATCGCAACTCGGTTGCCACATTGTCGACCGAGGCAGGCGCAATCTTGGGGCATCTCACACCTGTAAAGCGCGCCTCCAAACCGGTCTGACGGACGCAATCCGTGTACCACCGCGCCATATGCGGAGAGAACGTGACTACCGAAAAGCGGTCACCCAGCATCGCGGCGGTCATGATCGCCGCTTCGGCCATGCCCACCACGGGAAGGTTGAACAATTCGCGGGCAGCGACCAGACCAGGGTCGCCAAAGGCCGCAACGATGACGGCGTCAACGCTGTCATGATGATCCGCAATCATTTCAAGGACATGCGCTCCGGCAATCTGGGCTTCGGCGCGCGATGAGATATAGGGAAAGCCCTGCGCTGCAGTCAGCGCGACGATCTCGGCAGCTTCACCCGCAAGGTCTTGCGCCACGCGCGCCATTGGTCCGGTCATCGCTTCGGTCATGTTGGGGTTGATCATGAGCAGACGCATCAGGCGATGTCCTTCAGCAGAGATTCCAGAAGTTGCGCCGCGCCGATCAATGCGCCGTCTTGCCCAGCAGGCGCGATCAATTGCAGGCCCAGCGGCAATCCGTTTCCATCGACGCCGCAGGGCAGAGACAGAGCTGGCACTCCGGCGTGGTTCACCTGCGGGGTGAAGGCGGCATGGTCGCGGGGGCCAGCAGGTTGACCTGCGATGGTTTCAGGGGCGGACAATTCAGCAGGCCATGCCGGGCAGGGCGTGGTTGGGGTCGCGATGATCCCGTAACGGTCCAGCGCCGCACGCAGAACCGAGCGCATTCTGTAAGAAGTTTGGTGTGCAGCGGCGACATCGACGCCAGTCAGTGAAAGCCCGGTTTCGATCTGTTTGGCGATTATCGGATCGAAGATGTCGGGCGTGTCGCGCCACACGTGGCCATAGGCTTGCGCAAGGCCCGCGAATTGAAGCGGAAGGATATCGTGCCCCTTAATGCCGCCCCAGTCGATCTCTGCCGACTGAACCGTTATGCCTGCTTGGCCAATCGCCTGCATCACCTCAGAAAAGTTCCGGGCGACATCCGGTTCGACCACCTGTCCCGTCCCGAAATCGGGGCTGGCCGCGATGCGGAGCGTGTCTGGTGCGGCTGCGTGGACGCCAGCCATGACCTCCATCGCGAGTGCAATATCCCCCATATTGCGGGCGATGGGGCAGATCACCGATATGCCCCAAACCGGTTCCGGAAAGCTCGGGCCGTAGGGGATGAGATCATAGGTCGGTTTCATCCCGCACAGACCTGTGTGGGCCGGGGGGCGGCGGCTTGACCCGCCTGCATCGGTGCCAAGGGCAAGCGGTACGATTCCCGCAGCCACCGCCGCGACTGACCCGCCGGACGATCCACCCGGACCCAGTGTCAGGTCCACTGGATTGCGTGTGATGCCGTGATGCGGGGAATTGGTGGCGCCCTTGCAACCAAACTCAGAACAGGTTGCAATGCCCAGGATCATCGCTCCGGCGGTGCGCAGACGGCGCACGGATTCAGCATCCTCGGGCGCAATGTGATCTGCAAAAAGCCGCGATCCCTGCGACACCCGCAAGCCTTTTACCCAGATATTGTCCTTGATCAGCACAGGCACTCCGGCCAGCGGCAGGTTTTCCCCGGCTGAAAGGCGCTGCGTCACGCGGTCGGCCTCGGCTTCGAAATCGGGGTTCATGTGGCAGATGGCGTTGATCGCGGGATTGCGCTCTGCTGCGCGGGCCAGCGTTTCCGCGACGATCGCCGCTGGCGTGATGTCACCGCGGCGGACTGCGGCGGCCAGATCGCGGGCGGTCAGGTCAAGCGCGCTCATGTCATCTCTCCATGCTGTGCGGCCCAATGGCGGGCAATGTCACGACGTGGCGCGATCCAAACGCCGGGCGTGCCCGCGATATGGGACAGAACTGTCTCCAACCCGCCGATGCGTGCTGGACGACCGATGATCCGCAGATGCAAACCGATGGACATCATCCGCGCGGCGTTTGCGCCCTCGGCATACAGCCGGTCGAACCCGGCGATCACGTAGTCGGAAAAGTCCCGCGCCTGAACGAACCCGCCACCCGGCGAGAACCGCATGTCATTGGTGTCAAACGCATAAGGCAGCACGACATGGCTACCCTCCAAATAGGGGATGTCGTCGTCATAGGCGTTGCTGTCATAGGTAAAGCCGCCATGTTCCATCAGCAACGCACGGGTATGCGGCGAGGTGGCCGAGCGGGTGTGCCAGCCAACCGGCGCGACGCCAGCAATTTCGGTCAGGGTGGCGTGGGTTCTGGCAATCACTGCGCGTTCTTTATCGGGGTCCCAGCCCGCATGGGTTTCCCAGCGCCAGCCGTGGCAGGACACCTCGTGCCCGCGCGCGACCAGATCTTGGATCAGCCAGGGTGTGCGTTCCGCAGCGCGTCCGCAGGTTGAGAAGGTGGCCTTGACGCTGTGATGGTCGAATGCGTCAGCGATCCGCTTGTACCCCTGACGCGGGCCATAGCCGAAGTGGCTTTCCATACAGGGGTCCGGCGCGCCTTTCACCTCTTCGACGGACTCGTAGCGCGCTTCGTTGCGCTCGTCCCCGTCACCGATGGACAACTCCGCGCCTTCCTCGACATTCACGACAAAGGACACGGCCAGCCTTGCGTCATCCGGCCAGCACGGCGCGGGTTCTGCGCCGAAATATCCCTTCAGATCGCGCCTCATCCCTGGATCATCCGGTTGAGGCCTACGGTCCGTGCGCCGACGACCAAGGCGATGACGGCCATCAGGATCAGGCCCGAGGACATGGCCGCAAGCGAAGGATCTGGCTGTTCCTCAAGGTATTGGAGCATCTTGATCGGCAGCGTCTTATTGCGGGCGTCCGTCAGGAAAATGGAGATTGGGTAATTGTCCATCGACGCTAGAAAGGCGAACAGGCCGCCGGTCAGGTAGGCGGGGGCCAGATTGGGCACAAGCACCTTGAGAATGGCCTTGGGGTAGGACAGACCCAGCGTTCGCGCGGCGTCTACCAGCGAGAAATCGAACGCCGACATCGACGCCAGCAAGGTGCGCATCACGAAGGGCAGGGTGATCACG
>NZ_JAEPMO010000138.1 GCF_017643905.1 Marivita sp.
TATGATGCTGGCAACACTTGCAGGTGATGCTCAGGTGATTGTTCGTGATTGAACCAAGCTGGGTCATTGGCTGGATGTCCCTCTATGGATGTAGGCTCCCAGTAGCCATCGTGCTGGTGGTTCAGCACAAAAGCAACATCTCGGATGTATGTTGGTGGGTCGTGTGGAAAATCCGTGCAGGCAAGATGAACTGCACGGTTTTTGTGCATCTGCACTTTGAACGGGGTGGGTCGCGCGGGATGCTGGTTGTCATTCGTGTCTGCAAACTGTGCTGGTTCGGTAGGTGCAAGCTTTGCGATGCTTCCACATTCGTCATCTTGAAAACTTGACTTGATTGGCTTGGCTCATTGGTCTGAGGTGAAGCAGGTTTTGTGCGTATTTTGTGTTTTTGGTCGCAGGATTTGGTTCAAGCATACTTGCTTTTGCAGAGTAAGGCAGGGTGAGGGTGGTGGGCTAAATAATTGAAAATAATATATTTTTACTTGTTTTTCAGTTGTTCGTCGTTTCGGCGAAAAATCTTGCTTGGGGATTCAAAATCCCCCGCTGGCAACAGCGTGCGAGTTCGAGTCTCGCCTTGGGCACCACCTCATCAGACCTGTTCTACCGACCCGTTTCGCATCACGTCACGTCACGAGAAGAACCTTGTGGCCGGGCAAATCCAGCAGGCTGGGGTGATCGGCATCAACTCTTTCCGCCAGACCAAGCTTAAGGATTTGGCGCATGGACATGCGAACAGGCCCCACGTTCGTTTCGTCCAGCTACAGGAATGCGCCTTTTGGCATCAACGGCTTCAACGCCAGAAATTCGCGCAGATGCGTGTCTTTCGACCCGTCCAGATGCAGAAGGTCAATGGTCTCGCACGGGTTTTCATCGGCGTATTTCGGCAGTTCGACCAGCGAGTTCCCGGTGATAAAACGGCAGCGCCCGGGGAACGCGTATCTTAACCAGGCAAAGGCCGCAGGTACATAGATGTCGACACGCGCCCAGGTTGGGGACAGCTGTTTGCAGATGTCCACCCCGGTCACGCGCAGCGTCGGGTTCGCTGACAGAGCAAGGTAAAGGCTGTGACCGCCGTTTACGCCAACTTCGAACAGATGCGCTGATTGGCGGGCGAGCCAAAACAGGTTCCTCCGCTTGCCATCGAACCGTTCGAGAAGACCCTTGTGCCGATAGTCCGGATCTCTATGCGCATAGAAAAGGTTGCCATTGAGTTCAACGTGCTGCCCCCAATGTGACAGCGTGTTGGCCAGATGCGTATTGAGGTCGTCCAGACCTGCGGTCCATGCGCTACAGGCCAGCATGTCATCGTAACTCTCGTAAGTCGGCAATTTAAGGTTTTCGATCAAGGGTCACTCGCTGGTCTGACGCATGCGCTGCGTCGTTTCCATCTCGGTTACATGAAGCGCGCCGTCGAAGCTGCGTCTTGGTGATTGCTGTGTCCGCTCAATCCCCAAGCGAGGTGATATAGGCGACCATGTCGTCGATATTGCCGCCGATCATGTACTGGGTGTAGCGCGGCATAGCGGCATGTATCGGTTGCTCAATCCGTGCTCGGATCTGCTCGGCCGACCGATAGACCGCGATGGCGGCAAAGCTGGGAGGCTCCAGTTTAAAGGGGCCGCCGCGGTCGATCACGTGACAGGCCACACAATATTCCTCGGCGATCTGTTGTCCCATTGTGACATTGCCGTCCTGCGCAGTGGCGGCGCCAGACAGGACCGTGAGAAACAGGGCGAGGCCGTAGCGAAAGCTGCGCATGGTCATGGTCTCCTCCGTCGCTTTGGGGCGCTCTAGGTCCACGCTACGCCTATATGGTCTGTCCGGCAAAGGTTTTGGCAGCCGCTCCCGCGCTATCGTGTCATGTGGATCAGCGTTCCGTATGCCGGAGGTCGGGGTGCCGGCGAGGGGACGGCCCAGATCACCTCATGTCGCGGGGCCGGAGGCAATGGCGCATCAAGGTCGGTCAGGACGATCAACAACGACGAATCGAACCTGCGGCACATGTCGAACACGGGCGCGAAATCCGTCCCTCCACCGCGTCTGATCTGAAGTTGCTGCAACGCATCGGCGCTCTCGAGCCGGGTCTGGCTGTGCAGTGTTGTGTCGAACCCCCAAAGGTGCAACTCGGCCTCGCTGCGTCGCTGGATGCCAAGGACTTCGGCCCCGAACAGGTCCAATTGCGTGTCGGTCACAGAACTTGACGTGTCGAGCGCGATCACGATCCGTGGGCGGCGCTGGTCGCGGGCCAATCCGGCCTGAAATGCAGGGGATGGCGCGCCTGCCGCACGAGCCAAAGCTTCTTGCGCCACCCAGCGCGCGGCAGGACGTTTATGGGACGGGCGCGGGACGTCACTGACGGCCTTGAGCAACAGACGCCGCAAATGCCGTTCCCAAGGGACAGTAGAGTGCGGCAGGTCCCCGAACCGGATCAAAGCAGGACCGATGCCGACACCTGCCGAGCGTCCTAACTCCAAAGCCTGTTCGACCCGTGTGGCCCACACATCGCTTTCGGTTTCAAACGATCCTTTGCTGGACAGATCTGGTGCGAACCGACGTTTGAGCATGTAATCGTCGACCGCCGGGTTCACCTGAGACGGGTCGCCGTCCAACGGTGCCGCAAGTGCGTGGTACAGACGGTCGGTGTCCCACTCGGCCAGGATGTTTGGCGCGACCGTGTCGAGGCCCGGCAACAGGTCGATCAGCTCTTTTGCGCGGACGGCGGGACGGGGCAGCGCATGTCCCCCCGCCAGCAGCGCCTCGTTGACCATGGCATCTGCCGCCAGCGTGTAAAGCTTGGGCTTGAACCTGCGCCCCAGTCGTGCTGCCATGTCCGCCTGACGCGCGGAATGGCGGAGTGCGACATGCAGCACATGATGCGCCGCAAGACCGATCTGTTCGGGTGGCGATAGTTGCGTGAAGGACGGCCCGTAATAGATTGTCTCTCCATAAGTTTCCGTCGTTCCATCATGGTCTCGATGCGTGCACCAAAGCGCCAGCGCGGCTATTGCCGGGTCCACGTCACCCATTTGGGCCAAAGCCATTCGCGCGCGTCGGCTGTGTTGCCCTGACACCGGACTACAGTGCCCCGACCTCGGCCCGCGCCTTGGCATAATCGGCGTAAGCCTCCGCCCCCCGGAATGCCTCGTGCAGTCCTTGTGCGAGCGCTTTCCGGATCAAAAGCTCGAAGCCGAAGCTTGACAATTCCCCCAGGGGCAACGCCCGCACTTGTTCGGATTTCAGCGTCCGGATATCCGCCATGACATCAATCACATCGCGGATCGTGTCGGCATCGGTCTGGGCAACCAACCCATAGATCAGCCCGACCAGCGCGTTCAAAGATTCGGGATATAGGTCCATTCGTTGTCCACGCGGGGTGGCGAGCATGTCCTGCACCGTCACCATCGCATCCAGTTCATCCGCCACACGGGCAAACTCGGCAGCCGGGGCCACGCCAATGGTTCCGGCCACCATCGTGCCCCGGATGCGGCGGTCGGTCACCGCCTGCATGATCAGGCTCACACGCTCCCACGACCGGGGCGTGCACGCGATCATATCTCCGCGGCGCAGGCTGTCTTCGGTAGTGTCCAGCAGGTCAGGTCGCGAGCGCAGAAAGGCCGTGACGGCAGGGTGCAGCGATTGGTCGACTGCATACCGCTCCAGCCAGTCTTTGGCGTTGGCTGTCACATGAAGATGCACCAACCGGTCCGACAGGGCCGTGCCCATCTCGTAAGCCACAGCACCGTCTTCGACCGTGTTGCCAGCAGCGACGATAAACACACTGTCGGGCAGGGTGTGTCGTCCGACGCGCCGTTCTTGCAGCAGGCCATAGACAGTCGGCTGCAGATAAGGCGACGCGGCGGTCAGTTCGTCCAGAAACAGTACAGCAGGCATGTCCGGCTGGTCTGGCAAATCCTCGGGCCGATACCACAGCGTTTTGCGGGTTTCGTGATCGTAATAGGGCAGGCCGCGCAGATCCTGCGGTTCGATCGTGGTCAGGCGGATGTCGTAAAGCTGCGCGCCGATCTGGGTCGCAAGTGTCTGGACAAGCTGCGTTTTGCCCACGCCGGGCTTGCCATGCAGCATCCACGATGTGGTCAGCGCACCGCTGCGCTGCGCCTCCCATGCTGCTTGCAACACTTCCAATGCATCGCCTGCGGAAACGGTTTGCGCGTTCACGCTCATGCCGGGGCCTCCTGCGGTGCGGGTCCGTCCAGTAAGGCCGCCAACCGCGCATGACCCGAGACACCCCGCGCATCAAAGCTTACGGATCGCAAAAACAGATCTTCGCGCAGGTTCGCCTTGTGCAGCATCCGTTCAGTGAACTCGGAACCAAACAGCTCAGCCGAAATCAAATCCCGTTCCTCCGGTGCCAAAGGCAGGATGCGCGGCTTGCCCTCGCGGGTCTGCACCGACACGAGTGTCAGAGGGGTGATATGCGCCAGTTCTGACTGCTCGACCACCAGCATCAGTTCGCCGCTGGTCTGCCCCCGCAGCGCCGCCAGTTTGGTCAGCACCCGCCGCGCGCGGAAATTCAACGTATCCAGCACCCGCGCCGCCTCGTCCTCGTCCATCAACGTCTTGCGCTTTTCGGCCGAGACCCGCAGCACCTTCATTTCGAAAAAGCCGATCACGATAATCATCGCCACCGGAGCCTGCGAAATTGGTAAGGCCAGATCGCGCCAGATGAACATGGCGACCACGAAGGGCGACAGGGCAATGAAATAGCGCAGCGGCTCGTTCTCGAAAATCACCCGCGCAGCCAGTGCCGCGCCACCGCCCTTTGGCAGGAACGCGATGCGATGTAGTACCTTGCGCGGAACCGATCCGGTCTCAAGCGCTTTGGGGTTCCAGACCGTTTCTGGTGATAGGATAAACGCACTCATGGCACCCGAGGTAGCACCGCAATCACACGCGGCAAAGTGCGGCGGTGCTTTTTATACGTCCGGGCTTTTCCTTTCCGTACCGCGTGATAGCTCAAGCACATGGTGTTGACTGTCAAAGACGTGACCAAATCCTTTCCCGCAGCGGATGGGGACGTGCCCGTGCTGCGCGGTGTGTCGTTGTCGCTTGAGCGTGGGGAAACACTCGCCCTGACCGGAGAGTCGGGCTCGGGCAAAAGCACGCTTCTGCATCTCATCGGAGGTCTGGACCGCGTCGACAGCGGGTCGATCACCGTCGGCGGTCGTGAGATCACCACGATGAACGACACTGACAGGGCCGCACTTCGGCGGTCCGACGTGGGTGTGATCTTTCAGCAGTTCAATCTTATTCCGTCGCTGACTGTCGAAGCGAATATCGCGTTTCAGGCGCGCCTGGCAGGTGCCTTTGATGCCGACCAAGCGGCGCGGCTGTCCAAGGCGCTTGGCCTGACCGAACATCTGAACAAGTACCCCGAGGCCCTGTCTGGCGGTCAACAGCAGCGCGTCGCCATCGCCCGCACCTTGACGGCCCGGCCCAAGCTTGTGCTTGCGGATGAACCGACCGGCAATCTCGACGAAGCCACCTCATCCGAAGTGTTGGGGCAAATGCTGCGCCTTGTGCGCGAAACCGGCGCGGCTTTGTTGATCGTCACCCATTCCCAAAGCGTGGCGCGCCGGATGAGCCGCCATGTGAACCTCAGCCAGGGACACGTGGTGTGATCCCAACCGCGCTGACAGCCCTTCTGTCCCATTGGCGTCGCAACAGATTGCAATTCTTTGCAATGATTGCAGGGCTGGCTTTGGCAACTGCGCTTTGGTCTGGTGTGCAAGCCATCAATGCCGAGGCGCGCGCGAGCTATGACGCGGCAGCGGCCACTTTGGGCGAAGGGCAGTTCGACCAGCTTTTGCCCCGAACTGGCGAGAAGATCGACCAGTCCTCGTATATCGCGCTGCGCCGTGCCGGGTGGCAGGTATCGCCCGTGATTGAGGGCCGGTTGCGCACTGAGGCGGGCAGCGTGCGTCTGGTCGGCCTCGATCCACTGACCGCACCGGGCACCATCGCGCCCGTGGGGATGCAGGACGAATCCAACCTCGACGATTTCCTGACGCGGGGCGTTCTGTTTGCAGCACCGGATGTGGCAAAGGCGCTTGAAGGGACGGTGTCACAGCGGGTCATCGTGGACCCAAGCATCGCGCCGGGTGTCGCGCTGTCGGATATCGGCGTGGCGCAGACCCTCCTGTCGGCAGAGGGCACGCTCAGCCGCCTCATCATCGCACCGTCACAACCGATTGGTCTGCCTTCGTTGGCAGAGGTCGCGCCCAGCCTTGTCCGCCAGCCGGCGCAGGATACGGGCGCAAACCGGCTGACAGACAGCTTTCACCTGAACCTGACCGCCTTCGGTTTGCTCAGTTTTGCTGTTGGCATCTTCATCGTACACGGCACCATCAGCCTTGCCTTCGAGCAGCGCCGCAGCATGGTCCGCACGCTCCGCGCTTTAGGAGTGCCGCTCAATCGGTTGATTGGGTTGATGATTTCGGAGTTGGTGGTGTTCGCGCTGCTGGCTGGCGCCATTGGGGTGGCTCTGGGATATGTGATTGCCGCCGTTCTTTTGCCAAACGTGGCCGCGACCCTTCAGGGGCTTTATGGCGCGTCGGTTGCGGGCACTTTGCAATTGCGGTCCGAATGGTGGCTTTCGGGTATGGCAATCGCGGTTCTCGGCACCGGTTTGGCTGCCGCAGGCGCACTTTGGAAGATTGCGAAGATGCCGATTCTGGCCAGTGCGCGGCCACGGGCCTGGGCTGTCGCCTCGGGTGAAACCGCTTGGCGGCTTGGCGCGTTGGCGGCGCTGCTCTTTGTCGTGGGCGGCGCTATCGCGATCTGGGGCCGGGGCCTGACCCTTGCCTTCGCGCTCTTGGCCTGCCTGTTGATCGGTGCCGCTCTGATCCTGCCGCTCTTGCTGCGTGGTGCGGTCGGATTCGCCAATCAGCGCGCGCGAACTGCAATGTGGCAGTGGTTCTGGGCCGACACGCGCCAACAGGTGCCGGGGTTGAGCCTCGCCTTGATGGCGCTCTTGCTGGCAACGGCGGCGAATGTGGGCGTGTCCACGATGGTATCGAGCTTTCGTGTAACCTTTGTCGATTTCCTCGATCAACGGCTGGCTCCCGAGCTGTTCATCCGTGTGGAAGACGAGGCGCAAAGTCTGGAAGTCGAAGCAATCCTTCTGTCCGAAGCGCGTGAGATTCTGCCGCTCCTGTCGACCGAGACCGAGATCGCAGGGGTTCCGACCGACCTGTTCGGTGTTCGCGTCGGTCCGACCTACCGCGACAACTGGCTGTTTCTTGAGGACACGCCCAATGTCTGGGATCGGGTTGAGGACGGTCGCGCAGTTGTGGTCAGTGAGCAACTGGCCCGCCGTGCGGATCTATGGACCGGGGACCGCTTGGTCATCTCATCAAACCTGATTTTGCCGATTGCCGCCATCGTGGCCGACTACGGCAACCCGCTGGGACAGGCGCTGGTCTCTGAAACAGCGTTCCGCGACCTGTATCCCGATCTTGTGGCGACGTCCTTCGGGGTGCGCACAGACGATCCGACCGCGCTGCGCGACAGATTGACGGCAGAATACGGCTTGCCCGAAACCGCCATCACCGACCAGTCGCGGATCAAGGCGTTCTCTTTGGGCGTGTTCGAACGTACCTTCACGGTCACGGGTGCGTTGAACATTCTCACACTCGCGGTCGCCGCGTTCGCCATCTTGATGAGCTTGCTGACCCTTGCGTCGATCCGGGTGCCACAGCTTGCCCCTGTGTGGGCTTTGGGGCTGACCCGGCGCAAGCTGGGGCAACTGGAACTGATCCGCGCCGTGGTGCTTGCGATGGTCACGACCCTGCTGGCAATTCCACTTGGGCTGATACTGGCTTGGGTTCTGCTCTCCTATGTCAATGTCGAAGCGTTTGGCTGGAAACTCCCGATTTATCTCTTCCCCGGCCACTATGTGCTGCTGACCCTCTTCGCATTGCTCGCGGCGGCGCTGGCCGCGCTCTGGCCGGCCATCCGGTTGGCGCGCACGCCGCCATCGGATCTGCTCAAGGTGTTCGCCAATGATCGCTAGGGCGCTTCTCTTGATACTGTGGCTGCCTGTTCAGGTGGCCGCGCAGGGATTTGCAGGGCTGGGCACCGATGCCGATGCCTTTGCCGTTCCGACACCCAACCCGGTGTTCGATTTCCCGCAGGACCATGGCGCGCATCCCGACTACCGGATCGAATGGTGGTATCTCACCGCCAATCTCACCGGGCCCGATGGCACCGCCTACGGCATTCAATGGACGTTGTTCAGGTCTGCCTTGGCGCCCGAAACACGCGAAGGCTGGTCCGATCCGCAGGTCTGGTTCGCCCATGCTGCCGTCACCGCACCCAACACGCATCTTGTCGCCGAACGCATCGCACGCGGCGGGATCGGGCAGGCGGGTGTGACCGTGGAACCTTTCGCAGCATGGATCGACGATTGGCAAATGGCAGGACCGTCCTTCGACGACCAGCGCTTGACCGCGCGTGGTCAAGCCTTTGCCTATGATCTCGGATTGCAAGCCAAAGGCCCACTGGTCTTTCACGGCGAGGGTGGGTTTTCGGTCAAGTCAGCGCAAGGGCAGGCAAGCTATTATTACTCTCAACCGTTCTACGAGGTGACCGGCATACTGACTCTTCCAACAGGCGACGTAGAGGTCTCGGGGTCGGCATGGCTCGACCGGGAATGGTCGTCACAACCCTTGGCGGACAGCCAATCGGGCTGGGACTGGTTCTCGCTCTCCTTCGACACCGGAGACAAGTTGATGGGCTTCCTGCTGCGCGAGGACGATGGAACTTCGTTCTCCTCGGCCACATGGATCGCGCCGGATGGCATGACGACAGCCTATCCTGACGGGGCCTTCGCGGCGCAGCCTGTGAGCTGGCACGACGTTGCCGGACGAGAGGTACCAACGGAATGGGCGGTACAACTGCCCGACAAGGGCATCAACGTCACTGTCACCGCACTGAACCCCGATGCCTGGATGGCGGTGTCCATTCCCTATTGGGAAGGTCCCGTCACCGTCCAAGGCTCTCATACGGGGCGCGGCTATCTGGAGATGACAGGCTATGAGTGACCCGCACGACCTTACCGCCTTTCTGGACCTCGGCTGGCAACGGCTGACGCGCGGGGTGGCGGACCGGCATGCCGCTGCGCGCCACCCGGTCTTTGCCACCGTATCGCCCGAAGGTGCGCCCGAAGCACGCACGGTCGTTCTGCGGGGGGCCAGCCGACGCGATGGCACCGTCGAAGTCCACACCGACGGCGGGTCGGACAAGGTCACGTCGCTGCGTGCCAACCCGCGCGCTCAACTGATGGTCTGGGATGAAAAAGCCAAACTGCAACTGAGGTTATCTACACGCGTGTCCATTCATCAAGGCGAGGATGTCGGTGATCGCTGGCAAAACGTGCCAGATGGCTCGCGCATCGCTTACGGCGCATCCCCGAAGCCCGGCACTCCGATCCCAAATGCCCATGCATACACCAAGCTCGCCAGCCGCGACTGGTTCACGGTGCTGATCTGCCAAATCGAATCGATTGAGCTCATGCAGTTGATCGATCCGCACAGACGCGCTGTTTTTAGCGCGGACGACAACTGGACTGGAGAATGGCGCGTTCCCTAACGTAAGTGATCCGGTGGTCACTGAACTGCTTGGTCACAAAACGGGCATTTTTGACTTGCTTTGAAGTGTTTCTTGAGTAGTGTCTTGCTCACCGACTAAAGTATCGGCGAATTTATAGCCGATTGCGCCCGAAAGTGGCAGCGATTGGACAGAATGGGACGGTTGGGGAGAGCCGTCCCATTTTTTTCCGCAAACTTATCCACAATCACCGGTCAGGGTTGTTTGCCCGCCAAACTGTCCACGCGTCGGGTGTATCCAGGTCGGTCAGCGCGTTTTCGCCGGGCAGGGCAACGCGGATCAAACGGTGGCGGTTGGCCTGCAGGATCGCCCGCGCACCCGCGTCTCCGGTCAGGTTCTGGAACTCCGGAAGCAAGTCGCTGGGAAAGATAACCGGGTGACCCGGCGTGCCACCAGCACCGGTCGCCTGCACCAGAAACTCGCTACTGGCATCGCTGAACGCCTGTATAACATGGCGCAGATCGTCTTCCGTCAAATCAGGCATGTCGGCTGGCAGGATCATCACACCTTCAGCCGTGTCCGGCACCAAGGCTCCGGCGCGCCGTAAAGATGCGGACATCCCGTCGTCCGCATCTGGCACCGGGATTTGCCGAACCGACAAACCCTCCAACACGCTCGCGCGCGGATGGGTGAGCGAGGGCAGGGTGACGATCACATCCCCGCACACCGCCAAAGCCCGTTCTGCAACGCCATGCAATAGGGGTTTTCCGTCCACAGGCTCGAGCAACTTGTCCCGTTCGCCCATCCGGCGGCTGGCCCCGGCGGCGGGAATCACGATTGTTATCTGGGTCATGCCCGCAGTCTAACCGCGCATCTGTGCCCCGTCAGCGTCGTAGAGCGGAGTGGTGATAAGCGTCACGTCACACATGTCGCCCAGAATTTCGATCTGCGCTTTTTGACCGTCCTGCGCATAGATGCGCGGGATCAGTCCAAGCGCGATGGATTTGCCCGCATGGTGCGAATAGCCGCCCGAAGTGCAGAAGCCCTGCACAGCTCCGTCGATCCAGATCGGCTCATAGGCGTTCACATCGGCGTCGTTTACGGCCACCTCAAATGCGCACAGCACCCGATCCGACGAATTGGCGCGTTCGGCCTCAGCGGCGGCCCGTCCGATGAAATCGGCATTCTTTGACCACGCGATAAAGCGGTCCATTCCGGTCTCTCCGGGCGTGTAATCCGGCGAAAACTCAGACAGCCAGGATCCAAAGAACTTGTCCAGCCGCAGCGACATCATCGCGCGCATCCCGAAGGGGCGCATGCCAAACTCCTGTCCGGCAGTCCAAAGCGTGTGCCAGAGCTGCCGCTGCGCCACTGGTTCGCAGTAGATCTCGTAGCCCAATCCAGCCGTATAGCTGACCCGCTGCACAAGACAGGGCGTCATGCCGATGGTCATCGGACGTACATCCATGAACTTGAGGTCTGTCGCATAATGTGATTAAGAGCAGAAATTGTTGGAA
>NZ_JAEPMO010000209.1 GCF_017643905.1 Marivita sp.
AGCGATTCCACCTCGGGCGAGATCGTGTTCGAAGGCCGCGAGATCACCTCACTCAAAGGCGCGGCAAAGCGCGAATGGCAGTCCCATTGCGCCATGATTTTCCAACAGTTTAACCTTGTGCCGCGCATGGACGTTGTGTCGAACGTTCTGCACGGCACGCTGAACCGCCGGTCGACCTTTGCGACAATGTTCAACCTCTACCCTCAAGAGGACATCCACAAGGCGATCGAAATCCTTGACCGGCTTGGCATGGCAGAACAGGCCCCGAAACGCGCCGAAGCGCTTTCAGGTGGCCAGCAGCAGCGCGTCGCCATTGCGCGGGCACTGATGCAGGATCCCAGCATCATTCTGGCCGACGAACCGATTGCAAGCCTTGACCCAATGAACGCCCAGATCGTGATGGACGCGCTGCGCCGCATTCACGAAGAAGACGGGCGCATGGTCATCGCCAACCTGCACACGCTCGACACCGCGCGGCGCTATTGCGACCGGGTGATCGGGATGCGCGACGGGCGGATCGTCTTTGACGGACGCCCCGACCAACTGACGACCGGTGTCGCCCGCGACATCTATGGCGCAGGCGCGGATTTCTCGGAAGCCGCCACCTCCACCGCCATCGAGACACTGGACAGAGCCAACGCGACCCTCGTGGTGGCCTGATCCAGTTGAAACCCCGCTCCGGCGGGGTCTTTGCCTTTCATCACACCCAATGGAGAGACAGATGAAAAAGACCATCGCACTTGCGCTTGCGACCACGACCGCTCTGAGCACCGCTGCTTTCGCTCAAGAGATCACCGAGTTCCGCATCGGCCTGCTGGGCGGCGAGAACGCTCAGGACCGTCTGAACAACAACGAATGCCTGCGCGCCGACACCGAAGAGCTGCTTGGCGTTCCGACGCGCCTCTTTGCACCGGCCGATTACAACGGGGTGATCCAGGGCCTGCTGGGCGGCTCCATCGACATGGCGTGGCTCGGCGCATCGGCCTATGCCGCCGCCTATCTGGAAGATGAAGACGCGATCGAGCCGGTTCTGGTCAAGACCAACCTCGACGGTTCGTTCTCGTATCACTCCATCGGTTTTGCCCGCAAGGACAGCGGCATCACCTCGCTCGAAGACATGCAGGGCAAGGTCTTCGGCTTTGGCGATCCGAACTCCACTTCGGGCTACCTGATCCCCTCCGTCGAAATCCCGCAGGCCACCGGTGCGACCATGGAATCCGGCGATTACTTCGGTGAAGTCAAGTTCACCGGCGGTCACGAGCAGACCATCGTTGCCGTATTCAACGGCGACATCGACGGCGGTGTGACCTGGGCCGACGGTCTGGGCAACTGGGAAGATGGCTACAACTCGGGCGCCCTGCGCCGCGCTGTGGATGCCGGCCTTGTCGACATGAACGAACTGGTCGAAATCTGGAAGTCCAAGCCGATCCCGGAAGGCCCGATCGTTTTGCGCACGGCTCTGCCCGAGGACGTCAAGACCAAGATGGTCGAACTGATGCAGACAACGCTGCAAGAAGATCAGGAATGCCTCTACGGCGTGGCTGCAGGCGAGACCGCCGGCTTCGAGCCGATCGGCCACGACGCCTACGAGACCATCATCGCCGTCCGTAAGGCACAGATGAACAACTGATCCATGCTCTTGGTGATCGGCCAACGGCTCGGTCACACCAGCCCACCTCCGGCCTGATCCGGGGGTGGGCATACGCGCCAGAAAAGGCTCTCATCCATGACAGACGCCACGCTCCATAGCCCGCAGCCCTCTGTGGGAGACATCCAGATGCATTACATGGCCCTGACGCGCCAGAAGCGCATGTATAGCGGCATCGCGATTGCGATTTTCGTTCTGCTCATGGTGTCGGGCTTCTATGTCGCGGATGCACGCAACGCGGGCGGGTTCTGGGACGGCTGGCACCAGATGCTTGATTTCCCGGCCGGTGTCGTGTCGGAAGCATGGGAAAAGCGGGCGAACCTGCCGGGCTTGATGGTCAAATATCTTCCAGCGCTGATCGAAACCCTGAACATTGCCGCCGTGGCCACCCTGATCGGTGTGATCATCGGGCTGGGGCTGTCGCTGATGTCGACCCGTGGTCTCGCCAAATGGCCGCTCCTGATCCCTGTTTTCCGCCGTATCTCAGACATCCTGCGCGCTATCCCCGAGATCGTGATCGCGCTGGTGTTGATCTTCATGATGGGCGGCGGGCCGGTGCCTGCAATGGTCGCCATCGCGCTGCACACAGCCGGTGCCATGGGTAAGCTGTACTCCGAAGTGAACGAAAACGCCGATCTCAAACCCGTGGAAGGGCTCGAGTCGGTTGGCGCGAACTGGATGCAGCGCATGATGCTGGGCGTGATCCCGCAGGTCGCACCGAACTACCTGTCCTATGCACTGCTGCGTCTTGAGATCAACATCCGCGCCTCGGCCATCCTTGGCTTTGTGGGCGCGGGCGGCATCGGCTACGAGCTGCGCAACTCCATGACCTGGGGACAGGGCCGGTTCGACGAGGCCGCCGCCATCTTCATACTGCTCTTCATCACCATCGTGGTGGTGGATCAGGTCTCTTCGCATTTCCGCAATCGCCTGATCGGCACCGGAGGCCACTGACATGACCGACGCAACCGTCACCCTGCCAGTCTCAACGCTCAAAGACGAAGCCGACAAGATTTTTGCCCGCAAGCGCCTGAAGAATTTCGGCATTCCGGGTCTGATCCTCGCATATCTTGTTTACGTCTTTTTTGCCTTTGACGTCCCCGGTCTTGCCGACCGCATGCGCCTCGACAATGCGGCGACGCTGGTGTCGGACAGCTACAGCTACAAGACGCAAGTGACCCGCGACAACCGCTCGGGCGACATCACCGTCGCTAAGGAAGGCGAGCGCAAGGGGGCCTATCCCGACGGCATGACCCCCGACTGGGTCGAGATGACCGACGAAGGCGCCGTGGTCGACCTGCCGGATGGGCATCGCGTGCTGTTTGGCCCGGACAACAGCGCGGTTTACTTGCATCCCACCTTTGGCGAAATCACCGCACAGGTGTCCCGCACCGATGGCGTGACCCTGTCCCTGCCCGAAGCGGACCTGCCGGACTGGATCAGCTATTCCAAAGCACGACTTGACATCCGCACCGATGCGGGACGTCTGACCATGACACGCTCCAAGACAGAAGTGTTCCGCTATTTCTTTGGATGGGAGCTGTTCTGGTTCACGCTCGACAGCCCCTATCACAACAAATCCGTTTTCCAGATCGTGTTCGGCCCGCAACTGGACGAGACCCGCAGCAACATCACCGGTGCTGTTCAGGATTTCTGGAATAACGCCATGTGGCGACACAAGGACGTGGTCTGGGCGCTTGGCGAGACCGTGCTGATGGCCTTCCTTGGCACGATGGGCGCCGCGATGATCGCCCTGCCACTCGCGTTTATCGCCGCCAAGAACTTCACCCCCTTGCTACTGGCGCGTCAGATCGCGCGGCGCTTCTTCGACTTCGTGCGCGGTGTGGATGCCCTGATCTGGACCATCGTTCTGTCGCGCGCCTTTGGTCCGGGCCCGTTGACCGGCGCTCTGGCGATCCTCATCACCGACAGCGGCAGTTTCGGAAAACTCTTCTCCGAGGCTCTTGAAAACGTCGATGAAAAGCAGATCGAAGGCGTCGCCTCCACCGGGGCAAAGCCGCTGCAGCGCTACCGCTTTGGCGTGATCCCGCAGATCATGCCGATCCTGCTTAGCCAGATCCTCTACTTCCTTGAATCGAACACCCGATCCGCGACCATCATCGGCGCGATCACGGGGGGCGGGATCGGACTTCTGATCACTCAGGCCATCCAGACCCAGAAAGATTGGGAGGAAGTGTCCTACTACATCGTGCTGGTGATCCTCATGGTCATCGCGATGGACTGGTTCTCGGGTTGGCTGCGCGGCAAACTGATAGGCCGCAAGGACTGATATGGCCCGCCTCAAACATGACGCACCCTTCGTCCACGAGGGCTGCACCCTGACGAACAGCACCTTCGGCGCCTATACCGAGATCGACATGGGCAGCCGGATCACCAACAGCCATATCGGCGATTACAGCTATTGCGACCGATATGGCGACATTGCCAATGCGCATGTGGGCAAATTCGCAAATATCGCGAGCTTCGTACGGATCGGGGCCACGGACCACCCACTGGACACGGCGGCTTGTCACCACTTCCTCTACCGATCGCAGGATTACTGGGACGATGCTCGCCCGGACGAGGATTTCCTCAATCACCGCAGATCCCGGCGCGCGGTGATCGGCCATGACACATGGATCGGCCACGGCGCGATGATCAAACCCGAGGTCACTCTGGGACATGGCGCAGTCGTGGCCAGTGGCTCCATCGTCACCAAGGACGTCGCCCCCTACACCATCGTTGCCGGAACCCCGGCGCGGGTCATGCGTGACCGTCAACCGCCCGAGATCGCCGAGCGCCTGATCGCACTTGCGTGGTGGGACTGGCCCCATGATGCGCTTCGCATGGCCTTGGATGATTTCCGCTCGCTCCGCGCGGAAGAGTTCCTGGATCGGTTCGGGGGCTGACTGCTTCGCTCACGTGACCCGCCCCCGACGGCATCGGACCGCTTGCAACAATCCACAAAATTTGGCGGTCAGTGATTGCACTGAAGAGCCCTTGTGCTTGAAAACAGACCAAACATTAACGGAAAATGAACGCGCGATGAATGAACCGTTAAGTTGCTTCAACAGGCCCTGCTGGCCCCCTAGGTTGCGATCGAGCGACAACCTGAGGGGCTATCATGACACTGAGATCGATGAGATCTGCTTTCGACCACCGCAATTTTTGCAATGGCCTCGGCCGCTTTGGCACAGGAAACCGTGTCGGACAGCGTGATTGCAGAGCAGCGCGCAGCCTTGGCGGCCAACACAGACGGCAAGGGATTTGGTCCTCAGGCACCGCGCAACATTGACGCTCCCATGGGCGAAAATGATCGCGTGTTCGCGGATGCACCGCCGTTCACCGAAATGAACCTCTGAAACATTCACTTTCACGCAGGCGCCGAGCATCAGGGTGGTGAATTCACCACGTACCTGGGAAACGGCGACGGCAAAGGATTTGGCACGGGCTTCGGGTATTCGGGCACTCTGACCGAGGCAGAGCTTGCCCCGATTGATCAGGTGATCGGTGACGCCGACCACCCGTTGGTTCCCGGTGACACCATCGAAGTCCACTATGTCCACACTACCGCGCAGGTCAGCCCTGGCCCGACCCTTGTAGCCTGCCTGAGCAAAGCAATCATGAACCCGCAGCTGCGTGTGGAAACCCAAGTCTACGTGCTTGTGACGGTTGAATCCGCACTCGATTTCGTGACGCTGACGGCACATGACGTTGTCAATGGACTGCATCAGGCAATCAACATCCCGACTGATACCGGAACCCCTGTGCAATACGAAGGGTCCACCACAGGTCCAATGGTCGGGACTTCGGTAACGGTTCCCTCTCTGTCAATAGATTTTGGCCAAGCGATTTGATCCCCGCCGACGGGTTGTTCTCGCTTTGTCGATCCGACTGCTGTCTTGCGGCTCTTGGATGAGGTCCTTCAGGAACATGCTTC